>CAZERD010000012.1:0-38392 GCA_964515405.1 uncultured Desulfurellales bacterium
TTCAAGTGCACCCTTCTATCTATAAGTATCCTGATTATCCCCAAGGCTGCCCTTCTTAAACCGTATGGATCCTTGTTACCTGTAGGTTTCAAATCCATAACAAAGCCGCCGCTTATCAAATCCACCTTATCAGCAAGCGACAAAACCATACCTACATCCGTTTTTACCCCCACATCCTCCCTCGGCAGATACTGCTCATATATAGCTTCAGCTACCTCCGGATCCTCCCCCGAGAGCAAAGCATATTCCCTACCCATTACACCCTGAAGCTCAGGGAACTCATACACCATCTGGGTAAGAAGATCAGCTTTTGACAGGTGGGCAGCTCTGATAGCTTTTCCCTTGGGAACACCTAATCTTTCAGCCATAAAACCACTCAATTCCTCAAGCCTTCTGGTCCTATCATACTGAGTTCCAAGACCCTCATGAAATATCATCTCCTTCAATCCACTAACATAATCCTCAAGAGACTTTTTTTTGTCTTCCTCATAAAAAAACTCAGCATCCCTAAACCTTGCTCTGAGCACCCTTTCATAGCCAGAGATCACGTCCTTCATATTGTCTAACCTTATATTCGCCACCGCGGCAAAGCGATTGCATAAAACACCATCTTTTTCAAATGCAAAGTACCTTTGATGATTCTTCATGGACGTAATAAGCACCTCACGCGGTAGCTTCAAAAACTCCTCATCAAACTTACCCACAACCACATGAGGAAACTCACACAAATTAGCTGTCTCCTCCAATAGCTCCCTATCTTCAATCACATCAAAACCTTCGTTTTTAAAGGACAAAAGCTGCTCACGTATCATGGAAAGCCTTTTTGCTGCCCTTACCACAACAAAACCCTCAGCAAGCACTTTCTCATACGAATCAAAGGTCGGAAAAACCTTCCCAGACCCCATAAATCTATGAGCATAAGTGAAATTCGCTGTTTTACACACACCAAAATCACACTCAAATAAACAATCATCAACAAGCATCATTATATTGTGTATAGGCCTCACAAAAAGGAACTCCCCCCTCCCCCATCTCATCTTCCTTTCAAAGGGAACACTCCAAACAAAGTTGTTCATTAAGCTACAGAGAATTCCTTTCACCGGAACCCTTTCCGATACAGTAGTAATGACAACATACCTCCCCTTTTTTGTCTCCTTTATGCCTACATCTGAAATGTCAGCGTTGTACCTTTTCAGAAAACCCCAAAGGGCTTTTGTCGGTCTACCTTCTTTATAGGCCACAAATTCTGGAGGACCAACCACTCTCTTGCTCTCCAATTTGGTAAACTCACCACATTCAAATCTAACTCCTATCCTTCTCGGGGTGATAAACACATCTATATCTCCATGCTCTATATTGGCAGCACCAAGCTTATCCTCCAGCACATTCCTTACCTTGCCCTCGAGTCCATCCATCTCCGTGGTGGGTAGTTCCTCAGTGAACAGCTCAAACAGTACTTTCATTTTTTCTCCCCCACATACACCTTTATCACAGAAGCCACAAGCCTCCTCACCCTCTTTATAAAAGTGGTTCTTTCTGACACACTTATTGCATTACGGGCATCCAACAAATTAAACACATGGGAACACTTCATGCAATAATCATAGGCCGGCCTAACAAGTCCCCTGGTTATACACCGCTTAGCTTCCTCCTCATACATGGAGAATAATCTAAACAGCATTTCTACGCTGGCCACCTCAAAGTTGTATATAGAGTACTCCCTTTCATCACCCCTATGAATATCCCCATATGTATAATCCTCATTCCATTTCATGTTAAACACATTGTCAACACCTTGTATGTACATAGCTATCCTTTCAGTGCCATATGTTATCTCCACTGGTATAGGCTTAAGATCATATCCCCCAACCTGCTGGAAGTAAGTAAACTGGGTAACCTCCATACCGTCAAGCCACACCTCCCATCCGAGTCCCCATGCTCCCAGTGTAGGAGACTCCCAATTGTCCTCCACAAACCTTACATCGTGCTCTTTCAGCTTTATTCCAAGGTACTCAAGACTCTCAAGATACATATCCTGGATATTTTTAGGTGAAGGTTTCATAAGAACCTGATACTGGTAGTAATGCTGCAACCTATTAGGGTTTTCACCGTATCTACCATCCGTGGGTCTTCTTGAGGGCGCAGGATATGCAACATTCCACTCATGGCTATCCGCTGATTTTAGTGTGGTAGCCCAATGAAACGTCCCCGCTCCAGATTCAACATCGTAGGGCTGAAGGATAATACATCCCTTTGATTTCCAGAACTCAGAAAGTTTGAGCATTACATCCTGATAATACATACACCCCCCTTACATATCAAATACACAAACAACAGGAGCATGATCCGAGGGTCTCTCAAGCCCCCTTTTCTCCCTATCAACAAAACACTCCCTCAAACTGGGCTTCAAAGTCTCAGATACCCAAATATAATCCAACCTCATTCCAACATTATACTTGAAAGCTGGAAACCTGTAATCCCACCAGCTAAAAACCTTATCGTCTGTAAACTCCCTCAAAGCGTCCACAAACCCCCAGTTCTTCAGCCTTTTAAGAGCCATTCTCTCGTCCGGATGAAATCCTATCTTACCGTTCATCCTTGTCGGATCGTAAACATCGTTCTCATCCATGGCAACATTGAAATCACCAACCAAAATTACTCTGTCAGAATGCGGATCAAAACGTTCTTGAACGAATTTCCTAAGATTGTCTATGAACTCAAGCTTATATTCAAAGTGCTTAGTACCGGGTTCCCTACCATTTGGAAAATAAGCATTTAAGACAAATATATCTCCAAAACACGTAAGCAACAGCCTTCCACTGTCCCTGAGGGAGTTAATGAAGTCCTTTTCCACACACTCAGCTTCGCTTTTTGAAACAGTAGCTACCCCGTTGTACCTTTTCACACCGTTCAATGCAACCTTATATCCAAGCTTTTCGAACTCACTAGTGGGAAACATAGAATCATCAACCTTTGTCTCCTGGAGACACATTACATCCACACTATATTCTCCAAGGAAATCAAACACTTGAGATGCCCTCGAACGAATAGAGTTAACATTCCATGTACCAATGGAAAACATCACCTCTCCCTGAATACAAGGTAAGCTATAATGGTTAAACCCACTATGGTACCACCTACTACATTAGCCACTATTATCACAATATCACCGCTCATAAAACCATATACACTCCATAGAATAAGCCCGACAAACAGCTGCACCATCATCCACAGACTAACGCCGTCTGTCCTCCTAAACCTCACTATCTTGACAAACTGAGGCATAAAGCTAAACGTGGTCAGCGATGCAGCAACGAAGCCTATGGTAGTAATAAACCACCGAGGCATATCCACCTCAGAGTCTCTTGAAGAAAGCACAATAGGCCCTGTACGTCTCATATAAATCAGCTTTTGATGAAACCTCATAGGGAGAATGCATGGATATTAAAGCTGGACCACAATCAATAGTTTCTATGTTAAGATTCGCTATAAACTTGGCTATTGTTCCACCACCTCCCTCATCCACCTTGCCGAGTTCGCCCGTTTGCCAGACGATACCCTCCTCGTTAAAGATACTCCTTATGCGTGCCATATATTCAACATTAGCATCACTCGCCGAGTATTTGCCTCCACTACCCGTAAACTTTGTAAGCACAACACCACGATTCAAATAACTTGCATTGTCCTTCTCATGCACATCCTTGTACATAGGATTAACAGCCCCATTAACGTCAGCAGAAAGAGCATAAGAATTAACAAAAAACTCACCAACAGAGGCATTATCAGTGGGCATACCCTTTCTCTTCAGTATTTCAACGGCAATATCATGCACAAACCTTGACTGAGCAGACGTATTACCCTCAGAGCCTATTTCCTCCTTGTCCACCATCAGTACTACCGTCGTCTGCCCAGGAGCAGCAACGCTGAAAAACGCTTCCAACGAAGCGAAAGCACATATCCTGTCATCCTGACCGTAGGCTGCTATCATACTCCTATCAAAACCCAAATCTCTCGGCTTCAAAGCAGGTACTACCTCAAGTTCCGCAGTAATAAGGTCTTCCTCAACAATTCCATATTTTTCATTGAGCATCTTCAGAACATTGAGCTTCACTAAGTCAACTTCTTCAGAGTCACAAAGCGGCACACTACCCACCACCAAATTCATCTTATCTCCATCAAACGCCTCTTTCACATTCTTCTTATCTATAACCTTATGCGACAGATGGGGAAGTAAATCCGGTATTACAAAAACAGGGTCTGAATCATCCTCTCCAATAACCACCTCAATCTTCTCTCCACCACCCTTAACAACAATACCATGTATAGCTACAGGTATGTTCAGCCACTGGTACTTCTTTATACCTCCATAATAATGAGTATGAAACAGAGCGATTCCGATATCTTCAAACAGAGGACTTTGCTTAATATCTATTCTTGGTGAGTCTATATGGCTGGCTATAAGCCTCATGCCAATACCCTTGCCAACTCTCACAAGGGCAACACTTTTATCTCTGTTGTTCAACATGAAATCTGCCACCGTTTTTCTTCTCCCAAACTCATTAACCACATATCTTACAACCTCCCTCTCTGTCTTACATACAGAGAGAAATGTCTTATAGGTCTCAGCAAATTCAAATACACTATCCCTGTTAGTCACGTTCCATACATTAATCTCCTTTTTCTCCAACCTATTCTTAAGCTCCTCAACTTCACTCATGGTTTAACTCCCCATACAATTTTTCCAAGTTCTCTTTCACAGCATCCACAACGTTTCCCTTACCAATAAGTTTTCTCTTCCTGTCTCTCCTGAGAGAAATTTCAACAACACCATTTGAGAAATTCTTTTTCCCCACTATGATCCTTACAGGAATGCCTATAAGATCTGCATCCTTCAACTTAACACCTGCTCTCTCATTCCTATCATCGTAGAGTACCTCAAATCCTACCTTCTCAAGCTCATTATGAAGAGAATCACAGTATTCCACTATCTTCTCATCACCGGCATCCAATGAAATAAGTTCTACTTCAAATGGCGCTATAGAAATAGGCCATATTATACCGTCATCATCATTCCACTGCTCTACGGCTGCCTGGGCTGTTCTCCCTATACCTATACCATAGCAACCCATCAAATAATACCTCTGCTTGCCGCCCCTATCCAGAAACGTAGCATTCATAGACCTCGAATACTTATCACCTAGCTTAAATATATGACCAACCTCTATCCCTCTAGTTTTTCTTAATCTACCGCGCCCACACCGCGGACATATCTCTCCCTCCTTTACATCCCTCAAATCGGCTATAATATCCGGGTGGAAATCTCTGCCAATCTTCGCCCCTACATAGTGATGATCCTCATCATTAGCACCAACAACCAAACTGTTTCTCTTCGTCAACCTAATATCACAAACAAACGTTATCTCACTATTCTTTATGCCGACGGGTCCTATATATCCTCTTCTGAATCCCAACTCCTCCATTTCCTCATCCGAAAGCTTTACAAGCTCAACGCTACCTGTTATCCTCTTAGCCTTCGTCTCATTAAGGGAGTCGTCGCCCTCCACCAAAAAACAGTAGAGCTTATCCCTTTCGTTCTTATACACTAAAGCTTTAGCAGAGAATGAAGTATCAATCCCCAGAAACCCACAAACCTCTTCAATTGTTCTCCTGCCAGGCGTATAAACCTTTTCAAGGAGGCGCACCTCACCCGCATCATCTTGAGTAACACTCATCGCCCTCTCCACATTGGCTGCATACTCGCAGGAATCGCAGAATACAAGTTCATCCTCCCCAGTATCACTCAACACCATAAACTCTTCTGAATCCTTTCCACCTATGGTACCCGTATCAGCCTCCACAACTCTAAATTCCAATCCGCATCTCCTGAATATGGCAGCATAGGCCCTCCTCATTTTATCATAGCTTTCATTCATCCCCTCCTCGCTCGCATCAAAGCTGTACGCATCTTTCATAATGAACTCGCGTCCCCTCATAAGACCAAACCTTGGTCTCATCTCATCCCTGAACTTCGTCTGTATATGGTACAAGTTAACAGGCAACTCCTTATAACTCTTAACAAACCTCCTCACTATATCAGTAACCACTTCCTCATGTGTTGGGCCATACACAAAATCCCGGCCAGATCTATCCTTTATTCTCAGCAGTTCCTTTCCATATTCCTGCCACCTACCAGATTCCATCCACAACTCAGCCGGTTGTATAGAAGGCATAAGCAATTCTATCGCCCCTTCCTTATCAAGCTCTTCCCTAACTATATCAGAAACCTTCTTCAACACCCTCCATCCCAACGGCAAATAGTTGTATATACCACTGGCCAGTTTGCATATAAAACTCCCTCTCAGCAGGAGATTATGGCTCCTTATGGTTGCTTCCTTCTGGTCTTCCTTGATCGTATAAATGAAATACTCAGAATACCTCATACTCACCTCTGTTAAACGTATTCCAACCGATTATAATGAACAAGAAGGGTTTTTTCAATCAATTGAACCGCTTTTCAAGGTGTTTCCTCAGATTAGGAGGGTACAATATGGAAAGCGTTCTCACAAGCATTAACACCACAATGATAACAGCATATGTAATGGATTTGTTAAGGGTGAGCCTATGGTAAAACACAGCTATCATAATCTCTCTGAGCACAAACACAAGTGTAGCATCAGTAATATAAGAGAGCTTCACTCTATCAAACTCAAAGTAGGAAAGTACCCCCCTGAAAAACTCTATCAACACAAATAGATTGAGTATTAACACCACAGCATTGGAAAGGGCTCTATCGGAAGAACCGGACAGGGAAAACAAAATACCAAGACTGAGAACGAGTCTCACAAGGTGACAAACTATTATTATAAGAACTATTATCGAAAGTACATACATTATGTAGCGTATGACT
The DNA here is from genome assembly GCA_964515405.1 of uncultured Desulfurellales bacterium. Taxonomy (GTDB): domain Bacteria; phylum Campylobacterota_A; class Desulfurellia; order Desulfurellales; family CAZERD01; genus CAZERD01. Next base: position 6,908 of record CAZERD010000012.1, read on the forward strand.
TTTTTTATAATCTTTTCAATCATGCCCTTTCATATACCCCGTAACTCATGCCCGAGGAACAGCTATCTCTATAGCATTCTCATCAAAACCGAATCTCTTGTATCCTCTTCTTATATGATTCAGATACCAGTCAGGTGGAACACCATCAGCACTCAGTCTCCCCGGATGGGCAAGATAACACTGAACCACCGTCTCTCTACCAGAATCCTCCACGAAAGGAACAGTAACCCTCAAATACTCTCCTCTGTTCACCCCTTCGTATACATCAAGCCTTTCAAGCTGAACTAGTGAGACCTTAAACACTACAGCAGGACACTTATCAACACCCGTATATACCAAGTTGGCAAAGACATCCTTACCCGAAGAGGAACGTTTATTAAAAACAAGTTTAAATCCATTCACAAACCCCCTTTTAAAATCCCCAACATTGCCTATTCTCTTTTTAAGCCTGACCTCATTCATGTTTGAACCATAACAGAGTATCCACTGGCGCCTCCCAGTTAGCTCATACCTATATCTTCTGTAATCCCCATGGACAATATCCACGCCCAAAGGTTCCTTATTATAGAAGTAGCACTCTACAGCATCATAAACCTCACCAGAAAACATCCACACATCCGTATTTTTACGGATAAAACATGAACTCTCAGGATACTTCTCTTCATAATCCTCTAGTTCATCCATAATAGCAATAACCCTACTGTTGACGTTATAAACCTCCCCCACAACAACACCTGGCCCATCAATTGCACCAGGATATTCACCCAAATCAACCATTCTAGCTGTGATAATACCCGGGCCTACGTAGAATGAATCACTGAGCACATGATGATTTTCCAAACCCCTCAAAAGTGTCCCATAAACAAAAACGAACATGCTAACACTTTTATCCTCTCAGCAAACCATTGTCAACATGTATTGAAAACAAAGAACCAAGGAGATAGAATGTAAAATAACATGGATACAAGAATAGTGAATATCTTGAAAGCTGACGGCAAACTCATAAAACTCAAAACTAAGGGATTGGCTGTATTCATCGGCGACACACACGGCGACATAAATGCAACAGAAACAGTACTATCAAGGTACATGAAAGAACCATATACACTTATCTTTCTCGGAGATTACGTTGATAGGGGGGAAAACTCAAAAGAAAATATAGAGTTATTGCTCAACACAAAAAGAAAGTTTCCCGAAAAAATATTCCTGTTAGCTGGAAACCACGAGGGTTACCCGTTAATCCCTTTTTCTCCTGCTAACTTCTGGGAATCACTCAACCCAAAAGAAAAAAAAGATTTTAGTGAAATATTTTCTTGCCTCCCGCTTGCAGTTACAACGAACAATGGAATAGTTGCACTCCACGGTGTCATCCCAGACGTAGCCTCCCTGGATGAAATAAACCACATAATCCCAGGAGACAAGAAATGGAAACAAATAACATGGGGGGACCTGTACGAAACAGAAGGAGAGTATCTCGGAGACATATGGGGAAGACCATCATTCGGAAGTCACTACTTCTATAATACCATGAGAAGAATAGGCACAACCGTACTCATCAGAGCGCACCAGAGGGATATAAATACCATCTCGTTCAATGGCAGGTGCGTCACATTGTTAACATCACACTCATATGGTCCAACAAGAAAAATAGCACTTGTTGATCTTGAAAAACCAAAGATTGACAATGGAGACCAAATTAAGATCATAGAGATATGAAAAAGACAGGCACAGCAACCTTACCACTGCACGCTGGTAAAGCACCAACATGGCTATTCAAAAGAATGGTCACATTAGGACGTGAAATCCTGCTCATACTGAGAATTGAATACAACAGTGAGGAAATACTAAGAAAACTATCCGATCCATTCTGGTTTCAGGCCCTTGGATGTGTCATGGGTTTTGATTGGCATAGCAGTGGAATAACAACAACGGTTTGCGGAGCCTTAAAAGAAGCCCTGAAGGACATAGGCTCAGAGGTTGACATGTACGTTGCGGGTGGAAAGGGGAAAATAGCCATAAGTACACCCTTGGAACTCAAGATATTCGGAGAAAAAACAGGTATAGATGCAGATAGCTTGATATACGCAAGCAAAATATCTGCCAAAGTAGACAACACAGCATTGCAAGACGGCTACTCGCTGTACCACCATTCCATATTCTTTACTAGAACCGGAAAGTGGTGTGTCATACAACAGGGAATGAATCCTATCGGAAAATACGCAAGAAGGTATCACTGGCTCGGGGAAAACATTGGCTCATACGTGTGTGAACCTCATAGTGCCATTTGCACCGTAAAAAGAAAAAACCAAGTGCTCAACCTCATAGCAAGGGAAAGCAAACCCGTCAGAGCAAGTTGTGTTGAACTCACCAAGGAACACCCCAATAAAATCCTGAAAGAAACAAAAAAGATACTCACACTTTCTATGCCATCAAGACATTACATAAAAGAGGAAGATATCAATTGGACGAAACTGAAAAACACACTTATAAAACTGCACGAATCTCCACCTGACGATTTTGAATCACTACTCGGAACAAGGGGAGTAGGTGAAAAGACTCTGAGGGCGCTAACACTTATCTCAGAAATCATATATGGCTCTACCCCGAGCTTCCGCGATCCAGCCAGGTTCTCATTTGCACACGGAGGTAAAGATGGTCATCCCTATCCCCTGAACACAGATCTCTACGATAGGAGTATAAACATATTAAGGGAAGCAGTAACAAAGGCAAAAATAGGGTACTCCGATAAGCTAAAAGTTCTTAGAAGACTGTCGCAGTTTGAAAATGTCTCAACTCCGTCTTGACAAGCAGACAAGGAAGGGTTACTCTGGAAGAGAAGGGTTGAAGGAATGTTCAAAAAACTTCTTGAAGCAAAGGAATCACTACAGAAAAAGGCTGGCATAAGCGAAATAGATGTAGTTATAATCACAGGAACTGGCATAGAAATTTCTCTTCAGGGTACAACTCAGAAAAGCGTTGAATATTCTGAAGTTCAACACATCCCGATACCAAGCTCAAAAACCCACAAGGGTTTTTTTGAGTTTGTAAGAACAGAAGGCAAAAACGTATGCATAGCTCACGGGAGAATACACTACTACGAGAAATACTCCATGCAAGAGGTGGTGTTTATGGTAAGAGTGCTTGGGCTCCTGAAGCCACATGTATTCATAATAACAAATGCTGCAGGTGGGCTTAGGACTACATTTCAGCCCGGTGACCTTATGGCCATAGTTGATCATATAAACCTCATGGGAGCAAACCCACTAAAGGGAGACAACATTGATGAAATAGGAGAATGATTCCCCGACATGAGCGAGCCGTACTCAAAGGAGTATATCGCTCTATTAAAGAAAGCAGCTATTGATATAGGAATAGAGCTCAAAGAGGGAGTATATGTTGGAATTCCCGGTCCCTCTCTTGAAACACCAGCTGAAACAAAATTCCTAAGGCTGATAGGGGCAGATGCCGTGGGTATGTCTTCGGTGCCTGAGGTAATAGCCATAAGACACATGGGGATAGATTGCATCGGTATCTCTATAATTACTAATATAAACAGACCCGACTGCATGGAAAAGGTCTCTATTGAATCCATAGTTAATGTTTCACGAAGAGCAAGTTTTAAACTCTCACGCTTGATAAACAGATTTATCGAAATCTCATAGGGAGATAATCATGAACTCTATACTCATCAAGAATGGCTACTGTTTATGTGAAAACCCAGGTCGTTACGATATACTTATAAAAGGGAATACCATTTCAAGGATCGAAAAAAACATAGAAGGAGAAGCAGAGGAAATCATAAATGCAAAAAACTGCCTAATAACACCAACATTCTGCAATGCCCACACTCATCTAGCCATGAGCCTGTTTAGAGGTATAGCAGACGACCTACCACTAAACGAATGGCTGACAAAACATATCTTTCCACTTGAAAAAGAGTACGTAACAAGGGAGATGGTGTATCTTTTCTCAAAGTTATCCATGTTGGAGATGGTACGGTGCGGTACAGGATGTTTTTTTGACATGTACTTCTTTGAAGAGGAAGTCGCAAAAGCGGCTTTGGAAGTAGGAATGAGAGGCGTTATAGGTGAAGGAATCATTGACTTTCCCACACCGAGTTGCAAAACGTCAAAGGAAGCTATAGACAAAACTATAGCTCTAAAAAGAGAATTTGAATCAGACACCATAAAGGTAAGTTTCGCCCCTCATTCTGTATACACAGTATCACCAGAAACCCTATCCATTGTAAACAACAGAAGAGAAAACATGCCTGTTCACATACATTTATCCGAAACTCGGCAGGAAAACGAAATGGTGAAACGAATGACATCAAAAAGACCTCTGGAACTACTAAATAGAATAGGGATGCTTGATGAAAACGTATTCATGGCACACTGTGTATGGCTTGAAAACGGAGAAATCAACTTAATAAAGGAGAAAAACGCTAAGGTAATACTCATTCCTCAGAGCAACATGAAGCTGGCAAGCGGACTGTCAAGGTCTGATCTTATGCTTGAAGCGGGTGTTGATCTACTCATAGGAACAGACGGAGCAGCCAGTAATAACAACCTTGACATCATAGAGGAAATAAGAACACTATCTCTCATAGGAAAAATAAGAAGACTCAATCCTACGGCTTTTAACTCGATTGAAACAGTAAACATAGGCTTCTCGTCCCACTTCTTCTTCGATGGAACAGATAACTTATCAGAAGGAAATCTTGCAGATGTGGTGTTGTGGGACCTGAATTCACCGGAGACAATTCCCATGTACAATCCATACTCAAACATAGCATACTCCATGAACTCAAAAAATGCTAAAACGGTTATAATAAATGGAAAAATAGTATTGAAAAACGGCGAATTCGTTACGGTTGACGAAGAAGAGGTAAAATGCAGAGCAAGAGAATATTCGCGAAGGCTGGGAAGTCAACTGTAAGCGGAGAAGCCTACGCCAAAGTAAATCTCTTTCTTCATGTACTTAGCAAAAGAACGGACGGGTACCATAACATCGCATCCCTCATGAAAAAGATAAACCTATACGATAGGATAAGCATAACTACCAATGGTAAACAAGGAATTACAATACACACCAACGTTCCCGAACTAAATAATAAAAACAACCTTGCCTTTAAAGCGGCCGAAGCTTTTCTAAACGCAACAAATATTGGTACAGGTATAGATATAACGATAGAAAAAAAAATACCAATGGGAGCTGGCCTTGGTGGGGGCTCTTCAGATGCAGCAGCAGTTTTGAACATACTTAATAACATAACAGGCAATCCTCTAGAGGAAAACACTCTCTTGAACATAGCCTCCCATATAGGTTCAGACATACCTTTCTTTGTCCAACACCATACAGCGGCCCTCGTTGAAGGAAAGGGTGATAAGATTACAAAAGTGAACTGCAATCTAGACAACATGAAAGTATTAATAGCCATACCTCCACTTTGTATAGATACCGGATACGTATACTCAAAATTGAGGTTGACAAGTTACGACAATCAAACTAGAATATCGTATGTTGAGCTGTTAAAAGAGTGTAATCTTAAGAAGATTGAAAGTTATTGCTGGAATGATCTTGAGAAGGTGGTTTTAAAGGAATTTTCAGGCGTGGCGAAGCTCAAGGATTTTCTCAAAAGTTTTTTCCCTTATACTATAATGTCAGGCAGCGGTTCATGTGTTTTCTCTATTGTAAATAGGAACGAAGAGGGGGTGATCAGAAGAGAGGTAGAAAAAACACTTGGAAAGTGGGGGGTATTTTTTAAAACTGTAGACTTTATCTAAAAAAGGAAGGTAGAACCTATGGAAATTACAGAGGTCAGAGTCAATCCCATTGAAGGGGATGAAAAACTTAAGGCTTTTGCCACGGTTATTTTTGACAACGAGTTTGTTGTCAGGGACCTCAAGATCATCAATGGCCAGAAGGGGTTGTTTGTAGCGATGCCCAGCAGAAAGATGAAAGACGGCAGCTTCAAAGATGTGGCTCATCCTCTCAACAACACTATGAGGCAAAAGTTGGAATCCGCTGTGTTGAACGAGTACGAGAAAGTGAAAGCCAGTCAGTAGAATTGGTGAGGGTTACAGCTTTGTCTGTAACCCACAACGGTGGGGTGTAGCCAAGGGGTAAGGCAGGGGACTTTGGATCCCCGATCGGTGGTTCGAATCCACCCACCCCAGCCATTTTGTTTTGCGTAGGAGTAATAATGGTGGACTTAAAACTAATAAGCGGCACATCCAACAGGGCTTTAGCTCTTGAGATAAGTGAGTACCTGAGAAAACCCTTGGCAGACTGTGAAATATCAAGATTCAGCGACGGCGAAATATACGTACAAATAAACGAAAGTGTGCGCGGTTCAGACGTGTTCGTCATACAGTCACTCTCTGATCCCGTAAACGACAACATCATGGAACTCTTGGTTGTGCTTGACGCACTCAAAAGATCCAGTGTAAATGTTATCAACGTTGTTCTCCCTTATTACGCCTACGCCAGACAGGATAGAAAAGTCCAGCCAAGAGCACCTATATCCGCAAAGCTCCTAGCAGATCTGATAACTGTTGCCGGAGCAGACAGAATAATGTCAATGGACCTGCACGCAGGACAAATTCAGGGATTCTTTGACATACCCTTTGATCATCTGTACGCAGCACCGATAATGCTGGAGTACATAAAGAATCTGAGGTTCGACAGCAAAAATATAGTTATAGTCTCACCAGACGCCGGAGGGGTTGAAAGGGCAAGATACTACGCCAAGAACCTGGGGTGTACAGTGGCGTTTGTGGATAAAAGAAGACCAAAACCAAACGTGAGTCAGATAATGCACATAGTAGGTGAAATAAAAGACAAAATAGCTATAATAGTGGACGACCTCGTGGATACCGCGGGGACACTGGTAAACGCAGCGGAAGCACTGAAAGAACAGGGGGCAACAGAGGTGTATGGTTTCTGTACACACCCAGTACTAAGCGGTCCTGCAATAGAAAGGATAGAAAACTCATGCCTAAAGGAATTGATCGTCACAAACACTATAACTTTCAATAGAGGCAACACAAACAAGATAAAGGTGTTGTCAGTGGGAAACATAATAGGGGAAGCCATAAGAAGAATATACCACGGAGAATCCGTGAGTGCTCTATTTGATTAAAATCAAATACAAACTGAGGTGAACAAAAGATGTTGTCTATTGAAGCTAAGGTAAGAAAAGCAGGTAAGTCGGAGGCAAAAAAACTCAGAAGAGAGGGTAGCATACCCGCAGTTGTTTATGGATACGAGTTTGAGAATATAAACATAGAAGTAAATAAACACAAACTCATGTCCATACTCAGGAAAAGCAGAAGAAACGACAGATTCACCCTGAACATTGAAGGTGAGGAAGAACCCATAAATGTGTTTATCAAACATGTACAGAAGGACCCTGTCACTGATGAGATAATTCATATAGACTTCTACAAGCTTACCCCCAACAAAATGGTCAGCGTAGAAGTTCCTATAGCAATAAAAGGTGAAGCCAAGGGTGTAAAACTCGGCGGAGATCTCTATCAGGCAAGAAAAAGGGTTAAAGTACTTGCTCTACCGGAATATATTCCAAACGAAATAACGGTTGATGTGAGCGAGCTGGACATAGGAGATGTAATACACGTATTTGACCTAAAACTACCTGAGCACGTCAAAATAGACAGCAGCAGGAACTTTACAGTGGTAGCTGTGGTGGGTAAAACAAAACAAGAAGAAATCTCTGAAGAAGAGGAAGAAGAAACCATTCCCGAAGAATAGAATGTGTACGCATATCTCATAGCAGGTTTGGGTAATGTGGGGGAAATTTACTCCCTCACACCCCACAACATAGGCTTCATGACGGTGGAGTGTATAGCGTCGCGTTTTGGAACCTCTTTTTTGAAAAAGCACCTTTTTAACGGCTTTATAGCAACAATAGTCTACAATTCCACCAAGGTATATCTACTCAAGCCGGCAATGTTCATGAACAACAGCGGTATCCCTGTGGGGAAAGCAGCAAGATACTATAACATACCTCCTAAAAGAATAATAGTTGTGCATGATGACATAGATATGCCCCTTGGCAGAATAAAAATAAAATATGATTCCTCAAGCGGCGGGCACAAAGGAGTGGAATCTGTCATAAATACCCTAAAAACTAAACAATTCACAAGGGTTAAAATAGGTGTAGGTAGAGAAAACCCTCCAGAGAAATACGTATTAACCCCTTTCAAGGAAGAAAACCTACCTCCTGTTGAAAAAGTCGTAAATATAGCGGCAGATGCATGCCTTTACATAATATCCAACGGCATTTCAAAAGCCATGAGCAAATACAACAGAAAAGAACTTGCTCTTGAAACATAATACATTTATAATTATTCATGATTGAATTCTACGAGAGGTGATACCATGAACAATGGAGTTACAATAAAAAAGATACTCCTGCCTACGGATCTATCAGAGAATGCAGAACATGCCCTCAGATATGCCAACGAGTTCTCAAAGATTTTCGACGCCAAGCTCTACATACTGCACGTCATAACAGACATACAAGCCGCTGTAGGATATATACCAGGGTTCGCCTTGGAAGATGTTAAGTCTTCTTTGAGAGAATATTTCCTGAAAGAAATAACCCATCTACGAAACAAATATCTTGTAAAAGAAGATGCTGAGGTACTGATACGCTATGGAAATGTACCAAGGGAGATAGTTGAGTGTGCCAGAGAGAAAGACGTAGATCTAATAATAATGGGAGCCCATGGCCTGAGTGGCATAGAAAAATTCATTTTTGGTAGCGTCACGGAAAGGGTTCTTGGTTTGTCAACCAAACCAGTGCTCGCAATAAAAATACCAAAGGAGAAGGCCTAAGCCTTCCCTTCTTCTTTTGATTCCTCTATCACCCTTTGAGCTATTTGGGATGGTACCTCCTCGTAGCTATCAAATTCTTTTTTGAAGTACCCCCTGCCACCTGTCAAAGACCTAAGCGTAGGAGCATACTCGAGCACTTCCATCTCAGGAATAAGTGCCCGAATCACCTTAAATTTCTTCTTACCTTCAACCGGCTCTATTCCCAAGACCCTGCCACGTCTTGAGTTTATATCTCCCATAACGTCACCAACACTACTCTCCGGCACATAGATCTCCATCCTCAAAATAGGCTCCAACAACACGGGCTTACACTTAACCACACCCTCTTTAAATGCTATTGAACCGGCCATCTGGAAAGAAAAATCGCTGGAATCAACAGGGTGATGTACCCCATCAACAAGCTTTATCTTAATATCCGTCATAGGATAACCAGCAAGTATTCCCTTTTCCATAGCCATTTTTATACCCTTTTCAACTGAGGGAATAAACTGCTTGGGTATTGCTCCTCCAACTATCATGTCAACAAACTCAAATCCTTCCCCTCTGGGCAACGGCTCTATCTCTATAACGCAATCTCCAAATTGACCATGACCACCTGTCTGCTTCTTGTATCTACCGTGAGATTTGGTTCTGCCTTTTATTGTCTCCCTGTATGCAACCTTCGGGAGCTTTAGTTCCACTTCGACACCAAACTTCTTCTTCAGTTTCGAAGCGACCACCTCAAGATGGGTCTTTCCCATCCCCGTTAATATAAACTCCTTGGTATCGTTGTTTCTATCAAAACTCAAACTCGGATCGGATTCCATTATCTTAGATATAGCAGCCCCAATCTTTTCCTCATTCTCCTTCGAGGTACCATAAAGGGCATAAGACAAAAACGGCAACGGCATCTTCGGGAAATCAAGTTTAACGGCAGAACCCTTGTCAGACATAGTATCCCCAGTTTGAGTTACCTTTAGCTTAGCAACTCCAAATATATCCCCTGCTTCAGCCTTCTCTATCTTTTCAAGGTTTCTACCCTGAAGCCTCTGAAGAGTACCAAACCTTTCCTCTTGTTCCTTATTCACATTATAATACACTGCGTCCGATTCAAACGCTCCAGAATATACTCTCATCAAAGATAGCCTGCCCATTTGGGGATCATTATACGTCTTAAATACCAAAGCTACATTTCCGTCGTACTCCTCCTTAGGAGGAGGCAACAACTTCACTATAGAATCAAGCAAAACAGAGGTTCCAATACCGTGGAGCGCCGACCCAACAAGTACTGGAAATATTTTAGCGTCTGCTATAGCCTGAGATAGAGTCTCATTCACCATTGTTTCATCAAGTTCCTCCCCTTCAAGGTACTTTTCCATCAGCTCATCATTGTATGTAGATATTTCCTCTATAAGAGCCATGTTTAATTCTTCAACCCTATCCTCAAGCTCTCTAGGAACCTCGACAGCCCTCCCACTAAGATCAATCCCTTTCTTGTGCAACACATCAATAAACCCTTTTATATTTCCACTATCAACCATAGGTATATACGTTAGGAAAGCTTTAGCAGTCACATTTTCCCTGATACTATCAAAAGCTGCATATACATCAGCATCTTCCTTGTCAATACCATTTATGAAAAACAGCACGGGTTTGGGATATCTTTGAAGCTCATCAAATAGCCTCTCGGTCTGATCCTTTGAACCCTCCTTGGCATCAACAAGCATAATACCAGCATCAGCAACCCTTATCCCACATATAGTATCAGCTATAAAATTGTGATAACCTGGTGTGTCTATAAAATACACAAGATACTTCTTCCAGTCCGTGTATGCTAAAGAAAGCTGGAGGGAAACATTTCTGTCTATCTCTTCCGAATCAAAATCAGATACAGTATTTCCCCGTTCCACACTTCCTTTTCTCGTCGTTTTCTTCGTAACAAACAAAACATCCTCAAGAAGCGTTGTCTTACCACATCCACCTGAACCACATATACAAACAACCCTTTTTCTATCAATGCTATAAGCCATTAAACCAACCCCTCCTTTGCTAGTATTCTACCCCACAAGGGACACACTTTGTCCCTGTAATATTGACATCCCTCACAATAATTGGCATAATTCCCGCTCGCCCTTAATGATCTGAGATTTTTGCTAACCTCAATGTACTCACCTATTATATTTTCCTCTGAAAGAACAAGATTCATCCATTCCTCTATCCACTCCTTGTACTCTGGATGATTCACGCTGTTACTCTTCAGTATGGAATCCTGAAGGTTATAACCTATTATCTTCTCTGTAACATCAACCATTACACTGCGCTCAACAAAATGCCCCTTATTAGCCGAGAGCATATATACCCCCGGAGCTATTTCTCTTACATCCGCCTCAAACACCTCATAGTAACCTACAATAAGATGCCTAGCACTCCCATCAAAATCCTTATGTATACCCCTGAAGAGTATATCTATCCTATCATAGTGCTTTTTCTCCACAAGTCTCTGCATTTCTTCAAAGTAAAATACATAATCAAGGCTACCATCAACATTTAAACCCTCAAGGTATGGGCCATTTTCGTAATCACCCTTCTTGTTCGGATTTATCTGAAGTATATCTCTCAGGATAAACCTGTTGGAATCAAAGAGCTTACAGCAGTCCGGCATACCCAGAAGGGTAAAAAATGGAACGGATACACTAAGTGTTTCCATTTTCTTATGCCTCCTTGTAATTTATAGGTACGTTCTAAGGTTTCACCTCCCCCAACAGCCTCACAATCGATTATAATTGAAAAGACCCAGCCCATCAAGACAATTGTAGTCACCCCCTTGACACAATAACGAAGAGACAATATAGTTAGAATGGCTTCGGGGCGTAGCGCAGCCTGGTAGCGCACCAGTTTCGGGTACTGGGTGTCGGAGGTTCAAATCCTCTCGCCCCGACCACTTTCACCTTTTTCTCACCCACCCATTAGGAGTTTGGATGTATGTACCAGCCGGTGCTGTTTGCTGCCATTTCTTCGCAAATATCCTTTCCACTCTTGGTAAATCCTTAAGAGGAATGTTCAAGCTTCTAGCCACCTCAACGTACAGCTTCTTCCTATCCCTATTATCAGCTTTAACCAGCCTCTTGAGTTCTACCCTTTCCCTCAGAGAAACGGGATATTTCCTTACCACTATAAAACCGTTTATTGACTCCCCCAAATACCCCTCCATGAAATAGCTTTTTAAAAGCACATATCTCTTCCTCATTCTATTCTCTATCGCCCGTATGGTTGCATTAGTAGTCGTTAAAACCTCTCCCGCATACGCTTTCCGGATCGCAAACAGGAACGATTGTGGTTTGGCTTTTACAGAACCACCCCTCACTCCTTTAACTATCTCAGATGCCTTTTTAGAAACTTCCTGAGCCGGAAAGTATATGTTGACGGTCACACATGAGTAAACAAGAGCCACAACAAACACTAAGAAAGCAAATCTTTTCATATTCAACCCCCTTTTATCACATGCCTTATTCTATTAATCATGTCAGACCATATGATCTTATTCCCCCTCCTATCCACCACAACATTCACGCCTATCAGAAACCCTTTCTTCACTATATACTCCTTATCATCTCTTCTCTGAAGGCCATGAATAACGAATAAATCATTTCTAAGGGAACACTTAAATCCTATCCACGAGTACGGTAAAGTTTTGAAAAACGGCATAGCGAGAGCTGCATAACCACCGCTTATCCTTGCAAGGTTATTTATGGCTTTAATAGCTATAACTTTCCTCACCCCACTAACACGCTGCGTCTCTACAAGCATATCAAAACGCTGAGGCTGATACCCAACCAAAACAAGGCCTTTTATATATCCCTTAATGTAACCAGTGACAAGACCAAAATTGGTATCTTCGGTGAGGAGCTTGAGGTTTATATGTGAAAACAATACATTCATACCTACGCTCATTGGAAAGCTAAACGGAGAGTGAATAACTACATTATCAACAATCACTCTCCCACCAAATGCATGCACAATAAGCTTCCCATGGCACCTCACCTCATCTTTATTACCCTCAATTTTCCAGAAATTCCCACTGAACCTTATATCCTTCTCAATTCCTATTACACCAATCCCACCACGAAACAATAAGGGATGCAACCTCAAAGTAAACGGCTGAAAAGAGATGTGCACTCCTCTGAACGAAATAGTGGATATATCCAATCTCATCCCACCCTCAAAAGAGAACACATTGACACGCACGGGAAAAGAACAACAGCCTGTTTTCACCCTACCTATGCTTAAGAAACCTTTTCTCTCACCCTTAGTACCAAAATATATGGGCAAATCCACTGAAACATTGAGGAACTCGTTCTCCGCCAAGGAAATACGAGGAAATCTACCCTTGAGCCTCGCCGAAAACCCCCTCACAGCGAAAATATATCTACCCATAACCCTAAAAGTCCCGCTAACAGCAAGCCTTTTCAGAAAGGGATAATTATCACCGTAAGGAGACACAAAAACAGCATTTACAAACCCACCAGCATCAGAGCTACTCAGGTCAAAGCTAACATACCTCCTACTCAAGTACTCACCATCAAGTCTAAAAATACCACCCAAAGACACGCGGAACAGAAAACGCTTACCATAGCAAAGACGCAGGAAAAGAACATGTTTAGAAAAATCGTTATACCAGAGCCCATAAGCAAGTTCGCCTCCATGTACAACGATAGTCACTGTTGATTTAACTACATGCAATCTCCCTCTTATATTCTCCCCTATTACCCCCCATCTGGAACCTTTAACACCACTAAACCTTCCTGAGAGCACTACATTGCCATTATACCCACCAGAAAAGAAAAATTTATTCACCTTTAGACTCGGAGAGTGCACATTTTTTAGCACGCCGCTAAACAGCAATAATTCCCCCTTTCTTTTTACATCCAGCTTACATGAAAGCCCAGTATTGATGCGAGAATAATGAATCACTGGAGTAAAAGCAATAGAAAAACCATCTATCCTCAAGGGATTGATCTGAATAATAATATTGGAAAGTTTTATCTTCCTACGAACCATTACTCTTAAATCACCCTTTGAAAACAATACCCCCGTTGGCTCTATATCCAAACTCCTCACAAATATTATCCCCCTCTTTATAGAAACAACACCAGAAGCCGCGTTTATCCTAGCATCAACGGAAACATCGCCATGGCTATACTTAAACTCCCCGCTGAACTTTATCTTACCGTTGGACAACGAAACGTTCACATGCTCTGCAACACCAAGCTTTCTCCCGTCTCTTTCCAGCACAAGCGTAAGATTTTCTATCCTTACTGAACCAACGTAAGATGGAAAAGCTACAGAACTACTACCTTTTCCCCCAGCCACATTAACAACAACCACAGGATTCTTTATTCGAAGATTCAACCTATCACTCTCACCTACCTTAACAACGAGTACAGGTGCTCTAAACGAAAAATCGCGTTTCCTAAAAGAAAAATTCTCCAACACAACCTTACCCTTACCACTCGCTCTGAGTTTACTAAAATTGGCAGAAACGCTGTATTTGTGCAGAATATAATTCAGGGAAACACGCAAAAGTGTCCCACTTCCAGATAACAGTATATATCCCACCAGTAGTAGAATTATGAAAATGAGTATAGAAACAAAGCTTATCTTAAAAAACCTCAATCCACTACCTGTCCCTCATAAGTGGGAACAGAATAACATCCCGTATAGACTGACGGTTCGTCAGGAGCATAACCACTCTGTCTATACCTATCCCTTCACCAGCTGTAGGCGGCAAACCATACTCCAACGCTTCTATGTAATCCTCATCATACCTCTTACTCTCATCCGTTTTATCTTCAACCTGTTTTATAAACCTTTCTCTCTGATCAAACGGGTCATTCAACTCTGAAAACCCATTGGCCACCTCCATGCCCCCTATAAACAACTCAAACCTATCTGCAATACTTGGATTTTCCTTACTCTTCTTAGCAAGAGGACTTATATCAATGGGATGGCCCGTAATAAACGTAGGATGAACTAGCTTGTCCTGAACAAGAGCATCAAACAACTCATCAAGTATCTTACCATGCGGCATAATCATATCCACATTCTTACCGAGATCTCGTGCAAGCCTAAAAGCCTCACGCTTATCACTTATCGTACGTTCCTCAACCCCACCCACATCAACGAGAGCCTCAAAAAATGTAACTCTCCTAAAAGGCCTAGAAAAATCTATTTCATAATCACCAAACCTTATCTTCCTATTTCCGTTCATTCTATCCAAAACAAAATCAAACATATCTTCTGTGAACCCAAGGAGAAACTCATAATCCCTGTAAGCATAGTAGAACTCCATCATGGTGAATTCCGGATTATGCTTCAGATCCATTCCTTCGTTCCTAAAATTCCGGTTTATTTCATAAACTCTCTCCATACCACCAACCACGAGCCTCTTTAAATAGAGCTCCGGTGCTATTCTCAGGTATAAATCCATATCAAGAGCATTATGATGTGTAACAAACGGCCTGGCAGAAGCACCACCAGCTACCTTGTGCATCATGGGGGTTTCAACTTCAATGAATCTATGACTGTCCATAAAATTTCTAAAGGCATTAATTATTCTAGCCCTTTTTATCATGATCTCTTTAACATCGTCGTTCACTATCAAATCAACATATCTTTTTCTATATCTCAACTCCTTATCTTGAAGCCCATGCCATTTCTCCGGTAGGGGTCTCAAAGACTTGGTTAAAAGGATAATTCTATCAGCATGTATGGTCAGCTCATTAGTCTTCGTCCTGAATAAATACCCATAAACTCCGACAATATCACCTACATCCAAGTATTTCTTATACAAAAGGAATTCTTCTTCGGAAAGGGCTTTCTTCTCAATATATATCTGGATAATGCCAGTAAAATCCTTAAGCTTTAAGAATCCGGCTTTACCAAAATCCCTTATAATCATGACCCTCCCAGAGACAGAACAATACCTTCTATTCTCCCTTAGCTCCTCACCGGATACTCCATCAAACTCCTCCCTAATATCTCCCACAAGGTGCTCCGGGTAAAACCCATTAAAGTAAGGATCGAATCCTATTTCCTTGAGTGCTTTTAATTTTTCAATCCTCTGTCTCACAAGCTTGTTTTCAACCTCCATACTTAGTCACTCCCACAACTCAAATTTAGCTTAGCCCTTATGAAATCATGAAGTTCCCCATCGAGAACATTCAATGCCGCTATATCCTTTTTCTCAATCCCCGTGACATGATCCTTAACCATCTTATAAGGGTGAAGTATATAAGACCTAACTTGGGAACCCCATTCTATTTTCTTCTTATCACCTTCAAGTCTACCCAATTCCTTCTGTTTCTCTTGCTCCCTCAACTGTAACAACCGTGCCTTCAGTATCTTCATGGCAAGATTTTTGTTCTTTAGTTGACTCCTCTCATTCTGACATGTAACTACAATTCCTGTTGGTAGATGGGTAATCCTAACAGCAGAGTCCGTTCTATTCACATATTGTCCACCAGCGCCAGAAGCCCTAAAGGTGTCTATTCTCAGTTCCTCAGGCTTTATATCAATATCCTCATCTCCATCATCAATCTCGGGTAACACGGAAACAGAGGCAAAGCTTGTATGCCTCCTTCTATTTGCATCAAATGGTGATATTCTAACCAATCTATGAACACCTATCTCATTCTTGAGGTACCCATAAGCAAACTCCCCCCTCACCAGGAAAGTTATACTCTTATACCCTGCCTCATCTCCCGCAAGAAAATCCGTTACTTCAACAGAAAAACCATTCTTTTCAGCCCACATAGAATACATCCTGAAAAGCATAGACACCCAGTCACAAGCCTCTGTACCACCAGCACCTGAATGTATAGTAACTATACAATTCGATCTATCATATTTACCGGACAGGAATAATTCCACCTCCGTTTCACCTACTTCTTTTTCAAGCCTCTCCACACTATCCTCTATCTCAGAAATAAGGTCGCTATCCCCGGACTCGGCGAGGTTAATAAGCTCTTCCATATCTCTTATCTCTGTGTCTATTCTCTCCACCTTTCTCAACTTATCAATTATAGATTGTCTCTTTTTCCCCAAGGATGAAATCTTCTTGTAGTCTCCCCAATTATCCTGTTTGCTAAGCGCCTGGCTTATTTCCTCAGCTTCCCTCTTGAGCCCATCCAGGTCAAAGATGCTCCTTTATCTGGGAAAACTTACCCTTCAAAGCCATTAGTCTATCCCTTACCATGATTCACCCCCCACAGGCGTTTATTCAAGATCCAACATCTTCTTCAAAACTTGCTTAGCTTTCCTAATGTCCTCCGGATCCATACTACTAAGCCTTTTCTTCAGATCTTTGCGATTCAGGGTAGCTATCTTGGAAAGTCTCACATAACTCTGTTTCAACAAACCTTTTTCTCTCCAATTATGTATCTCTATCTCTCCCTCAACATCCCTCTTTTGAGAGGTAATCCTCGCAACAATAACATCCTCATCGCCACGGTCCATTATAACCATAGCCGGACGGCTCACTATGTTGTTCAGATTGGTGTAGGGGAAAGCTATGATAACAATATCACCAAAGGAATACCTCGTCATTTACGATCTCTTTATCCTCCTCCATACTATCATAGAAGAAACGGTTATACACTATCACATCCCAACACTTGTCCCACTCATTTACAATAACAAAAGAAGAGTCGCAGAGCTTCTTCAGCCTCCACATGCAAGCCCTGCTCACAGCGGGCCCACCCTCATTGTTGAAGCATATCTCAACCGTAGCATGAGGATTAAACATACACAACCTCCATCAGAACTTTACCCCAGTGTGTATATAGGAAATACCAAAACTCAACGGGTACCAGTCAACCTCCCTGAACCCAGCCCTTTCCATCATAGCTCCCAGAAATTCTACGTCAGGAAATGACCTTATAGAAGTCGGTAAATAGCGGTAAGCCCTATGACTACCAGAAACCAAGCGACCGACAGTAGGGAGTATATAATCTGAATAAAAACCGTACACTCTCCTCACAACCCAAGATGGAGGTATCCCAAATTCAAGCACAACCAATCTCCCCCTCTCTCTTAGAACCCTATGGAACTCAAACAGAGCCGACATCCTGTCAATGATATTCCTTATGCCAAATGCTATAATAACCCCATCAAAAGAACCGTCTGCAAAAGGAAGATTTTCACCCGTGGCGCATACAAAATCAACATCATTACCAGCCTCCGCAGACTTTTTAGCAGCGTGCTTCAGCATTTCGAAACTCAAATCTACCCCGATAACCCTCCCAACACCAACACCAAACAAAGCAAAAACCACATCACCCGTGCCCGTGGCAACATCAAGCACCCTATCACTACTCTCCAGCAATCTTGCTGCTCGCTTCCTCCACAATCTATCAACATTGAGACTCAAAACATGGTTCAACAGGTCATACCTTGCTGCTATAGAGGAAAACATCTCAGCGATGGTTCTGTTTTTACTATTTAACATTACAATCTGTTTAACATCTAAAACAAAAAAGGTCAAGCCAAAAAGCCCAACACAACAAAAACTATTTTGACAAGGAAGTCAAAATACTCTATTCTCACAGAGCATACGGGGTGAACATGAGGAAAAAACCAACGCTCCACCAGGTATTATATAGCAACAACATCACATCTGACGTATTTGATATATTCATGAGCCTGGTCATAATGTCCTCAATAGTCCTCCCACTGCTGAACAAGCTCTACATGCACAACCTAACGGATATGTACCACATAGGCAGAATCATTTATTTAACCATTTTCGCCACTGAAATGATACTGAACACAATATCAGACACAAAAGAAAAAAACATAACGATATTTCCAATTTTTAGGAGACCAGTATTCTGGATAGATGCAATCTCCTTAATCCCATACTCAATCATTCCAGCTCCTTTTTCAAATATCATTCTCATTGCAAGGTTTCTTAAACTAAAAAGGTTCCACAGGGGGTTAAACGAATGGTTTTATATCCTGAAGGACAGATTCTTTGAACTATCCATATTTTTCTTTACATTCGTCCTATTCATAATTATATCATCCATATTGATATTGATGGCTGAACATAGCATAAATCCACAGTTCAGAAACATATGGGACGCCCTGTGGTGGAGTATAGTTACAATAACAACAGTAGGATATGGCGATATATATCCCATCACACCCGCTGGTAAGGTAATAGCAGCATTCATCATGATAACTGGTATATCCAGTATAGCTATCCTCACAAGCATAGTATCAACAGCCTTTATCAACCGACTGATAAGAATCAAGATGAACACTGAGGAGGTAATCATGAACAAGGTTAGAAAAATGAACAAGCATTTCATTATCTGTGGATACGGGAGAATGAGCGAGGTAGTTTCAAAAGAACTATCGGATAACGGAAAAGAATTCGTGATAATAGAAAAGAACGAAAAAACCTATCAGAATGCCATAAGTAAAGGGTATCTCGCCATTTTGGGAGATGCCACAGAAGAGGAAACACTCAAACAAGCAAACATAGAAAAGGCAAAAGCCATCGTGCTTCTCATGGACTCCGACGCGACAAATCTTTATACACTCATAATAGCGCGGGAGGAAAATAGAAACCTAATGGCCATAGTACGTGCAGATTCAAAAGAGTCAGCAAAGAAATTCTCAAAACTCGGAGCTAAAGTCATATCACCATATCAACTAAGTGCCTACAGCATAAGCAGAATGCTCATATCTCCAGCTGTAGCAGAATTCATTTCTGTACTAAAAAGCGGGGATGAAGTTATAGAGATAGGCGAATTTCTTATAAAACCAGGATCAAAATACAGCAACCGAAGAATAAAGGACACAGATATACGCTCCAAATACAACATAATAGTAATAAAAATCGTTCTACCAAACAAAACATATATCTTTAATCCCAAGGCAGAAGACATAATCCCAGAAAACTCAATCATAGTATGCGTAGGCGAAAAAGAAAATATGGAAAAATTTGAAAGAAATATCTAAGCCCCAGACCTACTCCCAAACACGTACAAAAGTAAAACAAACATGCCAAGAGTTATAAACGTATCTGCAAGATTGAATGCAGGATAATGAAGATGCCCAATATGAAAATCCAAAAAATCAACTACATAGCCACCGAATACCCTATCATACAAATTGCCCAACGCTCCTCCACCTATCATAGACAACGCCATAATAAAAACAAAATCCCTTCTCTTCCCAAACATAATGAGAAACAGGATAACAATAAATACAGCACCGCTCATCACACACAGTACTACAGTCCTCTCTACCCCTGCCAAGTGAGCAAACATCCCAAAAGCTATCCCCTCATTGTGAACATTGACGATATTGAAAAAACCCTTTACCACAGGTATAACTTGCCCCTTTCCAACTGCTGAGGAAATATATAACTTAGAAACAAAATCAACAAAGAAAAAGAGGAGTATCAAAGACACTCCCACAAAAGCATTCCTATTCTTCAAGGTCTTCTACAAACTCCACCAGGGCCAATCTTGCACTATCCCCTTTGCGAAATCCCAATTTAATTATCCTCATATAACCCCCATTTCTATCCTTGTAACGGGGCGCTATATCCTGAAAGAGCTTCCTTGTAACGTATTTATTATTATACAGGTTGGACAAAACTCTTCTCCTGGAGTTTAAACTGTCGTCCTTAGCCACAGTAATCAACCTACTCAAAAACCTAACAAGTTCCTTTGCCTTGGGTTCCGTAGTGGTTATCTTCCCGTGCTCTATCATCGAAATGGCCAAATTCCTCAGTAGATGCTTTCTTCTCTCCGAATCTATGCTCAGAGTCCTGTAGCCCTTTCTATGCTTCATGTCTCACTCCTTCTCAGAATTCTCCTCAAGTTTCTTCCTGAGACTCTCTATCTTCTCAAGCTGCTCCCTAGTAAAATGCGTATCCAACTCAAGATTCAGCTGCTTCAATGCATTCTTAATCTCTTTCAGCGACTGCTTACCAAAGTTCTTCGTACTCAACAACTCAGCATCTGTCTTCTGGACAAGCTGATATATATATTTTATACTATGGCTTTTGAGACAATTAGAAGCCCTAACATTCAATTCAAGCTCATCTATAGTCTTAAGCAAATTTTCATCTACAGTCTCCTCTTCATCCACACTACCCTCAGCTTCTTCATCCCTCTTCTGGAAAGATCCGCCAAAGAACGAAAGGTACTTGACAAGGATCTCGCTTGCCTTATTGACACAGGTAATTGGATCTACCGTACCATTTGTCTCCACCTCAAGAACAAGCCTCTCAAAATCATAAAAATTCCTAAGAATACTTTTCTCAGTGTGAAAAGCAACCCTCTTTACTGGGGAATAGGAAGCATCCACCGGTATATAACCTATATTTCTGTTCACAAGCTCAATATCAGCCTGCTTATATCCAATCCCTGTAGAGAGATATATCCGAGCACTTAAAACCGCCCCATCCATCAACGTAGCTATATAATGCTCCGGATTAAGAACCTCTACTCCAAAGGGTACCTCCAAATCACCTGCCCTTACTTCGCAGGGTCCTGTCTTATCAAGCGTCACCGCTATGTCTCCTTCGGGCTTCTCTCCTGCAAACTTAAACAAAACACCTTTCAAGTTAAGGATTATATTCAAAACGTCTTCCTGAACCCCCGGCACAGTGGAGAACTCATGATCAACGTTCTCTATTTCCACACCCACCACAGCGACTCCAGGAATACTTGACAACAAAACCCTGCGCAGGGCATTGCCCAGTGTAATAGCATAACCTTCATTCAGAGGCTCAAACGAGAACTTACCATAACTCTCAGTAAGTTTCTCTATTTTAACGCCAGCAGGCACTTGCAAAAATTCAAAAACATTCATATGGTTATACTCCTTTACTTAGAGTAAAGCTCAACAATGGCGTTAGGATTGAAAGGAGGTTGTACATCTTCCCTAGCCGGCACATCCATAAACTTTACCGACAACAAATCAACATCCACAGAGAGCCATGGATAAGAAACATTCCTAGCCCTGTTTTCAAATTGCTCCTTAAATCCTTCCTTAGAGGCAATCTTATCGCTTAACTTAACAACATCACCTTTTTTCAACAAATAAGAAGCTATTCTAACCTTCCTGCCGTTAACATATATATGCCCATGTGAAACAAGTTGCCTAGCCTGTCTTCTGGAAGCGGCAAAACCAGCTCTAAAAGCCACATTGTCAAGCCTTCTCTCAAGGAGCCTAACAAGGTTTTCTCCCGTCTCTCCTCTCTGTTTTTTAGCCTCAAAAAAATAGTTACGGAATTGCCTTTCCACAATTCCATATATGGCTTTAGCTCTCTGCTTTTCCTTAAGGTGCAAAGCGTAGTTAGACTCTTTTCTCCTCATCATTCTTGACTTACCAGGAGGATACGGTCTCCTCTCAAAAGCACACTTGTTCGTGAAACATTTATCTCCCTTCAAAAAAAGCTTAACCCCAAGTGCTCTACACCTTCTACATGCACCATCATGATAAACTGCCATACTCACCTCTTACCTACACTCTTCTTCTCTTTGGCGGTCTGCACCCATTGTGAGGTATGGGTGTAACGTCCCTGATAGACTTTATTTTTATGCCTGAAGCCTGAATAGACCTTATGGCCGTCTCTCTCCCCGCACCAGGTCCCTTAACCCTCACATCAACCTCTTTAATACCCATAGTCATAGCCTTCTTTGATGCGTTCTCAGCCGTAACCTGAGCCGCAAAAGGCGTTCCCTTTCTCGTACCTTTAAACCCACTACTGCCCGCTGAAGCCCAAGCTATCACGTTTCCATCCTTATCTGTGAATGTAACTATAGTGTTATTAAACGTTGACTGAATATAGGCTATACCTGAAACTATATTTTTTTTAGTCTTTCTCCTACTGCCCTTCTTAGCCATAAATCGCTCCCCTAAAACGCATACTTATTTCCTCCCAACCGTTTTCTTCCTTCCCTTTCTTGTCCTCGCGTTTGTCCTGGTTCTCTGCCCTCTCACAGGCAACCCTTTCCTATGTCTAAGCCCACGATAACAACCAAGGTCCATTAATCTCTTGATGTTCATCGATACCTCTTTGCGAAGCTCACCCTCAACCTTGTACTCTGTAATAGCCGCCCTAATACGCTGAATCTCCTCTGGAGTGAGCTCATCAGTCTTCTTCTGGGGATCAACATTAGCCCTAGCAAGTATCTTCTTAGATCTTGACTTGCCTATCCCGTAAATGTACGTCAAGGCTATAAAGATATTCTTATTCCTTGGCAATTCAACACCTGCAATACGCGCCATTCAAAAACCCTCCAAATTATCCCTGCCTCTGTTTATGTTTCGGATTCTCACAAACAACTCTAACAACACCCTTTCTCCTTATTATCTTACACTTGGGACATATCTTCTTTACCGATGCTCTAACTTTCACTGCAAACCTCCATCTATTTGTATCTGTAAGTTATCCTCCCCCTATCAATGCTATATGGAGATAACTCAAGCCTAACCCTATCTCCGGGAAGTATCTTTATAAAATTCATTCTCATCTTCCCGGCAACATGTGCCAGCACTACATGACCGTTGGGTAGTTTAACTCTAAACATAGCATTGGGCAAAGCCTCAATAACTTCACCATCAACAACGATACCTTTCTCTTTAGCCATAAATCAAGCCTCACTCAAAATTACAGGTCCATTTTCCGTGATAGCTATGGTGTGTTCAAAGTGCGCCGAAGGTTTCCTATCCTTCGTAACAGCCGTCCAACCATCTCTCAACAAAACCACTTCCCATGTACCAGCATTAACCATGGGTTCTATAGCAAGCGTCATACCAACTCTTAACATTATACGCTTTGTCTTCTCAACTGTAAAATTGGGTACTTCAGGTTCTTCGTGCAGATGCCTACCTATACCATGACCCACATAACTTCTCACAATACTAAATCCTTGTGATTCCACATAAGTCTGTATTGCTTCAGATATATCATACAAACTATTCCCAGGAATAGCCTTCTCTATCCCCCGATATAAAGCCTCTCTCGTAACCATCATAAGCCTTTCCTTATCCTGATCAATACTCCCAGCACCAACACTTACGGCTGAATCACCATAAAATCCACCAAGCTCAAGACCAAAATCAAGGCTCACCAAGTCACCTTCCCTTATCACTCTTTTCTTAGAAGGTATCCCATGCACAACTTCCTCATTGATCGAAACACAAAGAGACTTTGGGAAACCACCATACCCCTTAAAAGCACACCTTGCATGCCTCCTCCTTGCCTCCTTCTCAGCTATATCATTCAATCTGGCTGTCGTGATGCCCGGTTCTACAGCCTCCCTAAGTATCTGTAATATCTCACCCACCATACGATTAACCGCCCTCATCTTCTCTATTTCTTCCTTGGTCTTGATAGAAATCACTTAATCTCCTTCACTATTCTGTTAAACACTTCCTCAATAGAACCACTACCATCAATCTCTAACAACAGATTACGATCACGATAATAAGCAACAAGCGGAGCAGTAATTTCATTATAAACCTTCAACCTTTTAAGGATAGTCTCTTCCCTATCGTCCTTTCTCTGCAATAGATTTCCTCCACACTTATCGCACACACCCTGAACCGAAGGAGGATCAAACACAACATGATAAACTGCACCGCATTTCTCACAAATCCTCCTCCCGGATAACCTCCTTATTACATCATCATCTGGCACGTTTATGAATATAACCCTACTTAAAACCAAACCATATTTATCAAGCATTCTGTCAAAAGCTTCAGCCTGCACCACAGTCCTTGGAAAACCATCAAGAATAAAACCCTTCCTAACTCCATCTCCTACTATTCTTTTCTCTATCATGCCTATTATAAGGCTATCCGGAACAAGCTCTCCCCTACTCATGTAAGATGATGCCTCTCTGCCAAGAGAGGTAGATTCTCTCACTTCCTCCCTCAACATATCCCCAGTAACAATTCGTGGTATACCAAATCTACGGGCCATAAGCTCCCCCTGAGTGCCCTTACCCACACCTGGAGGACCCAAAAGAACAACTATCATTGCTGTCTACCCCTCTGTTGTCTCCTCAAAAAGCCCTCGTAGTTCTTCATGTATATATGGGCCTGGATCTGCATTATAGTGTCCAAAGCAACCTCAACAACTATAAGGAGAGCCGTGCCACCAAAGTAGAACGGTACATTGAACTTACTTATGAGTATCCAAGGCAAAACACAAACAAAGGAGAGATATATAGCTCCACCAAACGTAAGCCTACTTACAACCCAATCAAGATAGTTTGCAGTATATTTGCCGGGCCTTATCCCCGGTATAAATCCGTTGTTCTTCTTCAGATTTTCAGCCACGTCATTCGGATTAAACACAATGGCAGTGTAGAAATACGCAAAGAAGAAAATCAAGCCTACATATATCACATCATATACAAGACTCCCCGGCATTATATACTCAGACAAAGTTTTCATGAAACCAACATTAAAGAATCTGCTCATGGTAGCCGGAAAAAGCATTATAGAAGAAGCAAATATTGGCGGTATAACACCCGATATATTTATTTTAAGTGGAATATAACTGCTCTGAGCAGCATACATTCTTCTACCCACAACTCTCCTCGGATACTGAATGGGAATCCTACGCTGAGAAATCTCCATAAACACAATAAAACCAATAATAGCCACAGCTATCGTGAGAATAATCAAAAGGGATACAAGACTCATTTCACCAGCACTAACCAACCTCAACGTGTTACCCAAAGCAGAAGGCAATCTCGCAACTATACCAGCAAATATTATCAAAGATATTCCATTACCAACTCCTCTCTCCGTTATCTGTTCTCCTATAAACATAAGGAACACACTACCAGTCATAAGGGTAAGAGCAGTGAACAAAATAAATGGCATACCTTGCCATATTACAACAGGGGCACCACCTGGCCCATGCATTGACTGAAGACCGACAGCTATACCTATTCCCTGAAGAAAAGATATTATAACAGTACCGTACCTGGTGTACTCGGATATTTTCCTCCTACCCGCTTCCCCCTCTTTCCTTAACCTTGACAGCTCAGGATTTACAGCAGAAAACAACTCCAATATAATGGCGGCTGAAATATAAGGCATTATACCTAGGGAAACAATGCTAAAGTTATTTATGGCACCTCCAGAGAAAAGACTGAACAAGCCCAGCGCTGTACCCTGCGCCCTCTGAAAGATAATAGACAAAACGTGAGCATCAACCCCAGGTGTTGGGACATATGCAGCTATTCTAAACACTATGAACATGATAAGTGTATAAAACAAACGCTTGTTAAGTTCTGGTATATTAAACAAATTGGAATAATCTTCCATCATTTTAAACTTCCTTCACCTCACCGCCAGCAGTTTTTATCTTTTCAACAGCACTGTTTGAAAAAGCATCAGCTACTACTGTCACTTTCTTCCTTATTTCACCATCACCTAATATTTTCACCGGTCTATTACCGCTAACAAGGCCTTTTTCCTCAAGAAACTTCTTATCAACAACATCCCCATCTACACAACATCTATCAAGAGCAGAGACGTTAACCACATCATACCTTATCTTGAACACATTATAAAAGCCCCTCTTAGGAATCCTTCTTACGAGTGGCATCTGCCCGCCCTCAAAGTATGGACCCTTCGCACCACCCGATCTCGCTTTCTCTCCTTTACTCCCACGGCCAGAGGTTTTCCCCCATCCACTGGATTCACCTCTCCCAACTCTTTTCCTGCTCCTCACTATTTTGGGCATCTCATGCAATTCCATATCACACCTCACTCCCCAATCTCTTCAACCTCAACCATAAAAGAAACCTTTCTTATCATACCCCTTATATGAGGGGTGTCGCTTCTTATAACCCATCTATTCGGTCTTGTCAACCCAAGAGCAACGGCTGTCTTCCTTATAGACGGCTTTTGCCCTATGAGACTCCTTTTCATCTTTATCCTGAGCTTTTTTTCCATAATTCTACTCCAGCCCCCTTGCCTTCATTATTTCCTCACGGCTCCTCAGATCCTTAAGAGCTTTGATTACAGCCCTCGCAAGATTTTGTTTGGTATTGGAACCTATAGATTTAGTAACAACGTCCCTTATACCGCTTGCCTCAAGAACTGCCCTGGCAGTATCACCGGCAATAATGCCCGTCCCCGGCCTCGCAGGTTTGAGCAACACCCTGCTCGCTCCAGCCTTCACCACAATTTCATGCGGTATGGTACCTGTCTCAGTAATAGGAACCCTAAACATATTCTTCTTGGCCTTTTCTATGGCCTTTCTTATAGCTTCAGGAACCTCTTTAGACTTACCCTTACCCAAGCCTACCATACCATTCTTGTCCCCAACAGAAACCAGAGCACTAAATCTGAACCTCCTACCGCCTTTAACGACCTTGGTAACCTTCTTGATGTTTATAACGTATTCAAATAACTCCTTCTCTTCCATGCTCTACACCTCTACCTAAAACCTCAGTCCACCCGCCCTTGCACTCTCAGCAAGAGCCTTTACTTTTCCATGATAGATATACCCATTCCTATCAAACACAACACCTTCAATCCCCTTTTCCTTAGCCCTTTTGGATATCAATTCACCTACAAGTTTTGCAGCTTCTATATTGCAACCCTTAATCTTATCTCTCAACTCCGCATCAAGAGTAGAAGCACTGCACAGCGTAACACCACGTTCATCATCAATCAACTGTGCATATATATGCCTTAAACTTTTATACACACATAACCTCGGTCTTTCAGCGCTTCCCTTTATCTTGTATCTTATCCTAAGTTTTCTCCTCATTCTGAGCTTATTCCTACTTTCCTTCGAAATCACCTTTTTACCCCCTACTTCTTAGCTGTCTTCCCAGCTTTCCTTCTAACATGCTCATCCGCATACCTTATACCCTTACCCTTATAAGGCTCAGGCTTTCTAAAAGACCTTATCTTACTGGCAACCGCCCCAACAAGCTGTTTGCTAACCCCACTAACCTTTAGATTAACACCCCTTTTATCTGTCTCCACTGTTATCCCATCAGGAATACGAAATACAATATCGTGAGAGTAACCGACGCTAAGTACAAGCTCCCTCCCTTTAACTGTAGCCTTATAGCCTATGCCTTCTATAACAAGTTCTTTTGAAAAACCCTTAGAAACGCCCTCTACTAAATTGTAAAGCAAACTTCTGTAGAGCCCCTGCATGGCGTCCGCTTTCTTAACATCCCTCTTTTTAACCACAAGGGATTTACCCTGAAGTTCAACCTCAACAAAGTCATCATTAAACCACTGATTCATCTCTCCCCTAGGCCCCTTTGCTGAAACCACGTTGCCATTTATAGAAACGGTAACACCATCCGGAATGATTACCGGTTTCCTTCCTATCCTTGACATAGACTCCTCCAGCTAAAATACCTCGCAGATTACTTCTCCACCGAGGTTTCTCTTCTTGGCTTCATCAAATACCATAATACCCTGACTTGTCGAAATAATTCCTATACCTAATCCACCCCTCACAGGCTTTATATCCGAAGCACCTACATAAACCCTACGGGAAGGTTTAGTCACAAGCTTGATCTCTTTTATAACAGGCCTGTTCTTCTGCACATCTATATACTTCAGCTCCACCCTTACAACATTCCTGTTCCCATACTCATCAAGCCTGTAATAATCCTTTATATAGCCCTGCTTTTTCAATATATCACATATACTATAAACCGTTGAATTACTCTCAATATCAACAAAATCATGCTTCGCCATTAACGCATTTTTTATCTTTGATAAAGCATTAACAACCCTCATCAAACTCATACCCACCACCTACCAGCTTGCCTTTTTAATACCAGGTATTTCACCCTTTGAAGCAAGTTGCCTGAAACATATCCTGCATATACCAAACTTCCTCATATAAGCCCTCGGCCTCCCGCAAATAGCACATCTATTATGCTGCCTCACCTTAAACTTGGGTGGTCTCTTAGCCTTTGCAATCATGGACTTCTTTGCCATCTTACCCCCTCTAATTTACATCCCTAAAAGGCATCCCAAATAACTTTAACAGTTTCAAGGCTTCCTCATCCGTCTTAGCTGTAGTCACAATGGTTACACTCATACCATGTATCTTCTGTATCTTATCATAGTTTATCTCAGGGAATATGAGCTGTTCCGTAATGCCAACCGTATAATTCCCCCTACCATCAAACCCCTTCACGGAAAGTCCTCTAAAATCTCTCACTCTTGGCAGAGCAAATGTTACAAATCTATCCAGAAACTCATACGCTCTGGCTCCTCTCAACGTCACCTTAGCCCCTATAGGAGCATTTTTCCTGAGTTTAAAATTGGCTATAGACTTCCTAGCCCTCGTGATAACACCCTTTTGCCCGGTAATCGCAGCAAGCTCATCTATAACAGACTCAAGAAGCTTAATATCATGCATACCTTCAGCCAATCCTACATTTACCACTATCTTTTCTATTTTAGGCACCTGCATGGGGTTCTTGTAAGAGAACTCCTTCATCATTAGCGGTACGATCTCGTTCCTATAGAGACCCTTCAACCTCGGCACATACTCTGGCATCTACTCCCTCCTCAGATATCCTCTCCACATTTCTTGCACACTCTCACCTTTTTACCATCCTCAAGAAATCTCACGCCTATCCTGGTGGGCTCGTTGCAGTGAGGGCATACAAACATCACATTGGATATATGAATGGGAGCCTCTTTTTTTATTATACCTCCCTCAGAAGCCCCCACAGGTTTCTGATGCTTTTTGATCACATTCACATCCTCAACTATAACCCTGTGCTTCTTATAAAGCACAGATATAACAGTTCCTTCTTTACCTCTATCCTTGCCAGCTATAACCCTCACCTTATCCCCCTTCCTCAACCTTGTACGCAAGGGGGGCAATTTAACCTTAACTCTTCTTCCCATACCTCAACTCCTTACAAAACCTCAGGGGCAAGCGAGATGATCTTTGTAAACTCCCTACCCCTCAATTCGCGCACCACAGGACCGAATATCCTCGTCCCTATTGGCTCCTTTTGGTTGTTTATTATAACAGCAGCATTCTCATCAAACTTTATGTACGTCCCATCGCTTCTTCTAACCTCTTTCTTAGTTCTGACAACAACAGCCTTAACAACATCACCCTTTTTAACCTTACCCCTTGGAGCGGCTTCCTTGACACTGGCAACAATTACATCGCCAACAGAGGCATACCTTCTCCTGGTGCCACCTAGAACCTTGATACACATGAGCTTCTTAGCACCCGAATTATCCGCAACCCTAAGTTTGCTATATGCCTGAATCATGCCTCGTCTCCTAGAGTCTTGTGTTTTTCTACTATTTCAAGAAGTCTAAAGTGTTTATCCTTAGATAATGGTCTGCACTCAATAAACCTTACCCTATCACCCACTCTACACTCGTTCCTTTCATCATGCACTTTGAACTTCCTAGTCTTCTTTATATACTTTTTGACCCTCGGGTGCTTGACAAGTCTCTCTACCTTGACCACAACAGTTTTATCCATCTTATCGCTTGTAACGACACCCTCCAAAACCAGCTTACTCATTTTTCTTTTCCTCTTTCAGTTTCTCGTTTTTCACCGTCAAAACCCTTGCCAAATCCTTCCTGAGATTTCTTATAGCTCTAGGATTGTCTATCTGCTCAAATCCCTTTCTCATCCTCAACTTGAATATTTCCTCTCTCAGTCTATCCGCCTCTTTATCAAGCTCTTCTATTGTTTTTCCCCTCAAATCAACAGCTTTCATCACCACTCCCCTCGCGTGACAAACTTCAACTCCAAGCTAAATTTACTCCTCGCAAGCTCAAACGCTTTCCTCGCTACATCCTCGCTGACACCACCTATCTCATACATGATTCTGCCAGGTTTCACTATGCACACCCACTTATCTATAGAACCCTTACCCTTCCCCATCCTTGTCTCCGCTGGCTTCTTGGTAAGAGGAAAATCTGGGAAAATTCTTATCCATATCTTTCCTTGATGTTTCAACACCCTATTAATCGCAACACGTGCTGCCTCTATCTGCCTATTCGTTACCTCACCCCTCCCAACAGCCTTTATACCAAAGTCACCAAACACTATCTCATTACCCCTACAGGACTTACCCCTAACGCCATTCCTATTTCTTTGATACTTCCTGTATTTAGTTCTCTTAGGCATCAACATAGCAATCACTCCCTGCGTGTTTATTCAACCATGCCATTAAAAATCCAAACCTTTATGCCAATAACACCTGCTTGCGTCAAACTCTCAGCAAACCCGTAGTCTATATCAGCCTTCAGCGTGCTCAAAGGCACTCTACCTTCCATTATCCATTCGCTCCTCGCCATTTCAGCTCCGCCAAGCTTACCGGAAACCTTTATCTTTATACCCTGAGCTCCTCTCTTCATGGCAAGATAAACTGCTCTTTTCATTACTCTCCTGTAGGGCATCCTTTTTTCTATCTGAAGAGCTATATTCTCAGCTATGAGCTGAGCATCCCTTTCAGGAGCCTCAACATCCCTTATGTTTATATTTATATTAACATTCCCAGAAGTAAGCTTTGAAAGAAACTCTCTTATTTCCTCAACCTTTGAACCCTTTTTGCCTATAATAATGGCAGG
>CAZERD010000013.1:0-34292 GCA_964515405.1 uncultured Desulfurellales bacterium
GAACCCCCAACCTGCTGATTACAAGTCAGCTGCTCTACCAATTGAGCTACGCCAGCGACGACCACTGATTATATAAAAAAAATACACACTGTCAATACTAATCACAGGAGACTATCTATGTCTTTAAGCGCCTTCAATCCACCCTCCGGAATGGATATATGAGGTTCCCCTATGCTATACTCCCTTGGGTTTATCCTTACCACCTTGCAACCCAAGGCATAAGCAGTTCTCTCACTGATATGTCTTATTGACGGTATAGCCGTACCAGCACCTATCTCCACTACAACAGCGTGTTTCCCCTCCCCAGAGATAGAATCAACGAAAGAACCAAACCTCCTTGCTTGCACATCGCTCCTATACGACACCCAGGAGTAGTCTCCAAACATCAATATATTAGGCCTTGCCACATCTCCACAACGTATACACCTAGGTATATTTTTAGCCCTCATAGTCTCATAATCTACATCTATCACTTCTTTGTTCTCCCATATACCCATTGTACACGGTTTAACACACTGCAGATAATGTATAGAGCCGTGTATCTCATAGATACGCTCCTCCTCAAATCCAGCCTTCTGGAACTGACCATCAACATTGGATGTAACAACAAAGTAATCCATACCAAATTTCCCAATCCATCTAAGCAACACATAAAAACCATCATGCGGCTTGGTTTTCCTGTAAAGCTCCAATCTGTGTCCGTAAAAACCCCACCCAAAATATGGGTCCCTTTCAAAATGTGCAGGATTGGCAGCTTCTACAAAACTCAATCCCAACCTTTCATACATGGGATAAGCCTTCCAAAATCCTCTATCACCTCTAAAATCTGGCAATCCAGAATCAACTCCCATCCCAGCACCAGCAGTAATCACTAATACTCCCGCATTCTTTATAAGTTTTGCGCTTTCTTCAACAGCCTGAGCATAATCGTACACAATCCTCCTCCTCAAGCCTGCTTCAAGGAACGCCTTATCACAACCCTCTCCTCTCTACCCGCGGAATAATCTATCCTCCACCTACCTGAGCCAAGCAATATGAGTCTCATATTATGATAGGGTATAAGAGTGGACCTATGACCAACACTTATAACACCAGTATGAGGCAACTCCATCCTGAGTCTCGTATATAACTCCTCTTCTTTCTCCTCATCCAAAGCGCTTGTAGCTTCATCCATATATATCCACTCAGGTCTCTGAAGAAATATCCTAACAAATGCTACAAGCTGCTGCTCTCCCAATGAAAGCACCTGAGCCCACATGTTGGGAGTGTGAAGGTGCTTTATTAACCTCTTAAGCCCTACACTGAGTAATAGTTCCTCCAACACTTCATCCCTTGTGGCAGGGTCTCCATACGGATAAATCAACACGTCCTTCAACGTACCCAGCGGAAGATAGGGCCTCTGGGGAAGGAATAGGGATTTTTCCCTGGGAGGTATAACAACCTTTCCCTCACCAAACGGCCACAAACCCGCTATAGCCCTCACCAAAGTGCTTTTACCTATCCCCGAAGGTCCCATTATCAACATTCTATCAGTATACTTCATTGAAAAATTTAGCTTCTCGACAAGAGGAGTAACACCATCCGGAAGAGTTATAGTCAAATCCCTAACAATTAATCTCTCTCCAACAACACCCTTAATCCTAGCGTTGTTCTCTTGCATCACCCAAATTTTCTTAATGTTATGCTCAAATGTTCTAAGTCTATCAACAACAGCGTGCCAATTGGCCAGTGTTGTGTAACTATCCACTATGTAGGAAAGAGACGTCTGAACCTGACCAAACGCTTGTGCTATCTGCATTAATCCACCAAGATGAATCTTTTTGGCAAAGAATCTCGGTGCTGCAACAAGTATAGGAAATATTATGGCTATCTGATTGTATCCAGAAGTAAACCAAGTAAGAAGCTTTTCCCTTACCATTATCTTCCAGTAATTCTCAAAGATGTTCATAAAGTTTCTCATAAGGTGTTTATGTTCTTTCCTTTCCCCGCTGTACATAGCCACACTCTCGCTATTTTCTCTTATTCTCACAAGATTAAATCTAAAGTCTGCTTCAAATCTCTGCTGGTCGAAATTCAATTTTATCAACGGCTTGCCTATCACAGCTGTAAGCCATGTACCAACCACCGCGTACAGTATAGCAGCCCACACCATATACCCTGGTATAACAATATGGTGTCCAAACAAAGAAAACACTAATGGACCAGAAATCGTCCATAGTATTCCTATAAAAGACCCCAACGTAACCACAGAACTCAACAACCCTATAGAAAGTGTCAGAGTTTGAGTAACAAACATATTAAGATCATCACTTATTCTTTGATCGGGATTATCCGTGCCATCGCTAAAAACCTGCATATGATAGTAGGTCTTATTCTTCATCCACTTTTCAAGATAATGATCCGTAAGCCACCTTCTCCACTTTATCTGTAACATTTGGTTCAGATACAAAGCATAAACGGCGGAAACTATATAGAAAAATGCCAGTATACAAAACTTAAAAATAGCCTTCCAGAATGCGCCTGAATTGAGTTGCTGAAGCGCATTGTAAAACTCTTTATACCAAGCATTAAAAAGTACATTCAAATACACCATGGCAAGGTTCAACGCTATCACTATAAACAACAATCCCCTTGCCTGAAACTTTTCTTCAGAAAACCAATACGGCTTTACTATATGCCACAGATCCTTAAAAAACTGCCTGTCAAACTGCCTCATACATTGGGTAGATTAGATCTTATTTTCGGGGAAATTTCAATAGGCATACAACACTCTTATATAAGAAGATCTCGCGGGATTATTGACATCACTGGCTGGTCCAGAATACACCACCACCGTGTAAAGATAGGGTTTCGGCGGCGGCTGAAGTGTATTACCCCCACTCTTGGAGGAAACAGTGCCACCTGTTGAAAACGATGAAGATGCAGCTGCAGCATTGGTATTACCCAGGGAGGTGTTTATAAACTTCACAAACACGTCATAGGTATTCACTCCGGAACCAAGCCTATATTCTATGTCATAATAATTGACAACTGAAGAAATAGAGGGATCTGTTGCCTCCACAAGCGTGCATCCACAGTAAGTGGATAAATCAGAGGCCGTCCAAGCGCTCGTGGCAGTATTTAACTTATACTTCAAACATGCAACCTTAGAGTTAACAACAACCGATGGGAAAGAGACCACACCACTCTTTAATTCCGGAAGCAGGATAAGGGTTTCATTCAGAGCCCCTTGAGCCGCAGCCACAGAAGAAGTATAACCCTTAAACTCGCCAGACATTTTTGAGCTCTGCATGGTCATATAGACAGCTACACCGCCGAGTATAAGAACTATAAGCGATACAATCAGAGCTATAACAAGCGCTATTCCCTTCTCGTCCCTGCACATCATCTCACCCCTAAATTCCTCGGTATGACAGAGATCTTTATCAAGTTCCATCTGTAGTGCTTGTAGTCCGGAATCCGAGAAGCGATATTAAACGACCTACCAATTACTGTACCGTTCACCACACCCCCAACGAACACCGTGGTCTTCGGATATATATATTCTGGATCGTATTTCCCATTCTGAACTAGCATAAAAACAATTACATCCTTCAGCTCATTTCTAATCTCTTTAGCGGTGAGTGTTGTTATATCATCACTCCACGTATCTATAACTCCATCTCCATTTGTATCAAGACCAAAGTACACAAGAAAATCGGCCACACACCCCAGCACAGGTGTAGTGTACATAATACCATTCGCTTGACTCATTAAAGCCCTTCCAAGTGTATATGTACCCATAGCACAAATCGGACTAGCAGTCGGGGTTGCATATAGCTTATAATCCACCCTATTAAACGGTGCTCTAAGTGTAGCATTGTTAGCCACACCATAAACAAGATACGTATAAGCAGGATTTACAACCGGAAGTCCATAACTCACTGGGTTCGTGATGGACGGGTTTGCATTCTGAAGAAACTGCCAGTAGAAAGTACTCCCTACAACAAACAACTCCCTGTTATAGGAGTTCAACAAGATAACATCATCGTTCTTCGCAAAGTTGCTATAGTTAGCTTGAGATGTAGTAGGCCATATATACAACTTACCATTGCATATATAACTGAAATGAGCAGTGGCCCTGGACAAACCATACACTGTACCCTTGAGTACAAGGTAACCGAATCCATTTGCCGCAGCATCATCCTTTCCAACAATGGCTCTTGGAGGATTCGTAGGTGCATCATTGAAAATAGACGGCGCAAAAGAATATTCTGGCAAAGGAGGTGTTAAACTAACCTCCTTGTAGGAAACTGAGTTCATATCCCAGGGTAAACCATAACCAGCAAGTTCTATATCTTTCTTTATCATATTTACAACTGGTAGAATATCCATGGAGTTCTTAGCTATGTATACACTCTTAGCTGTGTTATTAATCTGCTGAACAAACACCCTCAGCGGAATAGCTATAACCAAAGCTAATATGGCAACAACTACTAAGAGTTCTAATAAACCTACCCCTCTTCTGTTCATGGTGTAATCACACTATTTACCGTATATTCATACTGCTTTCTACCAACACGCCACACTATCTTACCCGTAATCATTTTCCCAACAACCGTAGCCGAAGAAGTAAGATCTGATACATTCCATATAAGGGAACAATAAGCCATTGTAAAATTCCTCACTGTGACCTCGTAGGACGGGCATTTTCCAAAGGAAACATTCAAGTAAGCCGTATTTATAGAGGAAAAGGACAAACCGTCAACGGTTTTTATCTCATTGGATAGAATTTCAACCGCTCTATTTCGTATTTGATTCCTCATGTTGTTAAGGGCAACAATGCCGCTTAACTTCATCAAAGCTATAATACCTACAGCTATAATAACTATAGCAACAAGAAGCTCTATAAGCGTGAAACCCCTATTTAATCTTGCATAAAACTCCATTATAAACACCCCGTGCTATCCTGAGGGGGGTAACAACTATACAGTTAACACCTCCCGTATTTTCTAGCACCCTAATAGTACACGCTGCAATACTCCAACTTGCATTTCTCGCCACACCCAAATAGTCAAACAATACTGCATTCTGACCATTTGATACGCAGTTACTTACAATGGGATATCTTAGCTTTTTTGTTTTCACCTCAGCTTCTTCAGATGCACCATCAAACTCCTGATTAAAGTTGACGTCATTAAATTTAAACAACTGATAATAGTTAGTAGCAAAGAACACGCCGTACGACTGGCTCCTATTCATAGATAAAAACCTCTGGTTAAGCATATCACCGTACAGCGTATCAATCTCATTTTCAACAGCGTATTTTACCGAATACCTGCCCAACTCAGAAATACCTATAGTAAGCAAAATAGCAGCTATTATTAATATCACTAACAGTTCAATAAGCGTAAAACCAGCCCTCATCACTTTTCAATCCACTGAAGCACCTTATTCACAGGTGGAGGAGAGAGAACTACATTCATACCTGTTCCAGCAGGTGGAACACCAGCAATAGGAGACGACAACTTCCTACCACCGTTGCTCCCCTTCGATGCCCCAAAATTTTCAGCAAGATTTATCTTGTTGACAGCCCCGGTTGAGGTTTGCAAGAACAGTGTCCCCGACACACTCTCAGGTGTCCCACCATTCCGTGGATTCACCATCCATACATACGTCCTACCACCATACCCACATACATCAGATGTAGGCTCAAACGTGGTAAACAAGACATAACCCAGAGTCAGAGCCTCAGGATCCGTTATCAGCCTTTCAGCGCCGTAGTCCTCAGATGAGGGTGCAAGGTCTATATACCATCCAGTAGCGATAGAAGAGGGGTTAACAGATGGGTTTGACGTAACATCTGTCAATGAATCAACACTAACGGATGTACTACAGGAGGTACTAACAGTCCCCGAAGAGAAGCAAGGATCTTTTATACCATACAAATCCCTCTGAGCTTTGAGGTCATCCAAGTCCGTAAAATATCTCCCCTCACCGAAGTATAGCCACAGATTATGTGTGTTCTTATTTATCATACTCGCCACTTTTGCAGTAACAGGTCCCACGTCACCTATTACCTTTGAAACGCTCCAGCTACACACCAGGTCTGTACAGGGTTTTTCACCGGTGGCAAGTCTTAAAATCCCACCCTTCCAGTGTGACCCGGCGGGATATGAGTAACCGAAATACACAGCGTCATCCGAATAATCCTCATTTGTATCAATTGCCGCATCAAACATTCTGCCCGCAAAGGCATCCACAGGCCCAACAACACTCATATCACACGTGTACTTAGTACCACTGGGAAGTAAACATTTATTGCCACTAAGCTGCCATTCATGAACAAGTTTACCAGTTTTCAGATCCAACACATACAGAAACAGAGGCTGATGTATGGTTCCATCGTAACCATCCGGACCTGACGCAAACACTACATACCAGTATCCATCCTTATTTTTGTTACCCTTATACGATATATGAACCACAGCAGGCCCTGTCGTCGTAAATGCAAGATGTTTATCCGAAAACTCCCACATCACCTTGGGATGCTCAGGATCGGTTACATCAAGAGCAAAATACGAAGAGGCCCCCAATCCACAGCTACACGGTGTCTCTCCATAAGGAGCTCCACCTAGCCTCATTCCGCCTATGAGCACCGTTTTCCAGCTCAAACTGCTCTTGTCTGAGGATGGTCCATCACCAGGCCCTCCTATGCTTACATCCACGAGATAAGGTGTGAGATCAACAGTATATATGTGGCAGTAATTCGGATCTGCAAGATATTTAAGATATGGAAGAGCATCCTTTGGTATGAACGCCCAGACTTCAGAACCTAGAGCACCACCATTTGCACTCAACTTAGCAAGCACGCCAGGCTTGTCGGGGAAACTCAAAGCTCCCATTCTAAAAGCATGAAGCATCCCATCATTTGCCCCAACAAACACCACGCCACGATTCGGGTGGGTAAACGACCCATCCGGATTATAGTTGTACTGATAATATGTTTTATCTCCATAGTCCTTGTAGTAAGAATTCACAGGCATCACAGACAAAGCAACAGGTGAAGAATCAACTATATCGCCAAGTTTCCATACGTGGGTCTGCGTGCCTATTGTCACCTCTCTATCTCTTAATCCAGACACATGGTTTCCCCTGACCCAGTCTATAATGTTGACAGCATCAGACACAGAAGATGTCTCAAGATACGGTTTTAACAGAGAAGCGTTTGAACTCACAAAGTTACCCTGGATAGGGGAGATAATAAGACCAGGAACATCCGTGAATATCCTCCTATCAGAAGGATTTGTCTTCCACAACTCCAGTCCAGCATTCCATACTGTCTTTAGATCAGCAAAATTCTTAATCTTACAGTTTGTAAGAGTACCAGAGCCTGAGTTGTCATCACACACCTTGATCTTCACAGAATTGCTTGCAGAGTCAAAGAAGAACTCTACAACCTTGTCCTTCAGAGTGAACAATTTATCCAAAGCAGTCTCATTAAGTGTATCAGAATTCTCCCTTATCTGCTGAACATCAGGAGTAGCACCGAGGTAGAACCACAGGTCATACAATGTTCCAACCCAACTCGCGGAGGTTCCACTATCAAAGTACCTCTTAGGCCAAAACAGAGCCTGAATCATGGAGGCACCGCTTCTTGAGGCCTCAGCCATAACAGAGAGTGAAGTTCCGGACGAAGCACGCTTCAGCACGTTACTAAATATACGTTTAAGCGCCTTTAGAAGTTCACTCGGATTATCGGCATAGTAAGCATGTTTCTCTACGGCAGTACCACCAGCTACAGCCATTTCATCTAAATATTTTTTTCCCTCTGGTGAAAGAGCAACACCAAGAACATACGTTCTAACATCAATAGTATATTTCTTCCCACCTATGTTTACTTGAAGAGATCTAAGGGCTTTGATCTTGTTTAAAACATCCGACATAAGGTCACTGGCACTGTCTTTCTTGCCGCTTTCATCAACGCTTGGCAGTCCATCTGTAACATAAACTATAAACGTGGGTTGGCATCTATACTCAATGGGGCTACTATATGGAGCAAGCTTACCCTCGAGGTACTTTATGGCCGTCTCAAATGTCCCAGCAGTTGGCGTAAGCCCTGCGTCTATTATATAAGGACACTCGTTTTTATTATCTAAAGTGCACTTCATGTAGTCTCCAGGATCATTCTTTAAAGGATTAAGTATATCCCACAGCTTGTTATACGTAGCCGTGGTATTCCCGAACGAATCCTCCAAATCCCCCACGGGAACATGCAAGTAGCCGTCTCCTGGAGAAGCACTTGAAAGCCATGTAAATGAATATCCAAGTTTTTTACTCACCCTAATAGAAACAAGCCTCCTGCCAAAATCTTTATACCCAAGGGCAATATCCGTATCACTAGGAATGAGTGTGGACGAATAAAGGTAATCAGAATATCCAACAAACTTATCAGATGTACCCGTCTTCGTTTTATAAACTGAATATTCATCCCATGGTTTACCCTCAGCAGGGTTGTAGTTCTTAGAATAACTGAACTGAGTATAGGTGCATATTCCCCAAAAACAACTAAATACTGGATAAAGGTAATCAGGATATCCATGCTTATAGTAAACATAATGGGACGAGTCAGTTGGATTCTTAATCCTTTCTGTCTTCGGATACACAAGCTCACAGTATTTATTCCTCAACGAAGAGTTTAAAGCGTAATGAGTTATTATCTCATCAAAGTAGTCCACATTAAAATCAGAATTCTCAGACTGGCACTTTGACTGACATATCGCCCTATCATTCAAATCTCCGGTTTTACAATATTCAACACATTCAGGCGGAGGACTCGGACAATATGACTCTCGATCATAAGAGGCAAAGTAGTAAGAATTGTATAAAATTGCCGGTATGACATTACGATTGACTTTATACGAAGGTTTGCTATGCTCTAACTCATACGTCATAAGCCCAGCTCTTATCTTACCTTTCAACTGCTTCAGAATAGTTCTTAGATCTTCCTTAGCCACAACAGCCTTGCTCTCAGGTGAATAGGAGCCCACTGCCTTACCATAAAAATCCTCATCCATACTATTTGAATTATCCAATATTATAAGCACATTAGGTTTTATACCTACACCGGAGTTCACTGCCGGAGGCACAGCACAATACTCCGCCATCCCTGCCACAGCCTGGGATACTAAAAAAAGCAAAACAAACGACACTGCTAAAGCTGTGGCCAATCTTATATCTGTCCTGTACGCGTTCATCTGCTACCCCCCTTCCTAAGCCTCACCACGGGATAACCATCACAGCTCTTACCATGCAGTATGCTTATCCCTCCATTGACACCCCTACAAATACACTCCATATTTCCATATAGATTCATACGCACACACTTACCCGGTGGAATTTGTTTCATACATCTCTGGAGAATAGGACCCCTAGGAACCATCTCAACAACAGCATAACTAGCCTCTGTAAAGACAAATGCCAATAAAAAACCTACTACAACACCAACACTCATTATTTTTTTCATCGCTCACCCCCTCTTTACAAAGAGTTAAACAAATATAAAACCCTAACTTTCAATTATAATACCATACTATTTCACACAATGCTACAAAATTCCACCTCCTCTTTCAACTATATTCTCGTTTAAAAACGATTCAAAGCACCAAAGGTTACAATTCAGCTCGATAAACCATCGTACTATATATTATATATAATTTCATTAGACTAAGTTAGTTACTTTACTAAAAATATTATATATAAAATCACACTTGACACATACTTAAAATCCTAATATCATCTGCCTTGAGACCATGATAAAAAACAATATTTTGAAAGGAGAGAAAGTCATGAAACTCCGGAACAAGTTATTTTCGGGAGTGGTAGCATGTTGCCTAGTTGTTGGAGCTTCATCACTGGCACATGCCACCAACGGATACTATATGATAGCAACGGGTGCATCCTCATTGGGAATGGCAGGAGCAGTGGTTGCCGAACCCCAGGATGCCTCAACAATTCTACAAAATCCCGCCGATATAGCGCTACTACCCCACACGACAGCAAATGTTGGAGGTTCCTTCTTCATACCACAAAGGAGTCTTAATGGTAAGAACAGCGATTCAAACATGTTCGTCATTCCAGCAGCAGGATTCGCTGTTAAACAGAATCCTAAAGGATTTACACTCGGCATCGGGATGTACGGTGTATCAGGCATGGGCGTAAACTGGAGCAGCCTAAACAATTCAGGAATGCTTAAGAAGGCGTATTCAAACATGCAGATGATGGAGATGTCCATAGGAGGAGCTTGGAAGGTAAACGATAATCTCTACGTAGGCTTTGCTCCGGTGTTT
This sequence comes from uncultured Desulfurellales bacterium, assembly GCA_964515405.1. Lineage (GTDB taxonomy): Bacteria > Campylobacterota_A > Desulfurellia > Desulfurellales > CAZERD01 > CAZERD01. The sequence continues at coordinate 10,329 of CAZERD010000013.1, forward strand.
GTATATCAAGCCCTCCAGATGGAGTTTGACTGGGATGTACCAGCAGGAGCCCCATTACCAGCAGGAGTATACAGGGATGTGCTTGATAACGCAATCTCATACGGAGCGGGTTTCGACATAGGAATGCTTTATAAAGTAAACAAACAACTCCAAATAGGCGCTGTGTATAAATCAGAGCGCTGGATGGAACCACTCAAATGGAGCGTGACCCCAAATAGTCAGAGTTTCATGATAGACCCATCAACAAACTCAGTAACGATGACGCTTAACATGCCTAGACAAATAGCCGCTGGCATTAATTATCACCCTATAAAACCTTTAAGACTTGAGCTTGACGTAAGATGGATAAACTATAGAAGTGTGATGTGGGAACCAAGCTCGAGCGGGATGCGGGCCCTCATCGGATTCACAGCAACAGGTACACCAATATTCAAACCGATGAAAAACTGGCCATTCCACTGGCACAATCAGTGGGTATTTGCGCTCGGAGGAGAATATCAACTAAACCAGAGCACAACCATAAAGGCAGGATTCAACTATGCTAAAGATCCTATAAAGAGTGGAGACTTAGATGCCAACATAATAGCACCAGCCATAGTTGAAACACACTTAACAGCAGGCCTTACCTACAAACCAACAAAGCATCTCAGCATATCTGGAGCCTATGTCTACGCCTTACCCAAAAAACTCTCCTATACAAACCCCGCCGGTTCCACTGACCAAATGGCTTACGGCCCAAAAACACAGATAGAGATGCACCAAAACACAGTTGCTATCGAACTTTCATATAACTTCTAAGGGGGGCTTCCCCCTTCTTTGATCCACAGCCAACAGCTTGATTTTTTGGGAGTTTTGTATATATTTTGGGAAATCTGATGCCGTTGAGGAGAAAACGGATGCTTGAAATCAGTTTACACGGCAGGGGTGGACAAGGTGTCGTTGTAGCAGGTGAAATATTGGCGAATGCATATTTCATGGAGGGATACGAAACACAGTTCATGCCCTCTTACGGCGCCGAAAGAAGGGGCTCTCCGTCCAATGCATATGTCAGAGTTGATACAAAGCCCATATTGAAAAGATACACCATAGATATTCCGGATATAGTCGTAGTATTTAATGCAGGACTAATAAACACCATAAAACTAAAGCCCGGCGGAATTGCACTGATCAACACTTGTGAAAGGGTGGAAAGGCTTTCAGACGCTGCAAAGCTCTTCGTTGTTGAAGCAAACAAAATAGCAATCTCACTAAAATTAGGCAGTGAAGCATCACCCATAGCTAATACAGCACTCCTCGGGGCGTTTTCAAAGATAGTTGAGAATCTCTCTCTTGATAACATAGCTCAAGCCATACTAAAAAAGCTGGAAAAAAATGCAGAAACGAACATAAAAGCAGCAAAGATAGCTTACAGGAGTGTGAGGAAAATATGAAAAGAATGATCATTGGTGGAAACGATGCCGCAGCTTTAGCAGTAAAGCAGAGTTTTGTTGATGTTGTATCGGCTTACCCAATAACTCCACAAACCTCAGTGATAGAAAGAATAGCCCACTTTATATCAAAAGGTGAGATGGACACAGACTTCATAAAAGTAGAATCAGAGCACTCAGCAATGGCTGCCCTGATCGGAGCATCTGCAGCAGGGGCAAGAACTTTCACTGCAACAAGCTCTCAGGGTCTACTCCTCATGCACGAGGTTTTACACTGGGCCTCCGGCGCAAGACTGCCCATAGTAATGGCAAACGCAAACAGAGCTATAGGTCCACCCTGGAGCATATGGGCTGAACAGACAGATTCGCTTTCCCAAAGAGACACAGGATGGATCCAGCTATATGCATCAAGCTCTCAAGAAGTATATGACCTACTCTTTATAGCCTTTAGAGCTGCAGAGCTATCTCTCTTCCCAGCAATGGTTTGTCTCGACGGATTTCTACTCACACACACAAAGGAACCTGTAAGCATATTCGAAGACTCCGAAGTAGAACCATACATCCACAAAAAACTCAATACAAACCGGTTTAATTTCACAGAGCCTCAAGCCATAGGAGCTCTGGCTTTTCCAAGGGACTATATAAAGATAAAAACCAAACAGCACAAGGATATGCTAAATTCCATAGCGCATATACGTACAGCCATGAGGGAATTTAACGAAAATTTCAGTAGGGAATATGCCCCAATAACCATATACGGAAGCGAGAACGCCACCATATCAATAGTAACATCAGGAACACTCGCACAGACAGCTATGATGGCCGTGGACAAACTCAATCAAATAGGAGTAAGCTCCAACCTCGTCAAACTTACCCTATTCAGACCATTCCCTGCGGAAGAACTCAAGGAATGTTTAGCCCACTCTGAAAAGGTTATTGTCTTTGACAGAAATGTATCGCATGGAAAAGGAGGAATCATCAAAGATGAACTGGGTGGAGCAACACAAGAACTTAATCTCTTAGGCATAGTATGCGGGTTAGGCGGTTACGATGTTACAGAAGAAGATATAATAAAAACAATAATAGACATAGTGGGTAGAAAAATAAAAACAGACTACATACTCTGAGGTGCAATACATGAAAATCAACAAAGAAGAAATCATGCTCAAAAACAACCTCGCCTGTCCAGGATGTTCTGCCTCTTTAGCAATGAGACTCGCACTGAAAGCGCTGGGCAAAAAGACTGTTGTTGTCATACCAGCCTGTTGTTGGACAGTCATCAATGGAACTACAGGATTCAACCATGCTGGGGTACCTGTATTTCACACCGCATTTGAAACAACAGCAGCTGTAGCAAGCGGCATAAAAGTTGCCCTCAGAAGGGGCGGTGAAACAGGAGTAACCGTAATGGGATGGGCAGGAGACGGTGGAACCTTTGATATAGGACTGCAGGCACTAAGCGGAGCAGCGGAAAGAAACGAAGACATAATCCACGTCTGCTACGACAACGAAGCCTACATGAATACCGGCATCCAAAGAAGCTCAGCCACACCCATAGGAGCAGAAACAACAACGACCCCTCCTCCGCATCTCAAATCCAGACCCAAAAAAGATATCATGACAATAATGGAAGCTCATAATATACCGTATATAGCCTCAGCAACAGTCGGCTTTCCCATTGACCTTACAAAGAAATTTGAAAAAGCCAAAAAAACGAAAGGTTTCAGATTCATACTAATTTTCTCACCCTGCCCTCCAGGACACAAATTCCCCGAAAACAAAACCATAACCATATCAAAACTGGCCGTGGAAACCGGGATATTCCCTCTCTATGAGATAGATAATGGAAGGTACAAGCTCTCAAGAAAACCCAGTAAATTTCTTCAATTAGAAGAATACTTACAACTCCAAGGTAGATTCAAAAATACAACAAAAGAACAAATCGAACAGATCAAGGACAACATCAGAAACATGTGGAAAAGGCTCAACTTGAGATTCCAGGACGAAGCTATCACCAAGATGTTGACAAGAGATTAAAATAATGTATTTTTTATTTTGCGCCGAGGTGGTGGAATTGGTAGACACGCCATCTTGAGGGGGTGGTGGGAGTAATCCCGTGCGGGTTCAAATCCCGCCCTCGGCATCCTTTCCATCATTCCACATAAGCAAAATCCCCACCGTTTTTGCTACATACATCATCTCCAATCCAAAACTATATAACAGATTAATGGAGGCGGCGGGAATCGAACCCGCGTCCAGGTATGCTTCCCACATAGAGGCTTTTACATGCTTAGCCCCCTTTCAATACTCTGAAACCGGTCTAAGGGAGCAAACCCGGCCCCAGAGTCTCTGGCTCAAGTACTTCCCACAACGGTAGCCAGAGAAACCGTTTCGGGAAGGCGCCTGAGGTATCTGGTCATTCTGAGGATCCAGACGCCGACCCTCAGATGACCCGGCCGCTCAATTAGGCAGCCAAAGCGTAGCTTGTTTCGTCTGCGTTTCTTTTTCCCTGTCTGTTTAGCGAGCTGACAGGAGCTCGGCATGACCTCTATGCGCTACAACACCCTGTCGAACCCAGATTCGCCCCCATAATAGAGACGATGAATATGATAGTTCGAGCACTCCAAAAGTCAAGACTTCTTTTTCCTGTCGAAGAATGGATTCTTTGTGGAAACAGACAACGGAATACCATACGCACCACCTACAGGCTCCTTGAAGTATCCTATCTCTTTAGCAGCCCTACCTATTGAAATCATTATTCTATTGTCTATGCCCAAAATAGACGAAAGCTTTACAAGAGAACCTACAGCGATCCCAGCATCTGTTATGCTGACTGCACAGACAGCCCCGTGGGCTTTCGCATCATCACAACTTTTAAACCCACAAAAACCACAATCAAAATTATGATAATACATCTTGTAGCCCACAAGTATGATATGGGAAATGTTACGGCAGTTTTCTGCATCCCTTTCGTAAAAAGAAAACCTTGTTTCCCTGGTGAGTTCAACAGCTCTATCCAGTATTCTGTTTTTGATCTTCTCCTCCCTGACAACCTCCACCATTATATCATCTCTCCCCACGCTTTTTGGAGCTGTTATAGCCGTCAAAACGAACAGAGAAGAAACAATATCCAGTCCATCTTCAACCACCCTCTCAATCATATTTTAACATCTCCTTCACATAGGTTTTTAGTTTTATAAGGGCCTTTGTCTTTATTTGAGATACCCTTGACTCGGTCTTTCCTATAATATTAGCTATCTCTTTCATGGTCAAATTCTCGTAATAGTATAGCGATAGAACCAAAATCTCAACCTTCTCCAGCTTGGACAGACCATCCTTCAGCACCCGTTGTATTTCCTTCTCTTCTATAGCGGATAGCGGATCCTTAACGCTCTTATTATGGATTACCGATATAAGAGGCACCTGGTCTTCAGTGGCCTCATCTATGCTGAACATCGTTGAATTTGAAGCCTCTCTTATAACCCTATCAAACTCCTTTATATCCATATGAGCCTTCTCAGAAACCATCTCATCCGTAGGATTCATGTTACCTTCCTTTATGAATGATTGATAAGCCCTAGCTATCATCTTCAACTTATCCCTCGAATATCTAGACATGGTATCCACAGAACGTAGCTTATCCAGAATAGCTCCCCTTATCTTAAGCATGGCATAGGATCTAAATTCTTCCTCGCTTCTGCTTCTATCCCATCTCTCAAAAGCCTTCAGAAGACCCATCATGCCTATCTGAATAAAATCATCCTCTTCAAATCCCTCAGGCATCCTAACAACAATACGGTTTACCAATCTTTTAACTATGGGGTAATATTGCTCTACCAAATCTTCAAGTTTCATAGCAAATAGGCTCTATTCAGCTCCCTGCTCTGATTCTTCCTCACCTATCGGGCTCTTGTCCTTATTCTCTTTCATACTCACTACAACACCTAGAACAGAGCCAAATACCACCCCAATTATATAAAAAGCTATGGAAATAAGCACAGTCTTCAAAAAGGCCATAAGAAAAGGTGCATTACTCCAAGAGAAAACAAGAATGCAGATAGCAACAGAAAGAAGAGCATAAACAGAGCCCAACCACCTGCTGTCTATTATATGGTCCCTCATTTTTCACCCACGAGCTTCAAGAAATCCTCTTCACTCAATATAGTCACCCCCGCCTCCAGGGCTTTCTTAAGCTTAGAACCAGGATTTTCCCCTACAACAAGGTAGTCCAACTTCTTACTCACACTATCCCTGACTATACCCCCCTTGTTCCTCACAAGTTCCTTAGCTCTTTCCCTTGGTATTGAGAGTGTTCCCGTAAAAACAAAGCTCTTATTATAAACATTATCATCAATCTTTTTCTCATCATCAACAAAATGCACACCCCTCTTGAACAAGTTCTCTATAGTTTCGATATTCTTCTTCTCCCCAAAAAATGCAATAATACTATTAGCTATCTCTTCTCCAACACCATCAACGGAAAGCAATTCCTCTATTGAAGCCTCTCTCAATCTTTCAATACTACCAAATCTCTGTGCCAACACTTCAGCCATAGCGCTCCCCACATGCCTTATTCCTAAAGCCACAAGAAATTTAGCAAAAGTCGTTCCTTTACTGCGCTCAACGGAAGAAAGAATATTCTCCGCAAGCTTTTCACCCATCCTATCAAGTTTCATTAGATCCACCTTGGTTAAAGCATACAAATCACTAACATCCTTCACTATACCCCTATCAACAAGCTGTTCTATGATCTTATCCCCAAGCCCAGATATATCCATGGCCTGCTTTGATACAAAGTGTTTTATGGACTCCTTTATCACAGCAGGACAATTAATATTGGTACAAACATAATAAGCCCCATCCTTGGCTACCTCGGAATTACACACGGGACATCTATCAGGTATATGAAATTCCTTTTCACTCCCGGTTCTCCTGTCCTTTATCGAAGACACAATCTCTGGTATGACGTCACCTGCTCTTTTCACAAACACCCAATCCCCGATTCGTATATCCTTCTCCCTTATCTCATCTAAGGTATGAAGACTTGCTCTTGATACAACCACCCCTCCAACCTTGACTGGATCAAGAACAGCTACAGGGGTCAGTATACCAGTCCTTCCAACACTGACCAATATATCCCTGACTCTGGTCGTGGCCTGAACAGATTCAAATTTCAAGGCTACAGCAAATCTCGGTGCTTTAGCTGTGTACCCAAGAACTTTCTGCTTGTCAAAATCATTAACCTTAACCACCACGCCATCTATTTCATAATCCAACAATTCCCTTTTCTCTGATAGATTCCTGTAATACTCCAAGACCTCATCAATACCCCTGCACAGAGCATTTAAACTATTCACAGGAAAACCAAAACTCTTCAGCAATTCAAGAGACTCCCACTGAGTTCTAGGAGCATCACAGCCCCTAATCTCATGGAGATAGTAAACAAACATTCTCAATCTTCTCTTGGCTGTTTCCCTCGGATCAAGTTGACGTATAGAACCAGCAGCAGCATTTCTCGGATTAGCAAAAAGAGGCAGACCATCTTTAGCCCTCTGCCTGTTGAGCAGTTCAAAATCACCCTTCGTTATGATGGCTTCACCCTGAACATCCAGGTACTCCGGTGGAGAGTCAACAATTAGTTTAAGGGGGATATTCCTGATAGTTCTTACATTCTGAGTAACATCTTCCCCCACCCTACCATCTCCCCTTGTGGAGGCTAAAGAAAGCTCACCATTCTCATATATCATGTTTATTGACAACCCATCAAGCTTTGGCTCAACTGTATAATCAATAGACTCAGTTGAAGCCATACCAAGCATTTTCTTTATCCGGGCATCGAATTCCCTAACCTCATACTCATCAAAAGCGTCTTCAAGGGAAAACATAGGGTGTTTATGTACCACCTTATTAAACTTGGACAAAACCCCACCACCAACTCTTTGAGTAGGAGAATTGGGATCAAAAAACTTTGGATGTTCCTCTTCAAGCCTTTTCAACCTCCTGAGCAACCTATCGTATTCACCATCAGAAATAACAGGATCATCAAGGACGTAATATCTGTAATTATGATAGTTTATCTCTCTCCTAAGTTTTTCAATCTCATCCTCGATAGAGTCCATATCCTATTTCCTCCTCTGTAAAACTGGAATCCATAATCAGAATCATATATCACAAACTCCTCATTGCCCAAGTATGCACCTGTGTTGATGTAAACACCTTTTTCCATTTCTACACACCTCATGGTGTGCGAATGGGCCAACATAACAACATCAATACCCCCCCCACAAAGTGCAGAAGCAGCAAATCGTAACATGGCTCTATCACACCTACTACATCCGTGGTACCCTCCTCTCGCCCTGCTCCAGGAAGAAATAAAACGAGACAAACCCAACAGTACTATGGGAGATATATGCCCCAGCACCCTCAAAGATACAGAATTCTTCACAAAACCCCTGAAGATAGCATACCCTCTATCGGTTTTATCCACAGTATCTCCATGAGACATATAAATCCTGACTCCATCAACAATATCAATAATCCAATCATTAACCACCCTAACATTAACGATCCTTCTTATCCTGTTAAGGAGATACTCATGATTCCCTTCAAACATATAGACCTTACATTTGGAGGAAACAACCTCAATCGCGTTCAGAAGCTTCAGATGATGCCTGTACACTCCACTACCGTAACCAAAATAAAATTCAAACAGGTCACCCAGCACGTAAATCCTGTCACATCTGTGGTACTCGGCAAACAGCAGATTTATCAAACCATCACCACAAAGAGGATAATGGGCATCCGAAACAAAGAGAGCTCTCATTTCACAGAGGTTCAACCCTTCGAAAATATATCCCACACTCTCTTCAACACAGAGGTGGACCTCTTTTCCAACTCTACTGCTTTTTGAGAGGCTACACGATGACTCGAGTCTATCTTCAACACATCTCTGTACATAGAGAGCGCCGTCTTCTCAAGTCCAACCTTCTCATATATCCACGCCATCTTTAAAAGAGCATTTATATTCCACGGATTTTTACTCATAACCTCTCTAAAATAAGAAAGAGCTCTATGGTATTCACCCTTCCTAAGATGAGCAACACCGAGCATATAATCCGTCTTTTCACTTCCACCATCCATATTCCTCAATACATAAAGCGTTGAAATAGCTGATGTCAAATCATCTTTCTCAATAAACTCGCTCGCCTTCCTATACAGATAATAAACGTATGCTTCCTCTTCGTTGGAAGTGCTATTACCTCCTGATCTCAAATCTTTCGCGTCTCCAGACTCCAAAGAAGATTTCAGTACACTGTACGCCCATGTAATCTCCGCAAACTTCTTCCCCATTCTTATCCGATCTTCCTCATTGTCAGCTTTATCTGGATGATACACCTTTGCCAGTTCATAAAAAGTCCTCTTTAACTCCTCCGGAGAAACCCCAGGAGAAACATTCAACACTTTATATGGATTCACCGATACCCCCTGAGCTTCTTTCTTATCTTTCTTATGGTTTCATTTTCCAATTGCCTGACACGCTCTTTACTGATATTGTACATTTCCCCTATCTCCTGAAGGGTCCTCTTTTTACCATCAATTAGACCATATCTGAGCACAATAATGTTTCTTTCTCTCTCAGGCAACTCGTCCAGGATCCTTTTCACATCCTCTATCATCGACTCCTTGATGTAATGATCCTCTAAAGATTCTGTTGAGCTACTCAAAATCTCAGTTGGAGAATAGTAATTATCTGGATCATCCGTGAGATTCCTATCCAGAGAGTCCACCCTGTATCTAAACTCATTAACCTTTTTTATTTCCCTCTCCGACATATTAGTGGCTCTTGAAAGTTCCTCTGTAAGAGGGGACCTATTGAACTTTTCAAAATACAGATTCTTCACATTCTCAAGCTTCTTTATCTTGCTCTTCGTCTTTATAGGAACCTTTATAGGCCCAGATTGCTCCACCAGATACTTTATAATGTAATTCTTTATCCACCATGCAGCATAAGAAAGAAACTTAACGTTCTTGTCAGGATCAAATTTCTTAGCAGCATATATCAAACCAAGATTACCTTCATTTATCAAATCCATCAAGGATACATCAGAATGCTTGTATCTCTGAGCTATATTTACCACAAACCTGAGATTATGCTTTATAAGCTTATCAACGGCCTCTTTATCTTTCTTCTTCATCCTTTCGCATAATTCTCTTTCTTCTTCCTCACTCAACACTGGAATCTTACTCACATATTCAAGATATTCAGAAAGCTGATCCCTGACTCCAGCCTCTTCATGCTTGGTGTTTATACCCGCGATCTTCAAATTTTCACTTTCCATACAGTTCCTCTTCTTGTGTCCTCAAGTATAACACCCCTCCTCATAAGTTCTTCCCTTATCCTATCAGCTTCCTGAAAGTTCCTTTCCTCCCTTGCCTTGGCCCTCTTCTCTATCATGCTCTCAACCCAATCCACATCCACACCGCCCTTCGTGAACCACCTACGGGGATCACTCCCGAACACACCAAGGACAGAAGCGATCTTATCCAGCCCACCAAAAAACGTCCTTGATATGTTTTCATCACAGGGCTTACTATCCCTGTCACATCTATCAAGATAGATATTAAACCTTTTGACAACTGAGAAAATATCACCTATAGCCTTCGGAGTGTTAAAATCGTAATCCATAGACTCATCAAAGACAGCCACCATATTTTCAACAACTTCCATAAGCCCCCCATCCTCCAGGGGAGTGTTACTACTTTTGGGAAAATCCATTAGCCTCATTTTAAAATTGTAGAACCTATTAAGAGCTTCCCTTGAGGCTTTTAACAAATCAAAAGAGAAGTCAACAGGGTTCCTGTAGTGCGTAAGAAGAAGAAAATACCTCAACACCTCACCATCAAACTCCCTAAGAATATCCCTTATCGTAAAGAAGTTACCCAGCGATTTACTCATCTTTTCCCTACCAACCCTGACAAAACCATTGTGCACCCAATACCTTACAAACTCTGTCCCACTGGCCGCTTCACTCTGTGCTATCTCATTCTCATGATGAGGAAATATCAAATCTTCCCCTCCACCATGTATATCAAACGATTCACCCAAATACTTCATACTCATAGCAGAGCATTCTATATGCCAACCGGGCCTACCATTACCCCACGGAGATTCCCAGTACGGCTCTTCCCCCTGGGAGGCTTTCCATAGCGCAAAATCAAGCGGATCTCTTTTCTTGTCTCCCGGCTCAATTCTCGCCCCCACTTTAAGCTCCTCAATATTCTTACCCGAAAGCTTTCCATATTCTCCAAACTTTGACACGCTATAATAAACATCACCACCCGCAACATAAGCATAGCCTTTCTCCACAAGCTTTCTTATCAGTTCCACAATCTCTTTAATGTGTTTAGTAGCCCGAGGTTCAACATCCGGCCTCTGCACACCTATAGCATCCATATCAACGTAGTACTCACGGATATATCTCTCCGCTATTTCATCAGTCTCAACACCCTCTTTCCTTGCTCTGTCTATTATCTTGTCATCCACATCCGTAAAGTTCTTAACAAATGTTACATCATAACCCTTATGCTTCAGGTAGCGATAAATGACATCAAAAACAACGGCACTGCGAGCATGACCCACATGACACATATCATACACTGTAACACCACACACATACATTCCAACCTTATTACCCTGCAGTGGTTTGAACTCCACAAGTCTCTTGGCCTTCGTATCGTATATCCTCAGCATACCCTACCTCAAGACATACTTATGAAAGCAATCCATCACTTCCTTAACCTCATTAACATGCGAAAACACCATAACATACTTATCATACTGACCCGTCACATAGCCCTTTACAATAGGCACATTACCAGGTACCCCATCCACAACCCTACCAACCTCAACAAACTTGCCTGTTATATACCCAACAGGATGGGAGAGCTTGAGCAAGAAATAATACCCATCATTACCTGCAAGGTCATAATTCAACACTGATACACACTTCACCACAACATTTCCAACGCTTATACCATCCTTCCCTGTGATTTCCACATATGGGTATACAGGCGAAACAATATCTTTATAAGAAACACCATCGCTTTCATCCATGACCCTTGCCCAATAGCCTCCCGCAACTCTTTTAAACACCACAGCAGAGGCTATAGGCACAAACGGAATTACATGAGTCCTCTTTCCGAAAAATCTGAGATAGTCCAATTTTCTATAAACATACACCACAGGTGGAACAACCTTACTCGTTCTTATGAAAAACTTATCCCCCACAACTAAATGAGGATGATTAAACTTGTCATACGCTATTTTTCCTATGGAAAAATCCTCCCTCAAATAACCGCAATAACCCGTACCACATTTACCATAAAACACATGCTCTCCCGAGTTGTACCACACCACAGTATCCAGAAAAATAGGAAATCCAACTCTCCTCTTCCTATTCTGCTTCATAGTATGCTTAGGTTGAGGTTTAACGCCACTCATAAGAACAAGCCCACGCTTGCTTATCCAGAGGACCTCTCCCGGAAATATCAGATTAGGATCATTTATGTACGTATTGTTATGCCAAACCTTACCCCATAGAGACGGATTCTTATAGTATCTGGTTGAAATATTCCAAAGAGTGTCCATAGGCTTCACAATATAATACTTCTCGGAAGCCCACACGCTTGTACTCAAAAACACAACAAACAAAAAAAGCAAAACCAGTAGTTTCTTCATCCCCTCTCTCCTATCAACTCGTTTAGTTTTCTTAAATACACACTATCCGGAAACCTGTCTTTCATCCTTGTCATATAGAACCTGGCACTTTTAATATCCTTCCACTTCTTAACGTATATTAACCCAAGCAGATACATGGCTGCATCACTTTTGCCACCACGGGCCACAGGTTTATCAGGCTGAACCCTTAAGCATTCTTTAAGCATATCAACAGCTTTATCCAGTTTCCCAAGGTGCATATACACATCACCCAACCAGAACAGGGCATGAGCATAGAATTCCTTTCCCTTATTATGCCTTATAAAATCAACGAAAACCTTTTCAGCTTCCCTATACTTCCCCGAAAAAAACAGAGAAACACCTCTATGATACATATTCATCCAATCAGCGTTAGTACCTCCATCTTCTTTCTTAACAGTAACAGTATCTGAACGCACAAGCTTTACTTCCCCCGTGCTACGCTTCACCACAGACTTCTCCTTTAGGAGTGAAGCGGGTGGGATACCGCTAAAATTGAAATTCTCCCTTTCCTTCTTCAGTTTTTTCTTTATCTTCTCAATCTCAAGATGAATGCTCACTACCTCGCGCTTAACGTTCAGTATGGCTTTCCTATTTTTAGTTACCTCATTCCCCAGATGTTTTACACGTTCGTTAAGCACCACATATCTTTTTTCCAAATTCTCATAACGTTTCTCATTCCCAAAGGTGCACGAATATAAAAACATCCCTATAAATACATATAGAAAAAACTTCCTATCCAACATGTCCAAAAACCCTTTTATTATATTAAACAATTACGAGGATTGCAATCTGTAAATCAAGTATGATATTCAGCGTTGATCTTTATATAGTCATACGTTAAATCGCTAAACCACATATTATGGGAACAGGTGCCAGAGGCAAGATCCACCAATATCTTTATCTCCTCCGCATTCTTCATGTATTCTGAGGCTCTCACCCTGTCAAACCTCACTGGTTTCCCCCTGACGAACATCTCAAAATCACCAATCGACACAGAAAGTCTGTCAAGGGAGACCCTTGCCTTGGAATAACCGCAGGCAGCCACTATCCTACCCCAGTTTGGATCACCGCCGAATATAGCGGTTTTAACGAGACTTGATGTAGCTACTGAGGTAGCTACATCCCTAGCATCATACTCCGTATCAGCTCCAACCACTATCACTTCAGCAACACGTGTTGCCCCCTCACCGTCTTTCACAATGCTCTTGGCAAGTGTGGTACATACTTCTGTCAGTTTTTCAACAAAGAACCTAAACAACTCATCTTCACCTTTTATTTCCTCGTTATCAGCCTCACAGGTTGAAAATATTAAAACTGTATCGTTGGTAGATGTATCCCCATCTACACTTATCCTGTTAAAGGACCTATCAACAGCATACACAAGTGCATCTCTAAGCATACACCTATTGATATTTATATCTGTACCAATGAAAGCAAGCATAGTGGCCATATTAGGGTGTATCATCCCTGCCCCCTTAGCAGCCGCACCTATGGAAAATTTCAATCCTTTGAAACTACATCTACAGGCGGCCTCCTTAGGAAAGCTATCAGTTGTCATTATGGCTCTAGCAAATTCCCTATGAGCATCCTCCCTGAGAGAGTTAATAACTTCATCCAGCGAAGAAACTATACGCTGATAGGGCATATCCTCACCTATTATACCAGTTGAAGCAACAAAAACCTCATCCTTATCAATGCCAAGTTTCTCAGACAAAGCTCCAACCACGCTATCAACCGCCTCAAAACCGTTCCTATTACACGCATTAGCATTCCCACTATTAACCACCACAGCCCTCAGCGGTTTCCCCTTCTTAAGTAGGTTCGTATCGTATACTACTGGAGCGGCCTTTACCTTGTTCTGAGTCACTACAGCGCTCCACACACACCCACGATCCATATATATGAGTCCCAAATCGTATTCTTTTGATGTAATACCAGTACGAGCTACACCAATCTTTAATCCACCAACTACGGACAACCCTTCTTCAGCCTTAAAGCACTTCATGGGTAAAACGGATATGGAAGCAAACCATCCTTCTCATCAAAACCAAACATCAAATTCATATTCTGGACAGCCTGCCCACTTGCACCCTTTATCAAATTATCTATTACACTAACAATAGCCACGACACCCGTTCTATCATCAACAACAAAGCCCACATCACAAAAATTGGTTCCCTTCACATCCTTCACTTCTGGTAAAGTTTCCCTAACCCTTACAAAGGCAGCCTCTTCATAATAAGAGGAGTATAGGTAAAAAATATCATTCCAGTCAAGTTTTCTCTTGAGTTTTACATATACGGTGGATAAAATCCCCCTCTGGACTGGCAGAAGATGTGCGGAGAACACAATCCTTACCTCCCTACCACACCGAGCCGAGAGGAATTCTTCCATCTCCGGTGTATGTCTATGGGTAAAAACAGAGTAAGCTTTGAAATTCTCATTCACCTCACAGAATTGAAGGGATGGGTCCCCTGACCTACCGGCTCCACTGACTCCAGACTTAGCATCAACTATTATACTATCAACCTCAATCTCCTCAAGCAATGGAACAATCCCCAGCAAAGCAGCTGTCGAATAACACCCTGGGTTAGCAATAAACGAAGCCTGCTCTATAAATGCCCTGTTACACTCACAGAGCCCATACACAGCCTCCGAGACCTTATCCGGCATGAGGTGTCTACAGCCATACCACTTTTCATAAACACTTACAGGCAGCCTAAAATCAGCACTCAAATCAATGACCTTCACGTTATCAGCACCTAACCCCCTCAATGCTCCCATACTCTCTCTGTGTGGCAAGCACAGAAAGAGCACGTCAAGACCAGATACACTAACAGGGTCTATATCCTCTACGGCCCCGTTAAATAAACCCGTCAATTGTGGAAACAACTGAGAAAGCCGAGAACCAACGCTTCTTGATCCCGAAAGATATGTAACATCGACATGAGGATGTCTCAGCAAGATCTTGAGTAACTCAAATCCGCTAAAACCACTTACCCCAATTATACCAGCTTTTATCATACCAGTGAAATGGGTAATTTATCTCTTGGACCACTGGAAAGATTTCCTTGCTTTCTTGTGTCCATACTTTTTTCTTTCCTTCATCCTCGCGTCCCTGCTCAGCAGACCCAAAGGTTTAAGCGTTCCCCTAAAAGCAGGGTTATACTCCGTAAGTGCCTTAGCTATACCATGTCTTACAGCTTCAGCCTGAGCCATAATACCACCACCCGTAACAGTGACGTATATATCCAACTTACCTACCATTTCTGTAACACTCAATGGCTGAAACACGACTATACGTGCCTGTGGAAAGGCCCCAAAATACTCCTCTAAATCCTTACCATTTATGGTTATCTTCCCCTCTCCAGAAGAAACCCACACCCTTGCAACAGCAGTCTTTCTCTTTCCCGTAGCATAAAATCTTTCCATATCTACTCCTTAAACATCTACCTCCTTGGGCTTCTGAGCCTTATGTGGATGGTCTTCCCCCGCATATACCTTCAATTTGGTTATAAGTCTATTAGAAAGCCTGTTCTTTGGAAGCATCCCCTTAACAGCATGTTGTATAACTCCTTCAGGATGTTTCTTCAACATATCATCAAGCCTTATAGACTTCAATCCTCCAATGTATCCACTATGCCTGTAATAATACTTTTGTTGATGTTTTTTACCTGTAATCCTGACCTTACCAGCATTGATAACCACTACGAAACCGCCTGTATCTACACCGGGCGTATAAGTAGGTTTATTCTTTCCCCTCAAGATATCCGCTATCTTAGTAGCAATCCTTCCTAGAACTTTATCCTTGGCATCAATGAGATACCACTCCCTATTTTCCGCTTCAAACTTAGCACGATAACTCTTCATCTCACGAACTCCTTTTTCAAACAAAATCCCCCAAAAACCTCACACCTTCTATATCATATAGACTGTTTTGTCAAGTATCTATTTTCACTTACTACCTTAGCACTCCAGGCTAGTATATGTTATACTGTACGGAGTAAAAATAAACCCTGAGTAAGGAGGTAAGCATGAGATCCTACAAAACCTACATAGGTGGCAAGTGGGTAAGTTCAACAGAACACATAGAGGTTATGGACAAGTATTCCGGAGATACAATAGGTATTGTTCCAAAAGCTTCAAAAGAAATGGTAAACGAAGCTGTGAACTCGGCCGAAGAGGCATTTAAGGACTTCAAAAAGACACCCGCATACCTCCGCTCAGAGATATTGGAAAGAGCATCCTATCTTATTCAGCAAAGAAGTGAGGAGATAGCAAAAACAATATGCATGGAAGCAGGAAAAGCATGGAAGTACTCCATAGGCGAAGTAAAAAGAGGGGTAGAAACATTCAAATTCGCCGCTGAAGAGGCAAAGAGAATTCATGGAGAAACAGTACCAATGGATGCAAGTACCTCGGGTACAAACAGGATAGGGTATTATATAAGGGTTCCTATAGGTGTAATAGGAGCAATAACACCTTTCAACTTCCCCTTAAATCTTGTAGCTCACAAGGTTGCTCCAGCTATAGCCTCTGGAAATACAGTGGTACTCAAACCAGCATCAGCAACACCAATAACCGCATTGATGCTCGCAGAAATACTCGAAGAGGCGGAACTCCCAAGCGGCGTATTTAATATCGTGATAGGGCCTGGAAGAGAGGTTGGGGAAACGCTAGTAACAAATGACAAAGTGCAAAAAATAACATTCACAGGTTCACCAAAGGTAGGCGACAGAATAGTACGGATCGCAGGGATAAAAAGAATAACGCTTGAACTTGGAAACAATTCCGCAACAATCATTGAAAAAGACGCTGATATAGACAAAGCCGTCCTCCGATGTGTGGATAGCGCCTTCGCGAATTCAGGCCAGGTTTGTATATCACTCCAGAGAATATATGTACATAAAGATATAGTCGACGAATTTACAGACAAGTTCGCAAAGGCCACAGAGAACCTGAAAGTCGGCAACCCTATCAATAAAGATATCGATTTAGGGCCAATGATAGACGAGGAAGAAGCAAAAAGAGCAGAGGAATGGGTACAAGAAGCCATAAACATGGGAGCAACGCTGGTAACAGGTGGAACCAGAGAAGGTAGGATACTCAAACCCACCGTGCTTAGAAACACAACAAGAGAAATGCGCGTAATGTGCATGGAAGTATTCGCACCTATCGTTTCAATAGTGGAATACAGCAATTTTGAAGAAGCCATACAGCACGTGAATGATTCAGACTACGGCCTCCAAGCAGGAGTATACACAAACAACATAAAGAAGGCACACTATGCAATTGACAACCTTGATGTGGGAGGTGTTATGATAAATGACACTTCCATATTCAGGGTGGATCACATGCCTTATGGGGGCAACAAGATGAGCGGTATTGGCAGAGAAGGAGTAAGATTTGCAATTGAAGAAATGACAAACATAAAAATGGTAATGTTCAATCTGAGCTAACTGGAACTGAGGGTGAGTCCCTCAGTTCCAATGCTTGTAAATATCACCTCGGTAAAGAGGTATATTGGGTTTACCTTTAGAAAACAGTATCTGGTAAAGCTGAGTTTCACCATGTTTAAAGGACTCAGATGCACCGTTCAAATAAAGCCTCCACATCCTCACAAACCTATCATCAAACATCTCTCTAACCTTATCAACATTAGATTCAAACCTTTTTATCCATTCATCCAGCGTCTTAGCATAGTGTGGTCTGAGATTCTCAACATCTATTGTATAAAAATTAACCCTCCTTATATGCCTTACAAGTTCCTCCAGTGAAGGCAGATATCCCCCTGGAAAGATGTATCTTATAGTCCACGGATCGGTGGGCATGGGTTTGTTATGACCTATAGTGTGCAGAAGACCAACAGCCCCATTTTCCAATATACTGTCCATCTTCCTGAAAAATGTATAAGCGTAATTCTTACCAACGTGTTCATAAGCGCCTATAGAAACAAACTTGTCAAACTTTCCTTTTAGCTCCCTATAATCTTCGTACACAACCTCTACCTTGTCCTCCAAGTGCAATTCCCTTATGCGCTCATTGGCATAATCAACCTGGTTCTTGGAAATAGTACACCCCAAACCCTTTATGTCAAATCTCTGAGCAGCATATATTAAAAAACCACCCCACCCACAACCAACATCAACAACCCTATCCCCGTCCCTTAAACCTATCTTCCTCACTATAAGCTCATACTTATTAGCCTGAGCCTGCTCAAGCGTATCATTCTCATGCCTGAAATAGGCACAAGAATAGGTCATACTCTCATCCAGAAACAACTTGTAGAACTCATTGTTCAAACCATAATGCTTTTTTATGTTCTCCCTGGCCCTTCTCATGGAATCCATGGTAAACACACGGTTTAAAATAATGGAAGCAATTGCCTTTATCGATGGCTTGAGTTCGCTCATAGAGGGTAACTCCTGTATCCTCAAAACCTCTTGAAGATCACCTTCAATTTCTATATTCCCCTCCATATAGTTCTCACCAAATCCAAGACTCAATTGGTGCATCATATCCTTAAATACCTGAGGGGTTTTTATTCTAACCTTGGCCACGGGAGGCTTGGAACCAAATCTTCTACGCTCTCCATCCCAGTAGGAAATCTCTATGGGTATTTCATCTGCCGCAAGTCCCAAAACCTGTTCAATAAGCTTCCTGAATTCCTCCACTTGATTCATAGTCTCTACCCCCGGTTTCGTTCTTTATTTTAGATTTAAGAAAAAGACATTATAAATCAAGTGCCGGCCCAACCAATTCAAGTACCTCCTCAGGGGAAAACCCAGCAAGGCACCTAAACCCAAAAGGACACGAGCGTTCGTCTCTACACGGCTGACATTCAAGACCCTTCCTCAGTTCTAAAACAAAATCTCTCTTTGGATACCACCCTTCAGTGGGTCCAAGAACAACAAACAGTCTCTTTCTCCTGGCCACTGCAACATGTGCAGGAAACGAGTCATTGGAAATAACAAACGCCGACATATCAATAAGTGCAGCCAATTCTCCTATAGACAACGTTCTCCCCAACACATAACAAGATCCACAACCCGTGAAGCCAGAGTCCACGTAACTTTTTTCACCCGGACCATATACTACAACGGGCATCAAACGCGTTTTATCCCATAGAATCTCTGAAAGTTTCCTAAAGTTCCTAATAGGCCATCTTTTACCTGGCCTCCTGGAAGTTGGGGCAACAACAAAGAATTCATCCGCACCTACATCTTTGAGCATCCCCTTGACACACGAAAATTCAGAGTCATTGTAAAATATCTCCGGGAGGATGTCTCTTACAGGTTCCCTTATACCTAGCGGCTTCAGCAACTCCATCCTCTCAAGGGGAGTATATCCATGCTCCCTCCAGTGCACTAATCTGTTGTAGTAAAAATTGCTGCTTTTCTTGTAAAATGCTATCCTCAATTTTGCAAGAGAAAAAAGTGTTACCCTGCTGGATCTCCCAGTTCTCTGAACATCTATTACTGCATCAAACTTACCCACCACCCTTTTAATGGTCAAGCATTCTCCCAATACACTACCCCCAATGGTCATTATCTCATCAATCCATGGGTTTCCCTTGAGCACCCCTACAGCTTTATCTCCGGTCAAAAAGACCACACGAGCACCTGAAATCCCTTCCTTTATAACTCTTGCCAGAGGGGTTGTAAGGAGAACATCCCCCAATTGTCTTATCTGAATAAGAAGAACGTTCATTCGGACTCAATGGACTCCAGTTTTTTCATTCTTTCATGCTCGGCGAGAGCACCCGTTATTGAAAAAAGCTCTCCATCAAGTATCTCTTCAAGATTGTAAAGGGTCAAATTTATCCTGTGGTCTGTAACTCTACCTTGAGGAAAATTATAAGTTCTTATCCTCTCCGATCTATCGCCAGATCCAACCTGTTTCCTTCTCTCATGGGCTATTTCCTGGTCCCTCTGCTTCCTATGGTATTCACACAACCTGGAGCGTAGTATTCTCATAGCTTTATCCTTGTTTTTATACTGGGACTTCTCATCCTGGCAGGAAACAACTATACCTGTTGGTAGATGTGTAATTCTCACAGCGGAATCTGTGGTGTTCACATGCTGACCCCCATGCCCGCTAGCCCTGAATACATCTATCCTCAAATCATCTGGATTTATTTCCACGTCAATATCTTCAGCCTCAGGAAGCACAGCCACTGTGGCAGCGGAGGTGTGTATTCTTCCCTGAGATTCAGTAACAGGAATTCTTTGAACTCTGTGGGTACCACTCTCAAACTTAAATATGGAGTAAGCCCCTTTGCCTTTGATGCTCAAAATAGCTTCTTTAACGCCACCAGCGTCAGAAAGGCTCTGACTCAATATTTCAACCTTAAACCTCCTCTTTTCCGCATACCGTATGTACATTCTCAACAAATCCGCCGCAAATAGAGCAGCCTCCTCTCCACCTGTTCCAGACCTTATTTCCAGAATAATATTCTTATCGTCCATAGGATCCTGCGGGATTAAAAGTTCCCTCAATTTCCTCTCAAGTTCTGCGCGCCTTACCTGAAGGTTTTTTATTTCTTCTCTCGCAAGTTCTCCAAGTTCAGGGTCATTTATCAACTCTTCGTTTGCCGCTATTTCCTCGGTTACATCTTTATACTCCAAGGATACACCGTATAGAGGGGCGAGTTTTTTCATCTCCTCGTTGAGCTTTTTCAATCTACCTACATCCATTATATTATCAGGATCCATAAGCTGGGTTTCGATTTCCCTATACCTCTCAACTATCCTCTCTACATTTTCTTTTATTCCCACTTCTACCTCACCATTAAATCATCAATTTCCTGCTCCAGCATGGTTTTGGGAACTATCTCACTGCACTCCCCTGAAAAGCAGTACTCCACACCATCCGCCTTCTTTGAGTATCTCATAATTATTGCAGCGGCCACAGTTTTATCCTCCTCTCTCGGTACCTCAAAAAACACACCGCAGGCACCTCTCCCATTGCTAGCACATATGAGAGGGTACCTACCACCCATAATCCTTATTCTCCTATTTTCAGACTCGTTTCTTGAAACCACAAAATGGATACCGTTGATGAGGAAATGTCTACCTATTCTAAAGGCCTTAATCTCATCCACACCCAGGCTTCTATCGAGAAACGGTCTTACCCTTACAGAAAACTGCTTATCAGTAAGGAGGCATCCACCCGAGGGAGACTCAAAAACATTTATACCCAACTCCCTCGCCAACCGAAACTGCCTTTTCCTGGATCTACCACTAAGATCTAGAAGCATATTCCTATCTATAACACCATTTGCTTCCATCAACGTCGGTGGTAGCAACCTACCTGAAAGGGGTCTCAAAACCATATCAACAAGACCTGCTTTCTTCTCTATAGCGCGCAGTATTGGATAACTTCTCTGACTCATGGGCCTTTGTCCTAATACCTCCCCAGTAACCATAAATGAAGCTCCCACATCCTCCATGTACTCCTTTGCCTTCCTATACATAAATATCTTGCAGTCTATGCAGGGGTTAAGAGCAGACCCGTATCCAAATTTAGGATTCCTTAGCATCTCCCAGTATGTGGTATCATCCTCCACGACCGTCAATCCCACTCCATAATAACCAAGACTCCTCTCTACACTTTTCACGCACTTGCTGTAAAACGGAGTACTAACAAAAACTGGAATAACATCAAATCCAAGTTTCCTCATGTATACAAACACCACCAAACTGTCTAACCCCCCCGAGTATAAAAGGATACACCTTCTATTCATGGAAACTCAAGCTCAGTCCAATAAACCTATATAGGGAAGATCCCTGTATTTCTCATTGTAATCCATACCAAAACCAACAAGAAAACCATTATCAACCTTGAAAAGGGAGTAGTCAGGTTTTATATCCTCTCTTCTACGCTCCAGCTTGTCAACGGCAACACATATACGACAATCTTTGGCTCCTTTTTCTATTACATAATCTCTTATTTCCTTCGTTGTCTGACCAGTATCAAGCACATCATCAACAAGCAGACAGTACTTACCCTGAAAACTAACACAAGGAACCTTTAACCACTTCAATTCTCCTGTGCTCTCTGTATTCTCATAGCTTTTCACCCTGAGTGAATCCTCCTCATAGGGGAAATTCAAATACTTCTTGAGCTTCTCAAAAAACACCCTCCCACCCTTCTCTATGTACAAAACAACCACTTTATCCTTATCCCGATAGAAACTATTTATCTCTTCCACAACCTCCTTTATCCTGGACTCTATCTCCTCTTCAGAAAAAACAACCTTCATCCACTTACTCCAACACAATATCTATTTTTGTCCCACAGTAAGGGCAAACACCCCCCCGCAGCTTATTTTCAACTATATCAAAACCCCTCCTCCTTATCAATAACCCACCACAACTGTAACAATACGTATTTTCAAAGTCACTACCCCATACATTACCAGAATAAACATACCTCAAACCCATATCACGTCCCATAAGCGCCACTTCCTCTATTTTATATCTCGACGTTGGAGGTGTTGAACTCATCCTGTAAGAGGGGTGAAAAGCGCTAACATGCCAAGGTATAGCTTCATCTAGTCCCACGATAAATTTTATAAGCTGCTCGAGCTCTTTCCTGTTATCATTCAAACCCTGAATGATCAGCGTCGTAATTTCCATCCACATTCCATTTTCCTTCATTCTCTCTATAGCACCAAGTACATGCTTCAAATGGGCTCCACCCACTATATCCCTGTAAAAAGCATCAGAAAACGCTTTTAAATCCACATTAGCTGCATCAATAACACCGCTCATTCTATCAACAGCCTTTTTCGTCATATATCCATTAGTAACAAACAAATTCTTTATACCCCGCTCCCGCGCTATTTCAGCTATATCGATGGCGTATTCAAAAAACACGGTTGGCTCTGTGTAAGTATAGGCTATAGATTTAGAACCAGTGGCAACAGCATCCATAACAACATCACCACATGGATAATCAAAACCTACCACAGCACCACCGCTATGCTGGGGATACTGACTTATATCGCTATTTTGACAAAACAAGCATCTGAAGTTACACCCTACTGTAGCTATAGAATAAGACATAGTGCCAGGTAAAAAATGAAAGAGGGGTTTTTTTTCTATCGGATCAACAGACTTTGCTATAGCTTTTTCGTACACCATAGAATAGAGGATCCCATCAATATTACTCCTCACCATGCAGTAACCAGACTCACCTGGAATCATAACACACCTAAAATTACATAAGTCACACCTAACCTTGCTCTCTTCAAGCTTGGAATAAAGATATGCTTCCTTCACGGCCTTCCTCCGCTGTCAGAGGTTTTTTGCCCCTTAAGCACGGACTCCAACTCCTTAAGAGACATAGGTTTATAAAAGTAATATCCCTGGATAGCATCACATCCCATGGATCTGAGCAACTCAAACTGCTCCCTTATCTCAACCCCCTCAGCCACCACATCAAGGTGGAGCATATGTCCCAGCGATACTATAGCCCCCACTATGTTCCTCGTCTTATCACTTCTCACTATATCCCTGATAAAAGATATGTCTATCTTTATGGAATCCAACGGCAATCTCTTTAAATACGAAAAAGAAGAATATCCCGTGCCAAAATCGTCCACAGCCACTGAGATTCCCGCTCTCTTTATCCTTTCAAGCTTCAATAGAGTCCCAGTGTACTCCCCGAGAAAGACGGTTTCCGTTATCTCCATCTCAAGGAAATTAACACACTCAGCATCCATACTAATAATACTGATCACATCATCCACAAACCCAGGGTCACCAAGCTGAA
>CAZERD010000014.1:0-31653 GCA_964515405.1 uncultured Desulfurellales bacterium
AGCGGCTTTGGTTTGGATAATATGTATTTTCTCATTTCTTGGTAGTCTTTGAACATGAGTATAGGGAGTAGTGGACCAAAAATTTCTTCTTCCATGATTGGGTCTCCTGGTGTGGCCTCCAGAATAGTAGGGAATATCTTGAGTTCTCTTTCAGAGTAGCCTTTGGAGTATATTACTTTACTGTGGTTCATGAGGAAAACAAGTCTCTCAAAATGCTTTCTATGGATTATTTTGGCGTAGGATTTTCTGAAACCAAAGGTGTTACAGTATTTTTTTGTGCTTTCTATTAGATCACGTTTGAACTGGGGGTATATTGTTTTTTCCAAACATACATAGTCCGGGGCCACACATGTTTGTCCTGCATTCAGAAACTTTCCCCATACAAGCCTTTTTGTGGTGGTCTTTATTTTGGCGTCTCTGAGTATCAGGGCGGGGCTTTTACCGCCGAGTTCCAGCGTTACTGGTGTTAAATGCTTAGAGGCTTTCTCCATTACGATTTTACCTACTTTGCTGTTGCCCGTGTAGAATATTTTGTCAAAGTGCTCATTCAGAAGTTCTTCTACTGTTTCCTTTCCACCCTCTAGCACGGTTATGTAGGATTTGTCAAAACATTCTTCTACGATGTTACATATCGCGTTTGAGGTGTTTGGTGAGAGCTCTGGTGGTTTTATAATAGCTGTATTGCCACCGGCTATGGCTCCGATGAGAGGCATCATACTTAGGTGGAGGGGATAATTCCATGGGTTTATTATTAGCGTAACCCCAAATGGTTGGTGGTATATAAAACTTCTAGCAGGGAAATTGACGAGTTCTGTGGGTACCTTTTGGGGATTCATCCACTGTTTTAGGTGTCTTATGGCAAACCTCAGTTCCTTTAACACAAATCCAATTTCTCCTATAAAAGACTCAAATACTGATTTGTTTAAATCTGCTTTGAGAGCTTTGTATATTTTGTTTTCGTTTTTTTCTATTGCACTTTTTAGTTTTTTAAGAGCGCTCAGTCTGAATTCGTATGGTTGAGTATTCCCGCTCCTGAAGAATGTTCTTTGGAGTGATACTATTTCTTTTATCTTTTCCACGTTTACCCCCGACATTTTTGTTGAAGATTTAAGTGTATTTGTATATGCTTGTCAAGTAGCTCGTCTTCGAGGGTTCATGATGTGTTACAGAGTGGTGCGTAAGGATCTCTTTATCTTTATGTTGATGTTCATATTTAACAGGGGTATGGTTTTTTTATCTGAGAAGGATGATACTTTTCGTGATTTGGTAGATAAGCTACGTGATGGTTTTTACGTTTTCCTTCTTTGTCAAGCCTTATGGTCCATTTGTTTCATTTGAGAAAAAGGATGAGCGCTTGAATTTGTATGCTAAGAGAACATCCCAGCTTGAGTTTATATTCAAAAATCCCTGTTCTGCGCTTTTGATATTTGCTGGTGTACTACCTCAGCATATAGCTTTTGCAGAACACAGGATATCTATAAAGGGTGATATATCGTGCGCTGTGAACATAACAAGGGCTGTTGAACGCCTTCAAGCTGTCATTTTTCCAGATTTCGTTTCCAGAAGGCTACTCAAGGAGTTTAGTAGAAGTTCTACAAGGGAGAAAGCTTTGTTCTTCGAGTTCTATGTATATGGTTTGCCTTTTTCTGGGGGGAAGGTATGTACTATGAATTTTACTGTCCAGTCAAGGTGATTTCAGGGGATAATGCTGTTTTTAGTTTGCCAAGTGAGTTGGATTGCCTTAGTGTTCGCAAACCGGCACTTGTGACGGACGGTGGAGTTATTGAAGCGGGATTATTGAAACATATTGAAAAGTCGTTCGGTGATGTTGGTATAAGTATGCCGCCAGTATTCAGCGAGGTTCCTGAGGAGTCCTCAATGGCGTCTGTAGAGGATGTATATTCTTTTTTTATGGATAACGGCTGTGATTCCATAGTTGCTATGGGTGGTGGATCTGTTATTGATACAGCAAAGGCTTTAAATCTCTTCCTATCTGGTGGTAAAGAAAAGCTTGAGGAACTGGTTGGTGTTGATGTAGTTGAGAGGAAAGGGAAACCGTTTGTTGCTGTTCCGACTACTGCGGGTACTGGTTCTGAGGTTACATCTGTAGCTGTTATATTTGATGAGGAGAGGGGGTGTTAAGCTCTCTTTTTCCTCTGAGTTTCTAATGCCGGATGTAGCTCTGTTGGATCCACTGATGACGGTTACGATGCCGCCTAGGCTTACGGCTTTGAGTGGATTGGATGCTTTTTCACACGCCCTTGAAGCTTATATAAGCATTCAGAGTAATCCTATAAGTAAATCCCTTTCCTCTGAGTCCCTTAAGATAATATGGAGGACATTGCCGGATGTTGTTAGAAACCCCTCGGAGCGATTATTAAGACAAAGAATGATGGACGCTTCCTTAATAGCTGGTATGGCTTTCTCCAATGCTATGGTCGGTATAATTCACAGTATGGCTCATGCTTTAGGCTCGGTACTTCATGTCCCGCACGGTCTTTCTGTTTCAATGTTTATTGTGCCTGGTTTGAAAGATAATCTTGAAGCTTCGGGAAAGGCCTTAGCTGAGCTTCTATCTGTGGTAGAACCTAGCAGGTATCACGACGAGGGAGCATATGAGTTTGTTCGTTTGGTGGATGGTTTTATCAGAGAGATAAAACTCTTTTCAGGTATTCCCGCCCGTTTGAGAGATCTTGGGGTAGAGGACAAGCATGTGAGCAGCCTTGTTGAGAAAGCAATGGGAGATGGTTCCAGCATATTCAGTCATGTCAATTTGACGCCTGATAGAGCTGAAAGGATGATAAGGGAGGCGCTGTAGCCTCCCTCAGACTTTGAACTTCTTTACCTCGTTCTCCACTTCCTTTGCTGCCTGGTTGAGTTCTTCTGCGGCTGCTGTTACAGATTCAACTATCCTTGCGTTTTCTTGTGCTGCTATTTCAATCTCTTTAACCTGGGCTTCTATTTCGGTTGCAGTGCTGGAGAGCTCTTCAACCGCGGCTGAGGTGGTGTTTACTTCATCTAACACATTGGTTGATTTATCAGCGATCTCTTGGATTTTATCCTTTACCCTTATGGCACCATCAGCCTCCATGAGTATTCCTTCTTTGACTTCGTCAGTCATTTCCACAGCTTCTTTTGTTTTCCTCTGCATTTCTTTAATCATACTTGCTATTTCTTGGGTTGACTTCTGTGTTTTCTCTGCGAGCTGTCTTATCTCGTCTGCTACAACTGCAAATCCTCTGCCTGCTTCTCCAGCTCTGGCTGCCTCAATGGCTGCGTTGAGCGATAAGAGATTTGTTTGGTCTGCTATCTCGTTTATGACGTTTACTATTTCGCCTATTTGTTTTGAAGCTTTTCCTAACTCATCCATATGTGAAGCTGTTTCCTTCATCTTACCAGCCAAGTGATTCATCCTGTCAGCTTTTTTCTCAGCAAAACCTGCCATTTCTTCGGCTGATGTTTGTATTTCCTCTGAGGAGACTTTTATGTTTTCCGTTGCTTGGGCTACGCTTGTGATGGTTTGAGCTATGTCTGAAATGGCATTGACTATTTCACCTATGGATCTTGATGTCTCTTCCGTGTTTGCGCTTGCCTCATTTGCTGAACTCATTAGCTTTTGAGCGTTTTCGAGGAGCTTATTGCTCGTTTTGTTCATAGCAGATATGGTTTCGTGGAGCCAAGATAGAAACTTGTTTACGCTGTGAGCTATGTTTTTTATCTCATCATTGGATTCTGTCTTTACGGTTTTTGAAAGGTCTCCTGTTTTTTCCACTTCTTGTATTTGCTTTACTATGCTCATGATTTCATTGAAGATTGATCTATATGTTGTGGCTGCGAACACGGCAAACCCTATGCCCACTACCACAAGCACTACTTCGATGATTATGATATCTGTGGATTTTCGTTCGCTCTCTGCCTGCATCATAAACACAGCTTTGTTCATCTGTTGGAGCAAAGGCATGTTGTTGTGGAGCACATAGTCCAGTGACTTTGTGTCTGATGGGTTAGCAAGCACGTTTTGAATGGCTTTCTTCATGTTTTGCCACATGTCGCTTACAAGTTGGAGTTGCTTGCGGATGGAGTTCGTTCTTGCTGGAGGGAGTACTGTGAATTTGGTCATATTCAGATCTGTAGGTGCTTTTCCCCCGTTCTTTAGGGCTCTTAACGTAGTTCCAAATACCTCCATAGTTATGTCCAATGTCTTCCTCGTTTTGTTGGCTCTTTTTACTTTACCTTGGTTGAAGAAGTTAACGAACGTGACAAGCTCTTTTGTCATCTTCTGGGTTAACATTCTTTCGCGTCCGGCGAGATTTATAATGACCACATCGCTCTTCTCAGAGTTTAAAACCACAAAGGTTACTATGAATATAACTACTATCATGCCCAACAGTAGGAACGTAGGCAATGATAACTTCATCTTGAGGTTCATTGTTTACCCCCCTCTGATTTTCGACTTGGCGAGACCCCTATATATTCTACCTAAAAAAGACTAAAAATCAAACATGATTAAAATAACAGACGCCTTTCTCAACTGAAGAACGAATTCTCCCTTTCTCTTCAAGGTACAGGAGATGGGCTATGGCCTCCGAGTGGGCAAACCATTTCTGTGCAATGGGAAATTCGTTCCAGTCCTTATAATTTATGTCCCATTTCATCAACGATGCCACATCATAGGCGTGCTTTTTCCCCTTCTTGAGTATATCGGATATTTCTTTGAGTCTATTACCGTGATGTTTTTTTAACTCCATGATCCTATTGTTGAGGTTTGTTATGAGGCTTCTATGTCCTGGTAGTGTTAGACGTGCATCTGTTGTGCTTGTTTTTTCAAGGCTTGAGAGATAAGAAGCCAGTGGGTTTTTATTTTCACACCCCGCTGAAATATTTGGGGTTATATCGCACAGTATGTGATCTCCTGAGAACAATATGTTGTTTGTGGTTTCGTACAAACACATATGTCCCGGGGTGTGCCCTGGTGTGCTTATGCATTTCAACTCAATTTGGCCTATCTTTATACTCATGGAGTCGTGTGCTATGACTATATTGCCGGGTGGTCTGGTCCTGGGTGAGTAAAGGTACCCGGGATGGTGGAGAATAGCCTGTTTTGAAAGTGATTTTGGGAATCCGTGGAATGTGGCGAAGTGTTCTGAACACTTCCAGAACTCATCCCAGTTGAGCTCACATGTTATGAACGGGGCATCTTCTTTTGAGATAAATATATTTGAGAAACTGCCGGATAATTCTGTTATGAGTCCTGAGTGATCCGCGTGCATGTGTGTTATGAAGTAGTCAGCTCTTTTTGGGTTTATGTTTAGTTGTTTGAGCCCTGTTGTGATGGCTTCTTTGCATGCTTCGTTGTTTAATCCTGTGTCTATTATGAGGTAGTTACCCAAGCTCTCCACAATGTAAGAGTTCGTGTATTTTAGTGGATTGTTTGGTAGAGGGACCTTTATCCTGTATATCCCCGGCGCAATGTTTTCCACCACTTTTACCCCCAACAAGTTTACACTTTACAATAAACAGGATAAAATGCAAGTGGAGGTGAACAGTATGGAGGTACCTAGGAGAAGACCCAATGAACTTTCATTGATGAAGGTTATACCGTTAAGCGAGGATGAAGTGCTGAGAAATAATTTTATGGTTGTTGAAGGACCACTTCTCGGCAATATTAGGTTTGGTCTTATGCTTGAAATAATGGATAGGCTTGCGGCTGATACTGCGAGAATGTATATACACCAGTTCTATCCCGATGCTGTTGCTATCACTGCTGCTATAGACAACATAATAATAAGAAACGCTGCGGATGTGAGCAAGGATTTAATCTTCAAGTCCCGTATAAACTACGTGGGGCGTACCTCAATGGAAGTTGGCATAAGGATAGAGCAACCGGATGAGTCTGGTGGAGTGCACATAGCTACTTGTTATTTTACCATGGTTGCGCGTAGAGGTCCAAGAGAAAACAGAGTTAGCGTGGTACTCCCACCCTTGGAGTATATAGATGAGATGGAAAAGCTGAGATATAGCAAAGCTCTTGAGAGAAAAAGAAGGTATTTGGAGCAGAAGAGAGGAGAAAAAGAACCTCCGTCTCCAGATGAGTATGGGTTGCTTTCGTCCTTGCACGAGGCTCAGGACAGCCCGAACTTTGATGGAATACTGGTAAGCAGTCTTGTTATGGAGTGCTGGGAAAGAACATTCCCAGCCTACAAGAACCCTAATCAAACTATATTTGGTGGTTATCTTGCAAGAAGAGCTTATGAGCTTTCTTCTATGTGTGCCGAGCTCATTGCCACGAAGCGGCCTATAATAGCTGCTGTTAATAGGATAAACTTTATCCACCCTGTTTTGATAGGTGACAAGGTATTATTCAAGAGTCAGGTTGCATACACAAGAGGTGCCTTTATATGTGTTGAGGCCACTATATACAGGATGGGCAGAGGCGAGAAAAAGATAAGCGCTCAATCTGAGTCCTGCTTGTTTACCTTTGTGAATGTTGATGAGAGACTTAACCCTTATACTGTACCTGAGGTGTATCCCACGACTTATGCTGAAGACAGGAGATATCTTGAGGCCAAGAGAAGCCTTGATTCTATAGTGCATGAAATACACTCCGGGCTCCTCAAGAAAGCTGAGAATTGGGCTACTTAGAGGTTGACAATTTGTTTCTTTTGGCTCATAATTTGCTACCTTTTGGGGAGAGGTAGTTGCAATGAAGAGGGTTAGGTTATCACGCTTTTTTGAAAATATTAAGCCATCAGGGCTCAGAGTGGCCCAGGAGATATTTGAGAGGAGGGTAGAGGAGGAAATAGCAAAGGGGGTTTCTCCAACCAAGGCCATAAATGTAGCTATAGGCAACGTTTCTTTGAAGACTCACCCAAAACTCCTTGAGAGATATCTTCATCCTAGCAATCCTGAACTTAGGGGAGGCGTTTGGCAATACACTCAAACCCAAGGTACTAAGGCGGCTCAAGAGGCATTTAAAAATATTATCTATTCTTTCCTTCCCAAAGAGGTGAGACCAGAGCTCCATATACTTGTTGAATCAGGCGGGTCAAGTGTGATGAAGACGGTAGTGCTTGGGATATGTGGGGATGCTGGAAGTGGTGAGAGGCCCTTACTTGTTATGGATCCAACTTACGCTAATTACAAAGCTGTTTCAGATGAAACGGGCAGGAGAATAGTAGCTATTCAGAGGAGATTGAACAAGGATGGGAAGTTCAATGATATACACAGACATGAACTTCTTGATGCTATAGAGAAATATAGACCGGGTGGTATGCTTATTATTCCCTATGATAATCCTTCTGGTACACTTATGAGACAAAGGGTTATTAATGAGTATGCCAGGATATGCCTTGAACATGGTATGTTTCTTGTGAGTGATGAGGCATATCGCGGTCTTTATTATACAGAAGATGAGGCTCCGTCCATATGGAAAATAACAAATAAGGATGTTCCAGGCATTGAGTCTGCTGGGATAAGAATAAGTATAGAAACCCTTTCAAAGGTATTTAATGCCTGTGGGCTTAGAATGGGGGCGTTTGTTACAGATAACGAAGAGCTTGCAGAGAAGGCTACCATGGCTAACAATACGTACCTGTGTGCTTCTGCTATAGATCAGGATATACTTTCAGCACTGGCTGAGGAGCCCATGGGGGAAATACAGAGGTGGGTCGGATATTTGAGGGAGTACTATAGAAGGGTATTATCGTACGTCTATGAAGGGCTGAGAAAGAATTTGCCGGGTGTTTCCATGTCCGCCCCGGAAGCTTCTATATACTTTGTTGTTGATGTGAAAGATATAGCCCATGATGGTTTTGACGCTGAGGATTTTGTTATGTTTTGTGCTAAAGAGGGTGCCGTATCGTTGGGTGGGGATAGGTATACCCTCCTTACAAGTCCCATGTGGGGTTTTTACAATGTGCTGAACAATAACCCTGGTAGAACCCAGCTTAGAATAGCCTGTGTTGAACCAGAGGATAGAATGAAGCTTGTGCCTGAATTGTTTGCCAGATTGTTTGTGGAGTATGAGAAGAGGGCGGCTAAGAGCCGAGTTCCTCAGATCGCTTAGATGCTGCAACAACGGCCTCTATTAATGCTCCCCGGACCCCGCTTTTCTCAAGGGCAGCTAGACCATATATTGTTGTTCCCCCAGGTGATGCTACCATGTCCTTGAGAACAGCGGGATGTTTGCCTGTTCCCAGTATCATCTCTGCTGCTCCTTTGACTGTTTGTGCGGCGAGTTTAAGCGCATCTTCCCTTTTTAGTCCGACCTTTACGCCACCGTCTGCCAGCGCTTCTATTATCTCAAACACGTATGCAGGTCCGCTTCCGGATAAACCAGTCACTGCATCCATTAGGCTTTCTTCATGTATTACGACCGTTTTTCCTATGAGGTTAAAGATAGCCACTGCCAGTTCTTCGTCTCCCTTTGTGGTTTTTGGTCCACAGTAGATACCTGAAACTGCTTCCCTCACTAAGGCAGCCACGTTCGGCATAACGCGTATTAGTCTGCCTTTGTTTTTGAGAACGACTCTCATGGAGTCTATTCTTACTCCCGCTGCTATGGATATAATTAGTTTGTTATCCGTCACGAATGGGAATACCTCCCCTAACACATTCGGGAGGTCTTTTGGCTGGACGGCTAATATGATTATTTCTGATTGTTTTACTACATCCTCGTTTGTTGCTGTGTTAACCCTGAATTGCCTTTTTATATCCCTCCATCTGTACTTGTCCGAGGCGTATATTTTTTCCCTGGGCATGTTAACATTTATCAGTGCAGTTAGCAGTGCTGTTCCCATTTTCCCTACACCTATGAATCCAATTTTTTTCTCTTTGATCATAACTCACCACCGCTTTGTGCTTGATGGGATTATATAGCACTTTTATAATTATATAACAAGGAGGTTGTTGTGCTGGAGATTGAAAGTAAGGTGAGGGATTTTTTGGTTGAGAGGTGTTGTGTCGCCCCAGGGGAGGAGATAGGTGTTGCAGTATCTGGTGGGGCTGACTCTGTAGCTCTACTGCATATACTTGCGTCTGTAAAAAGGGAGCTGAATGTCTGTGTGGTTGTGCTTCACTATAATCACAATATTAGGGGTGAAACATCCCTGAGGGATAAGGAGTTTGTGCATACCGTTGCCTCTGAGATGGGGATTGATGCAGTGTTCGGTGAAGGTGACGTTCCTAGTTATGCGAGACTGAAAGGGCTTTCCTTGGAAGAAGCTGCGAGAGAATTAAGGTATGGTTTTTTTGACAGAGTTAGGAGAGAAAGAGGGCTTGATAGGGTGGCGCTTGGTCACACAAAGGACGATGTGGTGGAGACGTTTTTTATAAATCTTTTGAGGGGCTCGTCCCTGGATGGTCTTGTGTCTATGAAGCCTGTAAGAGGGTACTTCATAAGGCCCATATTGTTCTTGAACAAAGAAGAGATTATTTCCTATCTGTCAGCTATTGGTGCTGAATATGTTGAGGATGAGACCAACGTGGACCAGAGGTATTTGAGAAATAGGATTAGATACAGGTTGATTCCGTTCCTTGAGGAGTTCAATCCCAACATAAGGAATTTGGTTTTTAGAACGTTTTCAATGCTACTTAATGATAGTACATATCTTGAGAGAGTAGCTGAGGATAATATGCGTTCCTCTGTAGAGTTTCACGGTGATTGGCTCTCTATTGATATTGGAAAGCTCAGCAAGGATATGGCAGTGATGACTAGGGTAATTTCCATGTGTTTGAAGAGGTTGCTTAATTCTGTGTACTCTTTGAGTTACGATAATATAATGAGGATAGTGGAGCTCGCCATGGATGGTAAGGGTGTTGTACACTTGAGAGGTATTTTAAAAGCCCATGTTGAAAGTGGTTTTGTTATTGTGGAAACCTATGACTGTAAGGGAAGCTGTTAGTTTTGCCATTTGCAGGTTGAAAGATAGTTGTATACATAGTTACTCCATTGATGCTTTGATACTTGTGGAGGTTGCCACGGGGAAACGAAGAGAGTTTATTCTGGCGCATCCAGATGTGGTGCTTTCTTCTGAAGAAGAGAGGTTTCTGTTTGAACTTGTTGAGCTTAGGAGGGCACGTTATCCTATTGCCTACATTGTTGGTCATAAGGAGTTTTATGGGCTGGATTTTGATGTGGACAGCAGGGTTCTTATTCCGAGGCCTGAGACTGAGGCGCTTGTCGAGACTGCCTTGGAGTATGTGACTATGTTTGACTCTCCCAGTGTTGTGGATGTGGGGTGTGGTAGTGGGAATGTAGCCGTTGCGTTGGCGCTGAGGTTGAACATATGCGTGTACGCCAGCGATATATCGATAGATGCTCTGCATGTGGCCTCTTTAAACGCTGTAAAGCATAATGCGTGTGTTAGATTTGTATGTGGCGATGCTCTTAAGTGGACACGCCGTGTGTTTGATGTTGTTGTATCCAACCCCCCTTATATACCTGATGATTTGTATGAATGGCTTGATGGTGAAGTAATATATGAACCTCAGGTAGCCCTTAGGGAAGCAGGGGGAGTATTAATCGGGGATTTATTGAGTAGGCTTGGTGCTCAGATAAGGTTGCTGATTATGGAGGTGGGGGAGAAGCAATTCAAGATGCTGATAGATAGGCATGATGTTCTGGAGGTGGTTAATACGGGGTCGAACTATCCTAAGGTAGTTGTATTGGGTTCGCTTTGACAAGTGAGTCTTATTCTGCTTATAGATGTTGCTTCACCTGAGAGTGTTGTATCTATACAGCATCCATTGATGATAATCTCTGAGTTGCAAACTGTGAGTTTTCTCTTCATGTACCATATAAGCCTGTCGAATATTTCCTGTTTGTTGAATCCGATGATGCCTCCGTGGCACCCTGTCATGCCTACATCTGTTATATATGCTGTACCCTGGCTTAGTATTGTCTCATCAGCCGTCTGTACGTGTGTGTGGGTGCCTATTACTGCTGTTAGTTTCCCATTAAAATACTTTCCAAAGGCTATCTTTTCGCTTGTTGCTTCCGCATGGAAGTCCACTACTTTTATAGATACGTTGGCAAACTCGTTCTCAAGGAGATTTTCCATTGTTGTGAATGGATTGTCAACGGGTTCCATAAATATCCTTCCCAGCAGGCTGGTTACGCCTATCTTTATGCCGTGTTTTTCAAATACTTTGGCACCGACCCCAGGTAATCTGTGGGATACATTAGCCGGTCTTACAAGTTTGCTCATGTTTTTAAAGTCTTTGAATGTTTCTTCTTTATCAAATATGTGGTTTCCACCTGTTAGGCAGTCTGCTACCCTTTCCAGCTCCTGGTATATTTTCCATGTTATTCCGAATCCATGTGCTGAGTTCTCTACATTGACGATCGTAAAATCAGGGGAAAGAGATTCTTGAAGTTTCCCTATGTGCCTGATAATTGCTTCTCTTCCTGGTTTACCTACTATATCCCCTATAAATAGGATCCTGAAGTTACGCTGCATATTCTACGGCTCTGTGCTCTCTTATTACCACCACTTTTATTTGTCCTGCGTAGAATGATTTATCCTTTATTACTCTTGCTATATCCCTTGCCAGTATAAATGATCTTTCGTCGTCTACTATAGAATCTTCCACTATGACTCTTAACTCACGCCCTGCTTGGATAGCATATGCGTTTTTCACCCCTTCAAACGAAAGAGCTATTTGTTCAAGCTCTTCCAGCCGTTGAATGTAGTTCTCTAACCTCTCTCTTCTAGCGCCTGGCCTCGCAGCGCTCAGTGTGTCTGCTATTGATATCAGTACATTTTCCTTGCAGTTTGGAGGAACCTCGCCATGGTGAGATAGTATGGCATTTATTATATATTCGTCTTCCCCGTATCTTTTAGCTAAATCCGCGCCTATTTTGGTGTGGGATCCTTCTACATCTTGGTCTATAGATTTGCCTATGTCGTGCAACAGCCCTCCTCTTTTTGATCTCATCACGTCTAGCCCAAGCTCTGCCGCCAGCATACCTGCTATATATGCTACTTCCACAGAATGGGCTAAAACGTTTTGTGTATAGCTTGTCCTGTACTTCAGGAGTGCGAGGTGTTTTATGAGTTCTGGGTGCATGTTGCCCAGGTTGAGGTCAAATATGATTTGCTTGACCTCTTCAATGGATTCTTGGATGAGTTCTTCTCTAACCTTTTCAACGGTTTCTTCTATCCTTGCAGGGTGTATTCTACCATCCCTAATTAGCCTCTCGAGTGCTATCTTGGCTATTTCCCTTCTCAGTGGATTAAAGCTTGATATTACCACTGCCTCCGGGGTGTCATCTATTATGAGATCTGTTCCTGTTTCCTTTTCAAAGGAACGGATGTTTCTTCCTTCCCTTCCTATGATTCTTCCTTTCATGTCATCATTTGGTAGTATGACGGTTGATACGGTTCTTTCTGCTACATACGTGCTTGATATCCTTTCCATTACAGTGGTTAGAATTTCCTGAGAGAGCTTTTTTGATTTGTCTTTTATTTCTTCCTCTATTTCTTTTATTTTGCTTACAGCTTCTTTTTTTGCTTCTTCTTCTATTTTTTCCACAAGCATTTCTTTGGCTTCCTCTTTGGAGAGGCCGCTTATTCGTTCCAATTCTTTTTCCTCTTGTTCGACAAGTCTGTTCACTTCGTTTAGTTTTTCGTCTATTTCTCTCTCTTTGCGTGTAAGCTCATCTTGCTTGTGTGATAGTTGTTCTATTTTGCTGTCTATGAATGCTTGCTTCTTATCGAGTGAAGATTCTTTTGATTGTAGCCTTTTCTCCCATCTCTGGAATTCTCTGTTCCTTTCCCGGGCTTCTTCTTCTGTCTCTTTTTTTGATCTTAATACAAGCTCTTTTGCCTCTATCTCAGCGTTTTTGATGATGTTAACCTTTTCCTGTTCTGCCTCTTTTAGAATTTCCTCTGCCTTTTTCTTGGCGTCAACTCGTTTTTTGAATGTTGCATAAACCACTGAAATGCCTAAGATAAATCCCAGCGCTATAGCTGATATACCCACTATTATTACTTCAACCGGTAACCCTTTCATGACCTATCTCCTTAATTTAGAAAGTATAATTCTGCGCTCTGTGATTACAATATCGACAGGTTTGTCAAACTTTGAATTGTCTATGTGGTTGAATAGGCATTCATCCCATGTTATGCCAACTTTGAGAGCATGAAGTTTTGGCAAAAACCTGTCATAGAACCCTCCTCCGTAGCCTATTCTGTATCCCCTCATATCAAAGGCCAAGCCTGGAACCAGTACTATATCTATTGTGTTGTTGGGTGTACGAAAGGATAGTCTCATCATCGGTTCCTTTATCCCGTTGAACCCACTTCTTAGAGCTGTTCTCCGGAAAGCTTTTATGGATGTACCGGACACCTTTGGGACGTAGAGTTTTGATCTTGGGATAAAGATATTGGGATCCATCTCTTTTCTGAAGGGAGTATAGGTTAGGACATACCTTTTGGTTCTAAGGAATGCAAGAACGCGACGGGATATAAGAACACTTTTTATATGTAAACTACCCCTGCTGAGGGCAAGCCTTTTTTTCAAACACTCCTGCCTTAGCTCCTGTTTGTTCATTTCATACCCGTGTATTTAAACGGGCCTCTATAGCTCTATAATAAAAATAGCTTACGAGATTTACCCGTTTAAATTCCTTATTTATTTTGAAAACCCCAGCGTACCGTGTGTTGTTTTTCCTAGAACCTAACAACGGCAGGTGGGAGCCTGAGCATTGGGAAGGGGATCTCAATACCATATTGCAGACAAAGAGATCCACACATCCTAATGCTACCCCGGCTCCCCATTGTTAGGTGTTGGCTCTAAGGAAAAAAGCACATCACGTGTACGCCAGGGTTGCATTCTTCAAGGTCCTGGGACGTAAAGGTGTTCATAGGGGCGCGTGCTTCTCGGAATCACCTTTACGAAACCCTCATCCATTACCTTATTATAGTCAATTTTAAACAGATTGCAAAATTCTTTTACCTGATAACTTATGTAGCTATAGTCTTCATTGGACGGGTTGATTACTTGTGTTTGAGGCCAGCATAGGTCTTTGCTGATTCCACCTCTGATAAATATTGCGCCACCATGCATTCCGGTGGCTAGATATCTACCGGTTATGTGTTTTGTGGGTGAACGTGTAAGACCCAACAGTATAAGGTATCCCCCAGCCATGTATTCTCCAAGAAATGCTCCAGAGCAGCCCCCTATGACCACGGTTGGTGTGGCATCTTTGTAGGCTTTCATGTGTATGCAGCACCTGTACCCTACGTCCTTTTCTACGTAGATTGTTCCTCCTCTCATGCTGTATCCGAGTACGTCTCCTGCACTTCCATATATTATAACTTTTCCTCCATCCATTGTGTTTCCAACGCCGTCTTGGGCGTTGTCGTTTACAATCACTGTTGGACCGTTCATGAATGCGCACAAATCATTTCCTGGGACTCCGTTTATCGTTATGCTTAGGTGTGGATTTCTGATTCCACAGGCTATATAATACTGGCCGCACACGTTATCCAGTACGATGTCTCGTTCTCCTTCTTTTACTTTTTCCCTTATGGTTCTATTTAGATCCCTGTAATATACATCTTTCGCATCAATTTCGCACATTGCTGACTCCTTTTCACATGGCGTAGGCTTTTTTGTAAGCTTGTTCACTCAAGTACGCTATTACGGGTTCACCAGCTTTGGGCATCCATACTTTTTCCGGATCTTTGCATATGTACCTTATAGCGGCTTCTTCACTTGCCATATATAGGGTTTCTCCCTTCCTTGCTGCCACGAGCGGTCTTAGCTTGACTCTATCGTTTAAGCCCATCATACCTCCTCTAAATCCCACAAGTATGGAAAAGGGACCGTTCAGCATAGCTGAGCCATATATTGCTCTCAAGGCTTTATGCTTTTCTTTTTTTTCATTTGTTAGTTTTTCTATTTCGCTCCACAGAAGTGGGGAGAATATTTTCCCGATATCTTCCAGCGGGACCTTATGTTTTCTGCATATAAGATCGAGGAGGTAGGCTATAACTTCGGTGTCTGTCTTCTGGGTACACTTGTAGCCGTACATTTCAAGATACCTTTTGTTGGCTCCGTAAGAGGATATTTCACCGTTATGGACCACGCTCCAGTATAGTAGTGAAAATGGATGTGCTCCACCCCACCAACCTGGTGTGTTGGTTGGGAATCTGTTGTGTGCTATCCAACAGAAGGCTTTGTATTCGTCTATTCTGAAGAAGTTTGCTATTTCTTCTGGGAACCCCAGGCCTTTAAAAACACCCATGTTCTTCCCGCTTGATATTACGAAAGCACCTTTGATGTTTTCGTTTATGAACATGGAGAGCTTGACCATGAACTCATCTGCTTCTTCTCTCCTGAAGTGTTCGCTCTCAACTCTTGTGCTCTGTCCACGGGGTTCTACAAAATATACGAAAAACATGGGTCTTTTTCTTTTGATAAACCTTGTTGGAATACCTCCGTGTTGTTCTATCGTTAGCCTCTGAAAGAGAAATTCTTCGGTTTCTTTCTTGGCCAGTTCATCTTCATACATGAGGTGTAGCGCATAATACTCTCTGAAATCTGGGTATATACCGTAAGCTGCGAAGCCGGCCCCTAAACCGTTGCCTCTGTCTCTCATTAGTGTAATGGAATCTATTATTTCGCTCCCCTGTGTTAACGAACCGTCTGTGTTGATGAACCCTGCTATTCCACATCCAGAAATGTCTTTGGAAAACATGCCTACCTCACCTTATCTTTCTGTCAAGTCTCAGCACTCTAAACACTTTGTCAAAGTACTTCCACCCAAAGTCACTATTGAGGAAAGTGTCTTTTATCCATGAAACATTAAATCTAGTTTGTATCATCCAGCTAAACATACCGGCTTTTTCAATGTTGTGTACCAGTATAGCACCGAACAGCTTATTGTTTTTTATAAGGAATTTTCTGTATTCGTCTTCTCTTTGTAACTGGAGTACCTCAAACTCTTCTGAGTCAATTACGCCCATGGAGATGAAACTCACGTTGCCTATGGTGATAGAGTTCAATGGAAATCCCCCTTCATATTTGCTTTTTATACCAATGGCGTTGAGCCCCGCTATGCTTCCTTGCTTTGCAGCTACAGGAATTATTGGTATTGGTCTCTTTCCTCCTATGACTATATCATATCCTTCTGCTACGTCCCCTGCTGCATAGATGTTGTCCACATTTGTTTTCATGTATTCGTCTACAACTATTCCACGGTTTACCTCTACGCGCGAGTCTACAACTATATCCACGTTTGGTATAACACCTGTTGCAAAAATTATGCCGTCCGTTTTTATCTCTGTGCCGCTTGAAAGCATTACGGATTCTACCCTTTTGTTGCCGTGTAGTTCTTTTACTGAATCATTTAGAATAACTCTGACCCCCATGTTTCTGAGCTCTGTGTGGATGAGTTCTGCGGCAGTGTCATCAAGTACAGGGAATAGTACTCTTCGGGTGAGCTCAACGAGGGTTACATTGACCCCGTGATGGGCAAGTTTTTCGGCGAGTTTTGTTCCTATTAGTCCACCACCAGCTATTACGCATTTTTTTAGATTGGGCAGGTCTTTCCTAAGTTTATCGGCTAGTTTTATGTTTGTTAGGGAGTGTATGCCTTTCAGTTCAAGACCATCTACAGATGGTATAAAGGGTTTCCCTCCTGTTGTTATTATCAGGGTGTCGTAAGATAGTTCTCTTCCATTATCAAGTGTTATGGAGTTGTCATCTGGGTTTACCGAGATGACTTTTCTTCCCAGTATCTTTTTCACGTTCAATTTGTCGTAGAATTCTCCGCGTCTGTAATAAAACCTATCCTCCGACCTGCTTACTTCTCCCACAACCAAATTGGGCAGAAGAGGGTGAGAATAGGCTTTGTATGATTCATCCGATATGAGTGTTATACCTGTGTTCTTGTCGTGTTTCCTTATGGATTCTATGGCATTTATGCCGGCCGTTGAGTTTCCAATTACAACTATTTCCATGGCTTTCCCCTAGAGTTCCTCAAATGTAAGGGCGTTGTTGGGGCATGCTTCTACGCATGCTGGTATTTCCCTATCCGGACACAAATCGCATTTTATTGAAACCCTTCCCGTTTCTTTTTTTCCTCTTTTTATTACACCGTATGGGCAGACCATTATGCACATCCAACACCCTACGCATGTATTTTCGTTAACTACTATATACCCTCTCTCGTCGACGTGCATTGATCCATTTTGGCATGCATACACACATGGATGATCATCACAATGTCTACACATGACGGATAGGGAAAGTGGGTAGTTGAACTCCGCTGTGCAGCGAGGTAAGGGGGTTTCTTCAAGCTTGTATGCCTTTATAATATCTTTTGATTGGGAGTGTTCAACGACGCAGGCTACCTCGCATAGGTGACAGTAAACGCAGTAGTCTTCGTTTATTTTTACCACTCTCATGCTATTCTCCTTATTCCCCTGCTGGTAGAACTCCCAGAAGTTCCGTTTCCTTTTCAGATAGGCCGACAGCCCTCAGCATTAGCCTATTGCCTCTTAAGGATTCTATAGAGTTGATACCCATTGCACCCATCGTTTCCTTTATTTCAAGGGCCCAAGTGTTGATGAGGTTTACCAGCCTTTCAGTGGCTATATCAGGATTTACTCTTTTGGAAAGATGTGGGTCCTGGGTGGTAATGCCCCAAGCGCAGCGCCCAGTGTGGCACTGCTGGCAGAGTGTGCAGCCTATGGCTACCAAAGCCGCTGTGCCTATGTATACTGCGTCTGCCCCCAGTGCGATAGCTTTTATCGCGTCCATTGAGCTTCTAATCCCGCCTGATGCTATTAGCGATACTTCTTGTCTTATTCCTTCGTTCCTTAATCTTTCGTCCACAACAGCCAAAGCTATTTCTATTGGTAATCCAACATGATCTCTAATCACCTGTGGTGATGCTCCTGTTCCACCTTTGAATCCATCTATGCATATGGCATCCGCTCCAGCCCTCGCTATTCCGCTTGCTATTGCAGCTATATTATGTACGGCTGCTACCTTTACTATTATTGGTTTTTCGTATTCTGTTGCCTCTTTAAGTGCGTATATAAGCTGTCTTAGGTCCTCTATGGAGTACACGTCGTGATGAGGAGCTGGACTTAAAGCATCTGAACCCTGGGGCATCATTCTCGTTTCAGATATCTTTTCCGTTACCTTTTCGCCCGGTAGGTGACCCCCTATGCCTGGTTTTGCGCCCTGTCCCATTTTTATTTCTATAGCACTTCCTATATCCAAATAATCCTTGTTTACTCCAAATCTACCACTTGCTACCTGTACAATAATGTGCCCCCTGAATTTGTAGTGGTCTCTGTTTAGCCCTCCTTCACCTGAATTGTAGAACGTTCCCGTTTCAACACTTGCTCTGCCTAAGGCTTCCAC
This sequence comes from uncultured Desulfurellales bacterium, assembly GCA_964515405.1. GTDB lineage: Bacteria > Campylobacterota_A > Desulfurellia > Desulfurellales > CAZERD01 > CAZERD01. The sequence continues at coordinate 18,385 of CAZERD010000014.1, forward strand.
TACGTTATAACTCAAAGCACCGTAACTCATGGCAGCAAACATTATAGGGACTTCAAGTTCCAGGTTAGGAAAGAGTTTGGATTTGAAATTCTTTTCCCTAATATTTATGCTGTTAGGCTTTTTCCCTATAAAGGTTTTAAGTTCCATGGGTTCTCTTAGGGGATCTATAGATGGGTTCGTTACCTGTGAAGCATTCAGAAGCAAGTGGTCCCAATATATTAGGTATGGTCTGTCTGTTCCCATTGAAACGACAGGGGTCCCCCCAAAGGCAGCTCTCTTTTTTATGCCTCGGATATGGTGGTATTCCCAGTTTTCATTAGGTCTGTATGGTGAGATTCGTGGTTCTATAGTTATTGCATCCGTGGGGCATATGGCAGCACACCTGTTACATCCAACACATTTTTGCTCCCAATTCCACACCTTGTTTGTATCTTCATCAAAAAATGTAGCTTCAAAGGAACACTGTTCCACACATGCTCTGCACCTGATACACCTTTCATCATCCCTAATAACCCTGAAGTCGGGGGGTACGTACCTCTTGAAGTTCTTCATCCATTTCATAGGAATGCCCCTTAAATTTAAGTTTCCCCATTATAGAGGCAATTTGACTAGTTGTCAAATTATGGTTTATTCGTGTAACATTGGTTGACTTGATGGAGTTTTGGACTAAAATGGAATCTAGCTTATGATATTTAATATAGCTTTTCTTGTTTTTCTATCCATTTATATGGTTTATTGTGTAATTCTCTATTTAAACGGCGTTTCTGATAGGGAGTATGTGTATTTTGGTTCTTCCCTTGGTATTTATACGGTTTACTTTCTTGTTGACAGTGGTTTGTACTTGCATCTCATAGGATGTCTACCCGATGCGCATGGAATTGCTGTGTTTTTAGGAACCTTGTTCCCTCCAAGCGTTATGCTATTTTTGTTTTCAGTTTTTGGTAGAAGGTTGGATATTTTTGTTAAATTTATTATCTACTCATGGGTGTTGCTTGGTTTTGTCGGACTGTTTGAACCCTATTTTGGTGTTTTTGCCGATGACATGTTTTGGATTGCCTGGTGTGGTGTTTCTCTTGTCTCGTCTTTTGTGGTGTTCAGGGAAACTTTGGTGGCCAAAAGTGAGGGTTTTTATGAGTCCACACCTGCTATGGTTGGGGTTGGCTGGCTTGTGATGGGGATGTTTTTTGTCGTTCTTGATGAGCTTGATATAGCTAGTGTATCATATTATATGAAGCACGTTGCTGTTGCTTTGTTTATGATTAGCATAGAGTACGGTTTGATAAAGAGGTATGCAAGGTATTGGAAAAATGTGAGACATCTCTCTGAGAGTATTTCAAGGGCAAGGGACGAGGAAAGGAGGAGGCTATCAAGGGATTTGCATGATGGTGTTGGTCAATTGCTCACGGGGATAAAGCTTAATCTTCAGATGATAAGGGAAGATGAAAGGGACAAAAAACGGATAGCATTGCTTGATAATGTGGTATCTCAAATGTCTCTTGCTATAGAGGACGTCAGGAATATAGCTATGGATTTAAGGCCCACATTTCTTGAGAAATTCAGTCTGAGCGAGGTGGTGCAGTGGTATATTGCACGGTACAGGAAACATGCTGGGATCAAAATATTTGTCAATGCAGATGACAATTTGGAGGCTGATCTGGATATTAAAGATAACATATACCGTATATGCCAGGAGGCCTTGAGCAATGTGTTTAAGCATTCCAGAGCTAATTCGGTTCGTGTGTCTTTGAAAAGGGTTGGCGGATTTATTCGGCTTGAGATAGCTGATGATGGAATTGGTTTTGACCTTGAGAAGCTTAGAAAGAGTAGAAATAAAGAAAGGGGAATGGGTATTTACACTATGAAAGAGAGAGCTGAGCTTATGGGTGGTTTCTTTTCGGTAAAGAGCACCCCTGGGAAGGGGAGTACCATAGTTGTGAAGGTACCTTTGAAGAATGATTAGAGTGGTGCTTGCGGATGATCATGTCATATTGAGAGAGGGGCTGGTACAATTGCTTAAACAGAGGAACTTTGATGTTGTAGGTGAGGCAGATGATGGAGAGAAGGCTGTTGAGCTTATAAGGGAGAAAAAGCCTGACATTGCGCTCCTTGATCTTACCATGCCTGGTTTAAGTGGAATAGGCATAGCAGAGATGCTCACCAGGGAGAAGAGTGAAACCCGTGTTATTATATTGACCATGTACAAGGAACGTTCTTATGTTTCAAGGGCATTTGCTGCTGGTGTATGGGGGTATGTTCTTAAGGAGGATGCCTTTGGAGATCTTGAATACGCTATAAATGCCGTGATGTCTGGTAAGAAGTTTTTAAGTCCTTCCCTTGCGGATGTCTTTTCATCGTCTGATGTGTTCCAGCAGATGAAGTTGACAAAAAGGGAGGAGGAAATACTCAAACTTATAGCCATGGGTTTCACTAATAAGGAAATAGCGAAAAGGCTGTTTATCAGTGTTAAGACTGTTGAGACCCATAGAGCGAGGATAATGCAGAAGCTTGATCTTCACAACACGGCCGATCTTGTCAGATATGCCAGTAGGGTAGGTCTTCTCTGAAACTGTGTAGGGTGTTTCCACTACGTGGATACATTGATGTTTGTATTGCTTTTGTGCTCGAAGTATGGATTACTGTGGGCAAGGGGAGTGAGAGATGCGGGTTGTACAGAGGTCCATATTTTTTATTTTGTTGCTGGTGCTTATTGACTCCAATTGTGCTATGGGATCAGAGGGGTTGTTTGTCAAGAGGTTTGAGATCGTGGGAAACACAGTTATTAAAACTGTTGTGTTGGAAAAACTGGTTAGACCCTATGAAGGTAAGAGACTAACTCTTAAAGATCTCAAATTTGTAGCTTCTCTTATTACGAGGAAGTATATAGCCGAAGGATATGTAACCTCTATGGCTTATATTCCTCCTCAGAGAGTTAAAGACGGTCTCGTTAGGATAAGAGTTGTGGAAGGGAAGGTAGGTAGAATTGAAGTGATCGGCAATCACCCATACTATTCCTCCGGGTTCATAAAGGGCTACTTTGCTCCTCTTGTGGGTTTGGGTATATTTAATCATAACCTTTTAGAAAGGCAGCTTTTATTGCTGAATAGCCTTCCAGGGCTTGAAGCTAAGGCTACTTTGGTCAAGGGCAGAAAACGAGGAACCACTGATATTGTGATTAAGACCATGAGTAAACCCTTGGTCTCTGCTACTGTTGGATACAACAACTTTGGTTCGGAATACACGAGCCGGGATAATTTCAGCGCTGATTTGGGAGTGGGGAATATAGGTGTTACCGGAGCCACGCTTTCCCTCGGTGGGACGATTGGGGATAATTACAGTGAGTTTCATTCGGGTAGGTTTAGGTATAGGGTACCTGTAGGAGTGAGTGGTCTTGAGGTTGGAGTGTATTTAGCTACAGGTGATTATAATGTTGGCAGGGAGCTTGCTATTCTGAATATAAAGGGTGAGTCTACTTCTTATGGTGCATTCCTGAGATACCCGTTTGTGAGAATGCTTAATGTCTCTGTGTATGGTACGCTTGGAGTTGGGGGTATATTTGCTAAACAGTTGATGCTGGGTGAGGTAACGAGTGAGGATAGAATAAGGACAGCTGATATTGGTGTGTCTTGTGTTTTTAATACTGCCCTTAGCAAGAATTCTGTGAGCTTTCAGGTAACCCAAGGATTGGGTAAAAGACTTGGTGGAATGCCTAATAACGATGTGCATGCGAGTAGGGTTGGTGTTGCCAGTGATTTCACAAAGTTTAACTTGAGTTTTGCGAGAATGCAGAGATTGCTTCCTTTTCTGTTTTTGTTCGTGAGGGTGAATGCTCAGTATTCTCACAGGACGCTTATATCCGCCGAAGAATTTTATATAGGTGGAGCAACCTCTGTCAGAGGGTATACTGCTTCGGAATATGGAGGCGATAGCGGTTATACTGCCTCAGTTGAGTTCAGGGTTGCCCCTTTGAGAGACAGGAATCTCGTTCAGTTCGCTGTATTTGCAGATAACGGTGGGGTGTTTATAAATCGTCCCATGGTAGGACAAAAGAAGAGTCATGTTTTGACAGGGGTTGGTTTTGGTGTTAGGCTTGGCTTACTTCATGAGTTAAATGTGCGTGCGGATGTTGGTTTCCCGGTCAAGCCTGCTGTGAATGCGGATGGAAAGGGTATGGCGTTTTATTTCCAGGCGGTAAAAACATTTAGGTAGGTGGTTTATGAGTGAGGGGAAAAGTGGTTTGTATAGGGATTTAGTGGTTTTGAATTCCGAGGTTCACAGGGAATTAAAAATTTCTTCTGTGAAGAATTATAGATTCGCTGCTGAGATTGACTCGTGTGTGCTGCTGATAGATGAATTTTTTGAGGCTGCGAGGTGTTATCCGATAGTTTTTTCAAGGACTGGCAGAGAAGGTGTGATGCCAATGGTGATACTTGGATTTAATGGAAATGCTTTTGTTGATAGTGACGGGAACTGGAGAGAAGGATATTATATACCGGCCTATATAAGAAGGTATCCCTATATACTGGCTGAGACTGATAGTTCGGAGGACAAAAGATTGTTTGTTGCCGTGGATAGGTCTTATGAGGGTTATGGGACAGAGGATGGGGATAGGTTGTTTGGGGACGATGGCAGTGCAACGGAGGTGTTGGGTAGTATGATTGAGTTTCTTAAGCTCTACAATGCAGGGTTCGAAGCTACGAGGCGGTTCGTAGAAAGGATTGAAGAGTTGGATCTTCTCACAGGGATTGATGCTAACATAAAACTACCAGATGGTAAGACATATATAATTAAGAATCTTATGGCTGTGGATGAGGAGAAGATGCTTGGTCTTGATGATGAGTCTCTTTTTTCTCTTACAAAGAGCAAGAGTGGTGGAAGGGGATATATAGCTTGGATATATGCTCACATAATTTCGCTTAATAATTTCGTAAGGGTTACCACTAAGGATTGATTAGCGGCGTTTTCGGTTTTTCCTCTCCTTGGAATTTTAAAGCTTGATTTGCAGTTTTTTTGTGATAGAATTACCCACAATTTTCTTGGAAGGGTTTTCGTAAAAATCGTGAAAACATACTGTATTTTCAGGAGGTATGATGAGACTCACAGGAGCTGAAATTTTTATAGAGGCCCTAAAGAGGGAAGGTGTAGAACATATCTTTGGTATTCCAGGTGGGGCTATAATAGATATACACGATGTGCTCCTGAGACACCCGGACCCTCCGCAGTTTATATTGACAAGACATGAGCAAGGGGCTGTTCATATGGCCGATGGTTATGCAAGGAGTAGCGGAAAGCCAGGTGTTGTTCTTGTAACAAGTGGTCCGGGAGCAACGAACGCGGTTACTGGTATCGCTACAGCCTATATGGATTCGGTGCCGATCGTGGTATTCACAGGACAGGTTCCCACACACCTAATAGGGAATGATGCTTTTCAAGAAGCAGATATAGTTGGCATGACAAGGTCGTGTACGAAACATAATTTTCTGGTTAAAGATGTGAAAGAGCTTGCCTATACAATAAAAAAAGCGTTTTATATAGCTACTACCGGCAGGCCGGGTCCAGTGCTTATAGACTTTCCAAAGGATGTGCAGGTTGCAAAGGCGGAGTTCAGTTGGCCTGAAACCATACATCTTAGAAGTTACAATCCAACATACCACGGCAACCTTAAGCAGATTAAGAGGGTTATAAAAGCTATAGTATCGGCAAAGAGACCATTACTGTATGTGGGTGGTGGAGCTATTATTTCCAATGCTTCAGAGGAACTTACTGAATTTGCCCATAGACTGCAGATTCCTGTTTTTACAACACTGATGGGTATAGGTGCTTTTCCCGAGAATGATCCACTTAGTCTTGGTATGGCTGGTATGCATGGGACCTACAGGGCGAATATGGCGATCCAGTACTGCGATCTCCTTATTGCTGTGGGGTCTAGGTTTGATGATAGAATCACTGGTAAGATTTCCGAGTTCGCACCCAATGCTAAGTTTGTTCATATAGATATAGATCCTACAAGCATAAGTAAAAATGTACAGGTTGATTACCCAATAGTTGGAGATGTTAAGCTCGTTCTTAAGGAAATGCTTCTTTTGCTTGATGAGTACAGGAGTATCAACTGGAAGGAGGCTCGGAGAGAGTGGCTTAACATGATAGAGAAGTGGAAGGAGGAGCACAGACTGGATTATGAGAAGGGCGGTGATACTATAAAGCCCCAGTTTGTTATAGAAAAGCTCTATGAACTAAACAAAAAGAGGGATCCTATAGTCACGACAGAAGTGGGGCAACATCAGATGTGGACAGCTCAGTTTTACACATTTACTAAACCTAGGAGGTTTCTGACCAGTGGAGGTCTTGGTACAATGGGATATGGATTTCCGGCTGGTATTGGAGCTCAATTTGCCAATCCGGATAAGCTTGTATATGTCATAGCTGGAGATGGTAGCTTTCAGATGAACATTCAGGAACTTGCTGTTGTTGTGGCCTATGATAAGCCTGTTAAAGTAATAATACTGAACAATGGGTATCTTGGAATGGTAAGACAGTGGCAGCAGCTTTTTTATGGGAGAAGATATGCTAATACGAATATAGAGGTTCAACCGGATTTCGTGAAGCTGGCTGAAAGCTACGGTGTTAAGGCAAGGAGGATAGAAAGGAAGGAAGAGGTGGAGGATGCTCTTATAGAGGTGAGAGATTACGAGGGTGCTTTTATCCTTGATGTTGTAATTGAAAGAGAAGAAAATGTTTACCCTATGGTTCCCGCGGGAGCTCCTCTGTCCAATATGTTATTAACTTAACGAGGGGTGGAGTATGAAAAAGATATTTTCAGTTGTTGTTGAAAATCAAGCCGGAGTACTCTCAAGGGTTGTTAATTTGTTCAGTGCTCGGGGATACAATATAGATTCTTTGAATGTTGCCCCTATAAACGAACCTGGTCTTTCGAGGATGACAATTGTTACCGAGGGCGATGAAGCTATACTGGAGCAGATAGGTAAACAGTTGAATAAACTGATAGACGTGATAAAGGTTGTAAAGTATGGTGATGTTCCCTATATTGAACGCGAAATGGCTCTTATAAAAATGCACACTGATATGGGAACAAGGGCAGAGGTGTTGAGAATTGTTGATATTTTCAGAGGCAAGGTGGTTGACGTATCCCGGGATTCGTACACCATAGAGATTACAGGTGACTCAGAGAAAATTGATGCTATACTAAATCTTCTTGAACCACTGGGTATAAAAGAGCTTGCAAGAACGGGAAAAGTGGCTATGATAAGGGAGAAGAAGTAGGGAGGTATCAGATGAAGGTATATTACGAGAAGGATACAGATCTATCCTTGATAAAGTCCAAGAGGGTTGCTGTTATAGGTTATGGTTCCCAGGGCTATGCTCATTCGAACAACCTCAGAGATTCCGGCTGTGATGTTGTTGTTGGCCTGTACGAGGGTTCAAAATCTTGGGTGAAGGCGGAAAGAGCTGGTCTTACGGTGAAGACTGTGGAAGAAGCTGTAAAATGGGCTGATGTTGTGATGATCTTGACACCAGATGAGATTCAACCTGAGTTATATAAGAAGTCAATAGAACCTTATTTGGATGATGGTGATACTATAGGTTTTGGGCATGGTTTTAACATACATTATCATCAGATAGTGCCAGGTGAGAGGATAAATGTGATGATGATAGCACCCAAGGGTCCTGGTCATCTGGTTAGGAGAGAATATGAGAAAGGCATGGGTGTTCCTATGTTAATAGCTGTTCATAACGATTATTCTGGTAATACTATGGGGCTTGCGCTTAGTTATGCTGCTGCTATAGGTGGTGCGAGGGCTGGAGTGATAGAAACAACGTTCAGGGATGAAACGGAAACCGATTTGTTTGGGGAACAGGTTGTTCTGTGTGGTGGAATTACCTCGCTTGTTAAAGCGGCTTTTGAGACGCTAGTTGAAGCTGGGTACCCTGAAGAAATGGCGTACTTTGAGACATTCCATGAGCTTAAGCTCATAGTTGATTTAATGTATGAGGGTGGGATATCGGATATGAGATATTCTGTTTCTAATACTGCAAAGTATGGTGATCTGACACGGGGGCCTAGGGTTATAGATGAACATGTCAAGGAAAATATGAGGATGATATTGAGGGATATACAGGATGGTAGCTTCGCTAAAGATTGGGTTCTTGAGAATAAGGCTGGAAGGCCCGTGTTTAATGCTCTCCTTAAAAGGGATCAGCAACATCCAATAGAGGTTATTGGTAGGAAACTTAGATCTATGATGCCGTGGATTTCTGCGTCCAAGGCTATTGATAAAGAGAGGAACTGATGAAAACTACTGAACGGGACATAGTGGCGAAAGAATCCTATCCTTTCATAGGTATTCCTCTTTTGGGTGCTCTTTTGGGGTACCGTATGGGGTGGAAAATACTTACTGTAGGAGGCGCGATTACAGCTGGCTGTAGTGCCTTTTTCTTTAGGAATCCTAAAAGGAGTCCGCCAGATATTGAAGGTGCCGTCGTCTCTCCGGCAGATGGGATTGTACTTCCTGTGAAGAAGGTCTATGAGAGATTTTTTTTCAAGAAGGAGGTTGATAGAGTAAGTATTTTCATGTCGCTGTTTGATGTTCATATCAATAGGTCTCCGGTTGATGGTGTGGTGGTTGGTACTCATTACAACAGGGGCAGGTTTATTTCTGCCTTTAAGGAGAAGGCGTCCCTTGATAATGAGCAACATGCTATGCTCATAGAAACAGAATCCCATAGGAGGCTGGTGCTTGTTCAGATAGCTGGATTTGTGGCGCGCCGTATTGTAACCTATAAGCATACTAGTGATGCCCTGAGGATTGGTGAGATAATAGGACTTATACGTTTTGGTTCCCGTTTGGATGTTTATGTGGAAGGAGGGGTTGATGTTCAGGTTATGGAAGGGGAGAGAGTAAAGGCTGGAGAAACAGTGATAGGGGTATTTAGATGAAAAGCAATAGAAAAGCAGTATATTTGTTGCCAAACCTGTTTACCACGGCAAATGTTGCTGTGGGCTTCTACAGTATTATTAGCACGTATGCAGGTCATTTTGTACTTGCTGCGTGGATGATTATATTGGGTGTTTTGTTTGACAACCTAGATGGTAAAATAGCAAGACTTACGAACACTCAGAGCAACTTCGGTGCCGAATATGATTCCCTGAGTGATCTAGTTAGTTTTGGGATAGCCCCATCCTTCTTGCTTTACAGCCTTGTGTTGAATGGCTTTGGTAGACTGGGGATTATAGCGGCTTTCCTCTACGTTCTTACAGGTGCGCTCAGGTTGGTGAGGTTTAATGTTCAAAGAACACGAGTTTCGGACTTCGTTGGTTTGCCTATTCCTGGAGCTGGACTCCTTATTGCAGGTTTAGTGTTGCTATTTGAGAGATTCAGTATAGGTTTTTCGGGATTTGGTTGGTTTTTCTTGGTTTTAACGTATTCTCTGGCTTTTCTTATGGTTAGTCCGATAAGGTATAGGAGTTTCAAGCATGTTAACCTTAATGGAAGGATTTCAATGAGGGTATTTGTGCTTGTTGTTCTCTTGATATCGCTCCTGATATTTAAGCCTTCAATATTTATACCGTTTGTGGCTTTTCTTTATGCTTTTTCAGGTGTGGGGGATGCTTTGTATAGGAGAGTGGTGAGAAGAAACAAGGTAAAGGAGTTTGGAGATGAGGAGGAAGATCTGGATATTTGATACGACTCTGAGGGATGGGGAGCAGTCGCCAGGGGCGAGCCTTAATACTTTTGAAAAGCTCGTGATAGCTAAGCAGCTTGCCAAGTTAAAGGTGGATGTAATAGAAGCTGGATTTGCTGCGGCAAGCCCGGGGGATTTTGAAGCTATTTCCAGAATATCCAGAGAAATCAAGGGCCCCGTTATTGCTTCTTTGGCAAGAGCTGTGAGGAGAGATATAGAGCAGGCTGGTGAGGCTTTGAAGGATGCTGAAAGGAAGAGAATTCATACATTCATAGCTACGAGTCCTATACACGTGGAGAAGAAACTTCATATGAGTTATGACAAGGTAGTTGAGGCTGCAAAGGACGCTGTAAGACTGGCTAGGGAATACTCTGACGACGTGGAGTTTTCGGCCGAGGATGCCACGAGGAGCGATTGGGATTATCTGTGTAGGATATTTGAGGAAGTGATAAAGGAGGGGGCTACAACTATTAATGTACCTGATACTGTGGGTTATACAACGCCTCAAGAGTACCACGAGTTGATAACTTATCTGAAGAATAAGATTCCAAATGTAGATAAAGCGCGGATAAGTTTACACTGCCATAATGACTTGGGAATGGCTGTATGTAACTCTCTTTCTGGTATACTTGCTGGTGCGGGACAGGTTGAGTGTACCATAAACGGGCTTGGAGAGAGAGCTGGTAACGCTGCTCTAGAGGAAATAGTCATGGCTATTAAGACCAGAGCTGATTTTTACAAGGATTGTGAAACTTCCATTGATACGAGAGAGATTTATAGGACTAGTAGGCTTGTTTCCAAACTTACAGGTATACATATACAGAGAAACAAGGCTATCGTTGGTGAAAATGCTTTTGCTCATGAGGCTGGGATACATCAGGATGGTGTTATAAAAGAGAAGAGCACTTACGAGATAATGAAGCCTGAGGATGTAGGGATAGAGAGGAGCAAGCTTGTTTTGGGCAAGCATTCAGGAAAACATGGTCTTGAGAAAAGGTTGAGAGAACTGGGATATGAGATAATGCCGGAGCAATTAAAGGAGGTCTTTGAGGAGTTTAAAATTCTGGCTGATAAGAAGAAGGAAGTCTATGATGAGGATCTCAGGCTTCTAATGGAGAATAGGGTTATAACGAGTCCTCAAATATATACATTGAGGGCTTTTCAAGTAGTTTCTGGAACGAATACATCTGCTGTTGCTACTGTCAGGCTTGAGAAAAATGGTGAGGTTTTTGAAGACGCTGCTTTGGGTGACGGGCCTGTTGATGCTATATATAAGGCTCTTGAAAGAGTAACAGGGGTTAGGGGTAGACTGAAGAGTTATGATATTCAGGCTGTTACGGAAGGGAAGGATGCTATGGGAGAGGTCATAGCCAAGGTATATTTTGACAAGATAGACAAATCCCTGTTGGGTAGGGGAGTTGCCGTGGATATCATAGAGGCTTCTGCCAAGGCTTATCTGGATGCTATTAACAAGGCTCTTGCCTATATGTAGGGGTTTTTATGGTGCGGAGAATTAGCTGTGCTGTGTGTGCGTGGAGGGAGACGTGCGGAAAAAGATTTTCGGCCTCAGATGACTTAGCCCTCCAGTGCCCTGATTTTACGTTTGATGTGAGACTTAAGGAGACGGAGGATGGAGCAGAAGATAATAGAGCCAAGCGCAGGGAAGCACCTTCTGAAGAGCGGTCTTGAGATTGCCCGTAACATCGATAAGACGGTAATAATGTTCTATTACAGCGATATAGAGAAGTTGAACATATTTGATGATGAGGAATTTGTATTATCGGACGTAAAGAAGATAATAGTTTTGAAAGAAGATGAGGCTGAGGATGAGCCTGAGATAAGGGAAAAGCTTCAATCGCTTGGGAATGTGGTTGTTGTCCCCATGGTTAATTTTACGAGGATTAATAAGATTAAGATAGCGTTTATGATGAGCATAGCATCCAGTTTGCTTTCCAAGGATGAGAACCTTGTGGCTATCTCTGGTAGTTCTGGTGAGATTGATTCCATTATCTTTATTAATATCTCTAAGGAGAAAGAATTGTTGAGTTTCAAGGGGGAGTTTAAGATAGAGGAGTCTGTGAAGCCAGAGGTGTTTGAAAAGGTATTGAGAATAGCTCTTGAACTTGCCAATCAGGGAAGAGAGGGTAGGCCATTGGGTGCTATATTTGTACTTGGTGATTCAAAAAATGTGGCTGAATTTACGAAGCAGATGATATTTAATCCGTTCAAGGGGTATGACAACGAGGAGAAAAATATTTTGCTTTCTAACCTTGATGATACCATAAAGGAGTTTGCCCTTTTAGATGGTGCGATTGTTATAGATGAGAATGGTGTAATAGTTTCAGCGGGTACATATATTTCTGTATCTGTTAACCTTGAGGAACAACTCCCAAAGGGTTTAGGTTCAAGGCATATATCTGCTGCCTCCATAACGGCTGTGACAAAGTGTATATCCATAGTGGTTTCTGAATCTACTGGTGATGTTACGATATTCAAAGGAGGAAACGTCATTACGAGGATTCAGAAGACCACATAGGAGAGTGGGATGATTATCTTGGATGGTAAATCTCTTTCAGCGAAGATAAGGAAAAGCTTGAAGTGCGAAGTGAGTAGATTAAAAGAGGAAAGTAATGTGGTGCCTGGTCTTGCTATGATTTTGGTGGGTGACAATCCAGCCAGTCAGGTTTATGTTAACATGAAAACGAAGGCGTGTGAGGAACTGGGTATATATTCTGTAAATCACAGAATGCCTGCTGAGGTTTCTGAAGGAGAGTTAATCTCTGTTATAGAAATGCTCAATAAGAATCCAATGATTCATGGTATTCTTGTCCAGTTGCCTCTCCCGGAGCATATGGATGAGAATAAAGTGATTGAGGCAATAGATTACAGAAAGGATGTAGATGGTTTTCACCCGTATAATGTGGGAAGGCTTGTGAGGGGAAATCCATTATTTTATCCATGTACTCCTTTCGGCATAGTTAGGTTGTTTGAGGAGTATAAAATAGCGTTGCATGGTAGAGATGTTGTGATAGTGGGTGCTGGTAACATCACAGGCAAACCGTTGTTTCATATGCTGCTTAATAGAAACGCCACGGTGCAGTTGTGTCACATATATACTGATGACTTGGCAGAGAAAACGAAGAAAGCCGATATTCTTGTCAGTGCTGTTGGTAAACCGGGGCTTGTTACTGCTGAGATGGTGAAGGAGAACTGTGTGGTGGTAGATGTTGGCATTACGAGGGTTAATAACAAGATTGTAGGAGATGTGGTTTTTGAGGAGGTAGCACGTAAGGCCTCTTATATAACGCCCGTTCCGGGGGGTGTGGGGCCCATGACGATAGCCATGCTTCTCTTCAACACGGTGAAAGCGGCTAGACTCTCCATGTCTTAACATCCTTATATTTGACTTGAAATTGATTTATTTTTCCTTAGAATGATTGAGTTTAGGTTTGAAACTATGCTGGATAAGAGAATTGAGGAAGAAATTATAAACGTAGTTGAGGGTTTGGGGTATGAGTTTTACGATCTTGTTGTTTCTAGAGACAAGATTGTTGTGTACATAGACAAGGA
>CAZERD010000015.1:0-31257 GCA_964515405.1 uncultured Desulfurellales bacterium
GTGCAAACCCAACACCTATGCCATGGCCCATATATACTCAGCTCGCCGAACACGTAATAGACGGTCAGGAAAACCCGCTCTCTGTTATATATCAATACAAACTCTACGAAGTACAGAAATATTTAACATTAACAAGACACGTTTATTCAGCTCTTGTATTCGTGGGGAGCAAAAAATTCTACGACTCCCTCCCACCAAAGTACCAGAAACTGATGTATGAAGCCACAAAGGAAGCCTCCATATACGAGAGACGCATGAGCAGGGCAAAAGAAGCATACTACCTTGAACAGTTGAAGAAAAAGGGAATGGTTATTGACGAACACCCCGATATAGAATCCTTCAAAGTAAAGGTAAGACCACTCAAAGCACGATTCAAAGGTATAGCAAGAAAGTATCTGGATGAAATACTAAAAGCCACAAAATCGCAGTGAAAACAGCGTTTCATTATCTGTTGTTTCTGAGTGATGCAGTGAACGCCGGTACAAAGGTGTTCGTTGCATCACTACTCGTTGCCCTATCCATCTTACTAATAAGCGGTGTATTCTTCAGGTATGTACTCAATCACTCGCTGTATTGGTCAGGAGAAGTATCAAGATTCCTGCTTGTGTACCTAACATTCTTTGGCTCAACTGTAGCTTACAAAGCTGGAGCGCACATAGGTATAGAAATCATAATGGAAAAACTTCATCCCAACCTTGAAAAAGCTCTGAAAGTAATCATACATGCAACCTTTATGGGATTCTGGATTATGATACTTGCCGAAAGTTTAAAACTCCTTCCTCTGTTCTACATGCAGAAGACCGCCACCCTTGAGATACCCTACGCCTATCCCTTCATGTGTGTACCCATAGCATCAGGCATCTGGATACTCCACACCCTCTCCGAAACAATAAAAGCAACCCTCGGGGAGTAACATGTTCTACCTTCTCGGTCTTCTCTTCCTCCTTATACTGTTATCCTTTCCTATAGCCTTGGCAATCGGGCTATCAACAACCATGGCGTTTATAAAGTACCACATGCCGTTGTTCATGATAGCCAAAAGAATGTTTGACGGAGTTAATTCTTACATGCTCCTCGCCGTCCCTTTATTCATGCTTGCTGGGAGCCTTATGGATAACGGCGGTCTCTCAAAAAGGATAGTCAGGCTCGCCGACTCACTGGTAGGTCACTTCAGGGGCGGAATGGCCATATCAGCCATACTTTCAACTATGCTTTTCGCAGGTGTAAGCGGCTCAGCAGCAGCAGATACAGCGGCCATAGGCTCAATGCTAATACCATCCATGAAAAGGCAGGGCTACGACAAGAACTTTTCAGCCAGTGTTGTGGCAAGTGGCGGATCCATAGGGGTAATCATACCTCCCAGCATACCCATGATAATCTACGGGTTTATAACCGGTGTGTCCATAGGAAAACTGTTCATAGCAGGGATACTACCCGGAGTGTTGATAGGAGCATCCCTCTCCCTCATAGCATTTATACACCCGCGCGGCTCCCTGAAGTCAAACAAAACATTTAACCCCAAAGATGTATGGGAAGCCTTCAAGGGAGCAATATGGGCACTCGGTGTACCAATACTCGTTGTGGGGGGTATACTGGGAGGAATTTTTACGGCAACCGAGTCAGCAGCTGTGGCTGTTCTCTATTCATTCACAGCGGGCGTATTTATATACAAAGAGATAACACCTAAAAACTTTTTTAAATCACTGGTGGACAGCACGGTAACGAGTTGCGTTATACTCTTGATAATATCTGTGGCAAGTGTATTCTCTTGGTTCCTATCCATGAACAACGTACAGGGAATGCTTCAGAGCCTGTTCCTCTCCATAACACACAACAAAGTTTTGCTGTTGCTTATTGTAAACGTATTCCTTCTGATAATGGGCACATTCGTTGAAACAACAGCTTCTCTAATACTGTTTGTCCCAGTGGTAGCACCTATTCTCGCGCACATTGGGATAAACCCTATAACCGCAGGTGTAATCATTGTAACAAACCTCGCCATAGGAATGCTTACCCCACCCCTTGGTATATGCTTAATTGTATCGTCAGCCATAGCTGATACAAACATAGTGGATGCATCAAAAACCATTCTCCCATTTCTACTTATAATGATACTGGATCTGTTGATAATAGCTTTCATTTAACAACAAAAGGCCAACTCTCAACATTTGACATTGCTCTCATCACCTGATATTCTTCACCATGGTAAGACTTTCAAGAATAGCCTTTAAGTAGCATGGAACCATGCTTTGGCTTTACTTTTGAGAAAGTTTGTGGTATTCACGTGAATGGGGGCAAAAATGGCTAAAGAGGAAAAAAAGGAAGAAAAACCCAAATCAAAGAAAAAGCTGTTCATGATAGGCGGTGGGGCCGTTGGTTTAATAGTGGTGCTGTTGGCTCTCAAAATGTTCATGTTTGGTTCACACAAAACAATCCAAAAAAAAACAGAAACAAAAACAGTCCCCGTCCAAGCCACAGAAACTCCCCAATACGTTGAACCCAAAAATCTCGTAGCCGTTCCATTGAAACCCATAATAGTCAATCTTGCTGATCCAAGCGGAGAGAGATACCTAAAGGTAGACATAGTACTTGTTGAAGCTGGAAGCCACAAGAAAAAAAAGGAAGGTGAAGAAAATACTCTACAACAGGCCATTATAAGGAATACCATCATAGATATACTTTCATCAAAAACCTCAACAGAACTTCTGACCAACGAAGGCAAGCAGGCCCTGAGAAAGGAGCTAGTCAAAGCTATCAACAAAGCTCTCAACGCCAACATAGTCAGAAAAATATACTTTACTTCCTTTATAATACAATGAATCTCGTTGAGGAAATAAAGAAATACGAGGATATTCCTCTAACCATAACATTTTCGCTCGCTTCCACGAGGGTGAAGCTTAGGGATGTACTAAGGTGGAAAACCGATGATATAATTGAAACCAAGAAAAATGCTGGAGAATATATAGACATAAAAATAAGCGGACAACCGTTCGGTAATGGGGAGGTTGTCGTAATAGACGAAAAATTCTCCATCAGGGTAGTAACCATATACACAAAAGAGGAGTTAATGAGCCTCAACGTAAAATGATTATACTCTTTCTTCTGCTCATTTTGCCGGGGACAGCTCTTGCTTCTCCATCAGTACCTAGCTACGGGGCGGAGCTGCTCAAGGGTATATCAGCTCTTATATTCATAGTGGCTTTTTTCATAGTTTCGGTGTACTTTCTCAAAAAACTAAAAATCCCATCACGTTTCAAAAGTGGCAATATAAGATTGATTGAAAGGCTTTACATAGATAACAAACATTACATAGCTATTATTGAAGTTCACGGCAGGAAATTTATAATAGGAGTAGGAGACTCTGTCACACTTCTATCCGAAATGAAAGAAGGTAAGGATGAGAAAGACCATTAGATGGGCAATGGCTCTGATAGCTGGCGTGCTTATCCTCTACGGATACGCCCACGCAGCTTCAATTCCATCCCCATCTATCAGCATCAATCTTGGCGCTACAAACAATCCTGTCCAAGTTGCCAACTCCATAAAGATACTGATACTCCTGACAGTCTTAGCCCTAGCCCCGTCAATACTTATAATGATGACATCATTCACACGTATAATAATAGTACTCGCCATACTTCGTCAGGCACTAGGTACTCAACAAATGCCACCGAACCAGATACTCATAGGCATAGCTCTGTTTTTGACATTCTTCATAATGGCCCCCGTGTTTACCAAAATATACAACAACGCCTACAAACCACTCGTTAACAACAAAATAACGCTCCAAGAAGCATACAACAGAGCACAAAAACCTCTAAAAAAGTTCATGCTTTCCCAAACCCGAGAATCGGATCTTGCTTTGTTCCTCAGGGTGGGTGGGTATAAAAATCCCAAAAATCCAGAATCCCTATCACTTGGTATAGTTATCCCTGCATTCATAATAAGCGAGCTGAAAACAGCCTTTGAGATAGGCTTCATGATATACATACCTTTCCTCATTATAGATATGGTTGTAGCAAGCGTGCTTATGAGCATGGGCATGATGATGATACCGCCCATTATGATATCACTACCGTTTAAATTGCTGCTGTTCGTACTTGCAAATGGCTGGAATCTTGTTGTCTTAACATTATTCAAAAGTTATCATCTGGGGTGATGTATGGATATATCCACAGTAATAAGCATAGCCAAAAGCGCCACTGAAGTGGCACTGCTACTATCCATGCCGATATTGATAATAAGCCTCATAGCCGGGTTCATAGTGGCCATCTTTCAAGCAGTTACACAAATACAAGAGATGACACTCACGTTTATACCAAAGATTATAGCTGTCGCTCTTGCTGTCATATTTCTTGCCCCGTGGATGACAAAACTCATAGTAAACTACACCATTCAACTCTACAATTCTATCCCCGGCTTGTTGAAGTGATGCTTGAGCTTCTGAATCCACACCTTGTGTGGACAGTGCTCATACCCTTTATGTTCGTCCTCATAAGGGTCTCAACAATAATAATAGTGGCGCCTGTATTCTCTAGCGCCTACATACCACCTCAAGTCAAGATAGGCTTCGCTCTAATATTCTCATTGGCTATATACCCGTTCGTAAAACAATATGTACCAGTTGTGGGAATGAACAATCTGTGGGACCTTGCACTAATCAGTGCCGAAAACCTAATACTTGGTGTAATGATGGCCTTTACTATACAGTTCATATGGACAGGCATAGAGTACTCAGCAAACCTCATAGGATTCATGATGGGGTTCACTATAGCAAACGTCCTAAGCCCTGAACAGAATATACAGATATCCATATTAGCAGAATTCATGAGCATAGTCGCTATACTCGTATTCTTATCCATAAACGGGCACTATCTATTCATCAAAGCTATGGTAGACAGTTTTAAACTTGTCCCCATAGGGACATTTGCCATGCACAGAAGCATACTCAGCATTCTAAACCACCTCGTAATAGTCATGTTTGACTTATCCTTCAAAATACTTGCCCCCGCCGTGGTGGCTCTCATAATAACCAATGTGATCTTTGGGGTCCTCGCAAGAATAATGCCACAAATGAACGTCATGATAGTAGCATTCCCACTCAGTATAGGTCTGGGGCTTTTTGCCTTCGCACTATCCCTCAATTTCTCAGCCGATGTAATGGTGAAATATTACGGATATGCTGTGCACTGGATATACTCAGTGCTAAAGGGGTTCTAGATGCCAGAGAACGACGAGGAAAGAACCGAACAGGCGACACCCAAGCGTAGACAAGAAGCACGAGAAGAAGGAAGAGTAGCAAAATCTGTTGAACTAAACACCGTGTTTATACTTGTAACCGCCCTTGTGTTTTACTACTTCTTTTCCACATCATTTGCAGAAAACCTGATGAAGCTCTTCACTCACTACATAGGCATAGCTCCCGGCTTTGAACTCACAACGAACAATTTCGTATGGCTCGTGAAGGATATAACATACAAAATGCTACACATCCTCGTACCATTCTTTATACTCATGTTATTCATCTCCATACTGATCAACGTAATCCAAGTAGGATTCATGATAACACCAAAGGTCCTCGAGATAAAATTTGACAAAATAAATCCCGTCAACGGATTCAAAAACATGTTTTCCTTGAAATCGTTTGGAGAACTTGTAAAATCCCTACTGAAGGTACTTGTAGTTTCATACATACTATACATATTCGTAAAGCATTCACTTCCACATTGGTTCGGTCTCATAGACACGCAAACCATCACCATAGCTGCAGCCTTAGGTAAAAGCACGTTCGCGATCGTAGGCTACATAACCATATTTCTGCTCCTCATGGCAATATTGGACTATCTACTACAAAAATACACCTTTGAAAAAAGCATAAGAATGAGCATAAAGGAAATAAAAGACGAACACAAACAGCTAGAAGGTGATCCCCTCATAAAGAGCAGGATAAGAAGACTTCAGATGGAACTCGCAAGAAAACGAATGATGGAAGGCGTGAAAACCGCTGACGTGGTAATAACAAACCCTACACACTATGCAGTAGCCTTAAAGTATGACGAAGACACAATGCCAGCTCCCACCTGTGTGGCAAAGGGTATGAACAAACTCGCTGAGAGGATAAAAAAAATAGCCATGGAACATGATGTAGCCATTGTTGAAAACCCTTCTCTCGCCAGAGAGCTGTATAAAAGGACGGACGTAGGTGAAATAATCCCCCGTGAGCTATATCAGGCTGTAGCCGAAGTGCTCGCCTATGTATACAACTTGAAAAACAGACATCCATGATTAAGTTTTCCAGTGGAACATCCGATTACCTGAGTTAGAAGGAGGTGGATATGCAGTTAGGCACCATTACGGACCTGGGATTAGGTAGTGGGATGGACCTAAATTCCCTCATAGACAAGCTAATAGCGGTTGACAAACAACCTATCCTCATAGAGCAAGGGCGCAAGACACTTTTACAAACCTATTATGAAAACTTTTCCACGCTAGGCAAAAAACTTTCAGCATTTCTTCAAGACGTCAATGGAATGATGAGTGACTTAAACATACTTCAAGCTACATCAAGCAACACAGACGCGGCAACTGTTTCGATCACAGGCACACCAAGATCTGGAGTCCACTCCCTTGACGTAACACAAATAGCCCAGGGACAAACATGGGTATCTACAAACGACTACGACTCTGAAGATGACACTGTGGCAACAGCACCGGGGACATTCTCATTTGAGGTAGGAAATACTGCTTACTCAATCAATGTGGATAGTTCCACCACACTGAGCGACTTTGCAAACGAGATAAACAACTCCGGTTCAGGATTACAAGCAAGCATAGTATACGACGGCACAGGGTATAAGGTGGTACTAAAAACACCAACCGGCACAGCCAATAACCTAACCATAACCACAAATGATACAAGTTTAGACTTTGGTACAGCACCCGTCGTGGACTCACAGGACGCCGAGCTAACACTGGACGGGGTAAGTATAACATCAGGTACAAACACACTTGAAGGCTATCTCCCCGGCGTCAAAATAGATCTAAAAGGTCCAGGTGCGTCCACTCTCTATATAAACATGGATACATCTAAACTCGAAAAGGATATGGAAAACATCGTGAAAGACTACAACGATGTAATAGACTATATAAATAAGAATTCTTCCTACGACACTGAAAAAAATGTTGGAGACGCCTTCTTTGGAAGTGTAGCAGCGGAATCTGTGGAAAATTCTCTGAAGAGCGCCTTCCTGAACGCCTTCAAGAACTCAGGAAGTGTAAAGTACTTAAGCGACCTCGGAATTACCTTTACTGACTCCGGCAAGATGGAGTTTGATAAAACAACGTTTGAACAGGCCGTAAATAATAACCTACAGGATGTTAAATCTTTTCTTGAGGGAAGCAATGGGTTGCTAACCAATCTCCAAAACTCACTCCTAAATGCCACCTCTCCAAATGGGCCCATAAGCATGAAGGAACAACAACTGCAAAACGAGATGGATAACATAACAAAACAAATAGCCGAAATGAACAAACAAATAGAGCAAGAACGTGTAATGATGACAATGATGTTTGCCCAGATGGACAGGTATATAGGGGTGCTGAAGAATCAAAGCAACTACATGACCCAGATATTTAACAGCTTGAATAACAGCAGTAAAAACAAATGAGCGAGGCGGAATCATGAGTATTAAAGGAATTGAAGTTACACATATCACTCTGTCTAATCTTACATCACACAAACAACAGGAACATACAAAGACCCAAAACATCACGCCACAGAGAGAAATAAAAATAAATGAAGAGGATAAAACCCCCAATGCTACAAATAAACACCGCGGAGAGACAATAGCCAAAATCGTACAGGAAATAAACCAAGTTCTGGAAGTGCTCAACAGAGAGGTAAGATTTTCCTACAACACAACAATAAGGGGCTTCGTAGTAAAGGTAATAGACGTAAAAACGGGGCAGGTTATCAGGGAAATTCCACCCAAAGATGTTATCAACCTTCAAAAAAAACTTATAGAGTTTGTGGGCATGATATTTGACAGTAAGGAGGAATCTAAATGACTGCAAGCGAGGTGTACAAAACATACAAAAACATGATGATATCTACCGCTGTGGATAAACTACAAATTGTTTCTATGCTCTACGAAGGGGCTCTGGGTTTTGCAATAAAGGCGAAAGAATTCATGGAACGGCAGAGAATCAAGGAAAAAGCAGAAAACATAGATAAGTTGACGGCTGTACTGTCTGTTCTTCGAGAATCCCTTGATGAAAGCTCCGATGCAGAGACGGTAGACTTTCTGAGGGGATTATACGACTACATACTCTCTGAAATATTCGCTTCCAATGCCCATAATGACCCGGGGAGAATGGATAAAGTGATAAAGTATCTCACTGAAATGTCGAGGATCTGGAATACAGAAGTAATGAAAAAGCACTAAACACATCACATTCACATACAAAAAAAGCCCCGTAGTGGGGCTTTTTTTAATACATATCCGGCATGCCCCCAGGCATTCCTCCACCTGCTGTCTGTTTATTCTCTTCAGGAATATCAGTAACAAGGGTTTCAGTAGTAAGCAGCAACCCCGCAACACTTGCCGCATTCTGAAGAGCGGTTCTCTCAACCTTCGTAGGATCTATGATGCCCTTTTCAAACATATTACAGAATTCCCCGTTCCTTGCATCAAAACCGTAACCCGTATCGCTATTCTCCTTTATCTTGTTTATTATAATTGAGCCCTCGTAACCCGCATTACTTGCTATAACTCTTGCTGGCTCCTCAAGCACTTTTCTTACTATCTTCACACCGATGTCCTGGTCATCATTCTCACCCTTGAAATCGTCAAGGACATTCTGGCATCTCAGAAGAGCAACACCACCTCCAGGGACAATACCTTCCTCAACAGCAGCCTTAGTAGCGTTCAAAGCGTCCTCAACGCGGGCTTTCTTTTCCTTCATCTCCGTTTCCGTAGCAGCACCCACCTTTATGACAGCCACTCCCCCCGCTAG
Organism: uncultured Desulfurellales bacterium; assembly: GCA_964515405.1. GTDB lineage: Bacteria > Campylobacterota_A > Desulfurellia > Desulfurellales > CAZERD01 > CAZERD01. The sequence goes on from CAZERD010000015.1 coordinate 9,016, forward strand.
CTTGGCTTTCCTCTCTCTCAATTTCTCCTTGTCATATTCACTGGTGGACTGCTCAATTTGGGCATCTATTTGCTTTATCCTCGCCTGAATATCCTCCTTAGAACCAGCACCATCAACAATAGTAGTGTTTTCCTTATCCACTATTACCTTCTTGGCCCTTCCGAGTACAGAGAGATCCGCGCTCTCCAGCTTCATTCCAGTTTCCTCGCTGATAACTTGGCCTCCTGTCAGGATCGCTATATCTCTAAGCATCTCCTTCCTTCTGTCACCGAAACCAGGTGCTTTAACTGCCACACAAGAAATAGTACCCCTTATCTTGTTCACAACCAGCGTTGCCAAGGCTTCCCCTTCAACATCTTCAGCTATAACCAGGAAAGGTTTGCCTGCTTTGGCTATCTTTTCTACCACAGGTAAAAATTCCTGCATGGAACTTATCTTCTTATCCGTTATCACAATATAAGGATCCTCAAGCTCGGCTATCATTTTATCCGTGTTCGTGACAAAGTAAGGAGACAAGTATCCCCTATCAAACCTCATACCTTCGACAAGTTCAAGTTCTGTCTCCATAGATTTGGCTTCCTCAACCGTTATTACTCCATCCTTCCCTACTTTATCCATGGCATCCGCTATAATATCTCCTATCTCCTTATCGTTATTGGCAGATATAGTCCCAACCTCCGCTATCTGCTTCTTCTGGGTTACCTCCTTGGAAACTTTCTTAAGCTCCTCAACAACCCTAGCTACAGCTTTATCTATTCCTCTCTTTATCTCAACGGGGTTGGCACCTGCCGTAACATTTCTCAAACCCTCTTTGAAAATAGCCCTGGTAAGAATCGTAGCCGTCGTAGTCCCGTCCCCTGCTACATCGCTTGTTTTGCTTGCCACTTCTCTAACGAGCTGAGCACCCATGTTTTCATACGGATCCTTGAGTTCAATCTCCCTCGCAACGGTAACACCATCCTTCGTAATCGTAGGACTGCCAAACTTCCTGTCTATTACAACGTTCCTACCCCTCGGACCCATAGTAACAGCTACAGCATCCGCCAGCTGATTAATACCCTTCATCAACAAATCTCTTGCTCTATCTCCGAACTCCAGTTGCTTCGCGCTCATTACCTCACCTCCCTATTCTTTACTCAAACTTTGCAAGTATCTCGTCTTCCTTAAGAATTATATAATCCTTGTTGTCTATCTTAACCTCCGTACCCGAATACTTCGCAAACAGGATTATATCTCCCTCCTTCACAGTCTCCACATCACCACCCACCGAGACCACCTTAGCCTCTTGTGGCTTTTCCTTAGCTGTGTCGGGAATAATAATCCCCGCTTCTGTCTTTTCCTCTTTCTCTAGTATCTCTGCCAGAACCCTGTCCATCAGAGGTTTCCACGCCATACTTTTACCTCCCTTCATTTTTGTTAGCACTCAATTCTCTCGGTTGCTAATAATAACCCCGAAGTAATTTTTTTCAACTACATTTACACAAAAATACACAAGTTTATACAAGTATAAACAGTATTATACGAAAATAATACGTCTTTTTTAACAAATAACACAAGCAATTACGCAGTTGATTTTTACATCCAAAACATTAAACTCCAAGAAGGGGAGTTATGTTTAACAAAGGCGAATACCTTGTGGAAGTACTACCATACCTCAAGGAATTTCACTCCAAAACTATCGTAATAAAGTACGGCGGCAGTGCTATGGAGAACGATGAACTCAAAAACAGTTTCTGCAAGGATGTATCTCTGCTAAAGTACGTTGGCATAAATGCGGTTATAGTACATGGAGGAGGAAAACAAATAGGAGATATACTGGAAAAACTCAACATAGAAAGCACGTTTCACAACGGTTTGAGGATAACATCAGAGGAAGTAATGGAAGCTGTAATAATGGTACTTGCGGGTAAGATAAACAAAGAAATAGTTTTGAAGATAAACCAGATGGGAGGAAAAGCAGTAGGAATATCCGGCGTAGACGGTAACATGATAGAAGCACGGAAGAAATCCTCCACCCGCGTTGATCTTGGCTTGGTGGGAGAGGTAGGCAACATAAATCCCACCATAATAAGAAATATCTCCAGTGTCGGGTATATACCGGTCATAGCTCCCATAGGGTTTGATGAATCAGGTAAAAGATACAATATAAACGCAGACGCTGTGGCCAGCGCAGTAGCATCGGCTCTTGAGGCAGAAAAACTCATATTTCTTACGGATACAGATGGGGTGTTCGATGAGAACAAACACCTCATATCAACATTGTCTGTAGGAGAAGCTAAACAGCTTATGGACAGCAACGCAATAAGCGGTGGCATGATACCAAAGATCACTTCAGCTATAGATGCAATCAGAAACGGGGTAAACAAAGTACACATAATAAACGGTACAAGGAAACATTCCATCCTTGAGGAAATATTCACGGACGCAGGCATAGGTACACAGATAATCCTGTAAACACTTGGAAAAAAACAGGAAAAGTTGTATAAAGAGACAAAAGAGCAAGGGTAAAGATAGAATGAATGAATGGAGACTTATAGGTAACATCCAACGGTTGCTATTCAACTGCGAAACCATAGAACAAATGGGAGGAGTAATACTGAATGTTCTCTTCTCTGTTATCCCGGAATGCAGAAAAGCGGTACTTTTCTTGTATGATAATGGCTCAGAATCGCTAAAACCATTCTTTGGCCTCGAAGCATCTGAATCGGTAAATATTGAAGAATACAACGCACTCCCAGAGGAAATACTCAGAAAACAGATGAGAGCCCCATTCAACTCTCATGCATTGAAATATCCCTCTGTAGGGAGAGCATCACCTTTTTTTGAAATACTACTCAACGACAGTTGCTCCATGGAGTGCAGGGGTGACACTGTGGCAGAAATATGCTCGTACTTCGGATTCAAAAATCTCGGGGAGTTTTCGATAAAAAGCAGAGAAAAAGTGCTGGGTTCTGTGATAGTAGATGCCAACTGCAGAACTGCCGGCGTAAGAGAAAGCATGGAGGTTCTGAAACCTTTATTCTCCATATACATGGATGATCTCATGAAAGCCTCTTATATAGAGGACATGGAGTCTCGTCTTGAAACAGGGTATCCCAGCAACATGAGAAGGGAGAGCCTCTACAGACTCGGGAGAGCTTCATCTTGGATAGCCCATGAGATAAAAAATGCTGTTATAGGAGTAATAGGTCTCTTCAGGAGACTGGAAAAATATATCAAAAAGGACAACAAATCCGAAAACTATATAAGGGTTATAGAAAAAGAGCTTGAAAGAATATATGAGTTTGTCGTTGATATAAACCAGTACGCCAAGGGGTTTAAAGTCAACGAAAGCGTGCTGTTCAGTGTAGAAACCATCATTGAAGAGAGCATGAACGCGGTCGGTATACCAAATAGTTTTGTTACGGTAGTAACAAACATCCATCCCAATGCTAGGTACATCCAGGGTGACCCATCACAGATGAAACAGGTGCTCATAAACATATTGAAAAACTCCGTGGAGGCTATAGGGAAAAGAAAGGGAAAAATCTGGATCTCAACCGCGAGAAATGGAGATGTAGTAGAGATAGAAATAAAAGACAATGCCGGTGGGATAGAGGGAGAACCAGTTCATAATATATTCAAGCCTTTCTACTCTACAAAGTCTCACGGGACAGGATTGGGACTGGCAATAGTGAAACAAATCATACTGGCTCACAGTGGTACAGTGGAAGCCCACAACACCACATTTGGCAATGGAGAAAAAGGGCTCAGGTTCAAGATAAAATTACCCTTAAAAACAGAATCAGGAGGGGTTGATGGCGAAAATAATGGTGGTAGATGACGAGGATGCTATAAGGTTGCTGTATTCAGAGGAACTATCTGAAGAAGGACATGAAGTCTCCTCCTATCCGGACGGAGAAAGCGCACTTGAGGCTTTCAAAAAAGAAAAGCCGGACCTGGTAGTACTTGACATCACTATGCCAGGAATGAGCGGCCTTGAAGTAGTGGGAAAAATGAAGGAAATGGCTCCCGACACACCGGTCATAATATCCACAGCCTACACCCATCACAAACAGAGCTTTTACACGTGGATAGCGGACGCCTACATAGTCAAATCTCCAGACCTTTCTGAACTCAAGAAAACGGTCAAGGAACTGCTGGATAAGAAAAAGAACACATAGGTTTCTCTTGACATGGTCAGGCGAATATAAATAATAGGTGGAGTTATTTTGAAGACCAAAATTTTGGAGGTGCGGTATGGCTAAGGTTTGGGTTGATGACACCTGTATTGCCTGTGAGGTCTGTGTCGATATGTTACCAGATGTATTCCAGATTAAGGACGGAAAAGCCACCGTGGTGAATCCCGAGGGAGCCTCTCTAGACGAGATTAAAGAAGCAGCAGAGGCCTGTCCCACAGAATCCATTAAGATAGAGGAGTAATAAAGGGGGTTGTTGCCCCCTTCCTTATTCTAAATAAAAGGATTATAGTCCCTCTCGTGAGCTATGGTTGTAGTTTGCCCGTGGCCAGGATATACGATCGTATTTGAGGGAAGAAGGAGTAGCTTCTCAACGCTTTGAAGGAGAGACTTGTAATCACCACCCTCTAAGTCCCATCGCCCTATAGACTCATGGAAAAGTGTATCCCCACTAAAAAGAATACTCTTCTCCCTGTTGAACAAACAAATAGACCCAGGGGTATGCCCAGGTGTTTCAATAACCTCAAATACAAACGCTCCAATCTTAATCTCCTCCCCTCCTTTCAACAGGATATCTGGTCGAGGAGAAGGTTGACAGCTAAGCATGAGCTCCTGAGCAAGCACGTACGATTTCTCAAGACATATTCTATCCCCATCCCCTATGGCAAGGGGTACATCAAACTCCCTCTTCAAATCCATATTGGCACAGGTGTGATCGGGATGACAATGCGTATTCACAATAATGGAAGGAACAGCGCCTTTCTCATCCACATACTTAGCAATCTTATCGCCCTCGTCTCCCGGGTCTATAATCATAGCTACATTGGTACAGGTGTCCATAAACACATAACAGTTTACCTGCAACACCCCTACAACAATGGTAGCAATTTCACAACTCTCCATAATTCTCCATTCTACGGGAAAGCCTGGTAGTATGTCAATCCATTTGGTTCCCATAAATCTCTAAACACATGTTTATATAAGTAACTGAATTATTTTTTACTTGTTAAAATACTTACAAACAACTATAATCCCATAAAAACTTCTTCACGGAGGGGAAAGAAATGAAACTTACCATTAAAGGAAAACTGGCAGGTGTAATAGTAATTGGTATCATTGTAATGCTGTGCACCATAGTAATTGTTGGTATTGCCAATATGGACAAAGCCCTAAACAGTAGGTATCACGAATTATTTCTAAGAATAAAATATGGAATTAACGCTCTCATCCACGCAAAGCTCAAAGAAATGAAATCCATAACGGTATCACTTCCACCCAATCTGCAATCAACAATAAAGGGCTACAGAGTGAGTACCGTGCCTGGAGGGAAAATCCTATCAAACGGAGTATCCATAAAGAATGACACGTTATATTTGTGTGTCTACAAAAACAACCTTGAAATAAGCACCCCACTAAAAAACGTACTCAAAAAGGCATGTAAACTATTCAACATCCAGAGCGCTGTGGGCGTAATGAATAAAAGTTTACCCAGATACCAGTATATCTACGGGGAAAACATAAAATCCCTGATCCACCTAAACGGCTTGGTAAAATACCATAATAAATTCTATATGGTGGGACATGTACCCCTACTCGACAACTCTGGATCCCCGGTGGGATACTTCATCTACGCGCAGGACTGTACAAAAGAAGTGGAACTGTACAAATCCGGCATATACTCCCTCGTGTTAGTAGTCTTTCTGTTGGGACTTATAGTGCTTGGCACGACTATGTTCATACTATTCAAATCCATGAAGCCACTGGACGAACTTGGAAATATAGTACTTTCAGCAGGAGAAAGAAATCTCAAAGAAAGAATGCCCATAAAGGAGGTATCGTGCACCGAACTGGTCCATGTGGACGAGGAGGAATGCAGAAAACATTCAGCCTTATCACCATGCTGGAGCACATTCGGAAAATTCTCAGAAAATCCCAGGTGTCCTATCTTCAAAAAGGGCAGAAACTGTACAAATTGCGATGTATTCAAGAACAGCATAACAGATGAAGTAAGCATAGTATCAATCTGGGTTAACGTGCTTCTCGATACCATAGAGAGATACATCGTCTCGGCGATGGAAAAGATGAGCAAAGCCATGGAAAATGTTGTTCCTCTATCAAACAACATCGTAACTGTAGAGGAAATGGCTGACGAAACAAGAAAAATGGCAGCACAAGTTATGGCAGCAAGTGAAGAGATGAGTTCAGCTATCTCGGAGATAGCCCACAGCGCCACTCAGGCTTCTGATAGAGCACAGGAAACAATGGAAATAGCCAAAGAGGGTGGCAAGATAATAGAGGAATCCCTGACACACTCCTCACGGGTACAGGAAGTAATAGAGTTGTTTAGCACAGAAACAGGCAAACTTACAAGCAGCTCAAAGAAAATAGGAGAAATACTGGGAGCTATACACGATATAGCGGAGCAAACCAACCTTCTTGCACTTAATGCTGCCATAGAAGCCGCAAGGGCTGGAGAAGCCGGCAGGGGATTCGCAGTGGTGGCGGACGAAGTCAGAAGACTGTCAGAGAAAACTCAAAACTCAGCTAAGGAAATAGAAGAAATAGTAGAAAACATCCAGAAAAGCATAAGATACGTTGCAGAAAGAAGTAATGAAGTAAAAGGCAGTGTGCTAAGGCAGGTAGAAATATCAAATCAGACCAGTGAAGGGTTCAACACCATTATGGATTCCATAGAGAGGCTTGTCGAACTCGTCACAAACATAGCCTCCGCCGTTGAGGAACAATCATCAGCTACGAAACAAATAACCGATAGCATAGAAGAAACAGCTCACATGTCTGAAATGACAAAGGAAGAACTCGTCAAGCTCTCTGACACTGTAAACGTGCTCGTCAGCTACCTGAATAAGGCCGTAAGTCTATTCCTTGAATTTTCACTTAGCAAGAGAAACACAGCCTTTGTATTCGCCAAAATGGAACACTTGAAGGGTATCAAAAGAATATTCGACTGCTTGATAAGCGGCACGTGTAATATAGAGCTCAAAGACCATACATCTTGCAACTTCGGAAAGTTTTACTACTCCCGTGGTATCAAAGAGTTTGGAGACGACCCCGATTTCGTTGCCTTAGGGGATATGCATAAGGAGATTCACCACTACAATTCTCAGATCTTGACCAAAATCAAAGAGGGTAATATAAAGGAAGCAAGGGAGGTATTTGAGGAACTGTTTATCAAAGTGAAAGCTTTTCTGAAACAGCTTGATATGTTAATAGAAAAATACAGATAGAAATGGAGCTAAACAATATAAAGAGGATGTGTTTTATATGGCTGGGTAGAGTGGGGGATTTCATTGTATCAACACCGTTCATACACGGAATGAAACGAAGATTTCCCACAAGCGAGATTGCCGTACTTATCAACAAGGCCGTGGAAGATTTTGCTCAAGCACTCCCCTATGTAGACAGGGTGGTAGTTTACCCAAAACTATCAAACATGACAAACTTACCGGGGTTCTTATACGGTTTCCTCCTCAAAAAGTGGGATGTTGTGGTGGACTTAAATCCCTCCTTCTCAAAAACCTCCGCATATTTAACAAGGGTTACAGGCGCTGATATAAGGGTTTCCTTTGACAAAGACAATGCGACAAGATTCTACACTCACACAGTGAAAACAGAACCACTGGAGCACATGGTCAAAAGATACGGTGCATTGGCCGAATTCTTCAACGCTCCATTTGAGGCATACCTTGAATTTAATCCACCTGACAAATTCAGGAAAGCCGCTAACAGAAGATTCATTAGCCTCGGACTCGACGAACACAAAAAAAACATTGCCATCCATCCAGGCAACTTCAAAAAGTTTAACCAAAGATGGCCAGAGGAAAAATTTATAGAGCTTACAGATAGGATAACAAACACCGGTTTATTTAACGTGGTGTACATAACAGGACCTGGAGAGGAAGGCAAAATAAATGAAATATCCAACAAGTGTTCCAAAAAACCTTTTGTCGTTCCAACCATGCCTCTACCCGAACTAGCAGCTTTTTTCACATTTTTTGACCTACTCATACTGAACCCCACAGGAACCATGCACCTGGCAGCCTCGGTTGGAACACCAATGATAGTAATGCACACAGGTTACTCGTACAAGTGCTGGAGACCTTTAAGCAGCAAAACCATCGCCATAAAATCGGATAACTGGGAATCATCCCGTGGAATCACCGTTGAAGAAGTATGGGAAGCATTTTCTCAATACTTCAACCTCAAAATCTAAGCCTGACCCCTGCCCCCTTTTTATATATCTCATCCACTATAGATGAATCAACATGGACAGAATAGGGCGTTTGTATTTCATACAACTTTCCATCTTCTACAACCTCTATCCTCAGTGGAACCTTTCCCTCTTTCTCCAACAGCAACTTCTTGAGCGCACCCACAGACTCCTTTATAGGACTCCGCAACACCAGAGAAATCTCCTTCACCCTGTTCCTCACATCCGATAATCTCTCTATACTCTGAGCCCTCACTACAGCCTTCTCACCTTCCCTATCCACGCTCCCACGCACAACCAGTATATCATTACTCTCCAACAATTCCTCATGGTCCTTCAAAATCTTTGGGAATACAATCACCTCTACTATGCCGTACATATCCATAAGCTTCAGATATCCCATTTTCTCTTTCTTTCTGGTGGACGCCGTCTTCAAATGTATAGGAACACCACATATCACTACATTCTCAAGCTCTGGCAGAGCACTAAGGGTCTTGCTCGTTGCAGTAGCAATGGAACTCATCATATTTTTATGCGGTTCAATGGGATCTGAGCTTACGAAGATACCCAACAGTTCCTTCTCATAGGCTATTATCTCAGACGGACTCACATCTACTTCCTCCAGTCTCGGCGGTGCCGTATCGGTCGAGGCAGACGCAAAGAGTGTGTTCCCAGAAACTTGTCTCTGAACCTTATCGGCCCACTCCATTATCTCATCCATATAACGGAGAAGGGTAGCCCGGTTTATTCCCAGAGAGTCAAAACAACCCGCTTTTATCAGACTCTCAATCACTTTTCTGTTATTCTTCCTTTTGTCAACCCTCCTTGCAAAATCAAATATGGATCCATAGGGACCTCCACGATTCCTCTCACCAATTATATTATCTATAGCAGAGCTACCGGCGTTCTTTATGGCTCTTAAACCAAACCTTATAATCTTCCTGCCGTCGTGTTCAACCACAGAAAAATCCCTGCCACTTTCGTTAATATCCGGCGGTAACACGGGAATCCCCAACCTCCTGCACTCCTCTATATACGGAGCTATCTTCTCCGTCTGGTTTTTCTCACTAGTCAAAAGAGCATTGAGGAAATGTTCTGTGTAGTGGGTTTTAAGATAAGCCGTCTGATAAGCTATATAAGCATAGGCAGCAGAGTGACTCTTGTTGAACCCATATTCGGCAAACTTAACCATAAGATCAAAGATATGCTCTGCCTTAGCTCTATCCACACCATTCCTTATGCTCCTCTCAACAAATATATTCCTCTGTTCCTCCATTACATCCATTTTCTTTTTGCCCATAGCTCTTCTCAATATATCAGCCTCTCCCAACGAATACCCAGCCAATCTACTCGCTATCTGCATAACTTGTTCTTGATAGAGGATTATACCATAAGTTTCCTTGAGAATATCCTCAAGCTCTGGAAGCGGATACTCTATGGGCCTCCTTCCATGCTTTCTGTCTATAAAATCCTTAACCATCCCGCTGCCTAAAGGTCCAGGCCTATAGAGAGCAACCAATGCTATCAGATCCTCAAATCTTTCCGGCTTAAAATCCGTTATCAGGCGCTGCATTCCCGGAGATTCAAGCTGGAAGACCCCTAACGTATTGCCGCTTTGGAGCAGCTCATAGGTAGCGTTATCATCCAACGGAATGGAGGTTATATCAAAGCCTTCACCTATAGACCTTATGGTATAATCTATAACCGTGAGGTTTCTTAGGGCGAGGAAATCAAACTTTATCAAACCCACATCTTCCAAATACTCTTTTGAAAACTGAGTAACATAAACATCTTCATTAGGAGGTTTGTAGAGAGGACATCTCTCATATATTGGTCTCTCTGAGATTACAACACCCGCAGCATGAGTAGAAGCATGCCTTTTAACACCCTCCAGAGCCCTTGATATCTTAAACAACCGGGCCATTCTATCGTCTCTATCTATTTCTCCCTTAAGTTGAGGGTTATTTTGCACGGCCTCCTCAAGGGTATGCTTATCAGGAATCATCTTAGCCAGTTTATCCCCCTCTCTATAGGTCAAACCCATCACGCGCGCCACATCCCTTACTACAGCCTTGGCCTGCATTGTGCCGAATGTTATAACCTGGGCAACATTATACTCGCCGTATTTCTCCCTAACATACTGTATAACCTCATCCCTTCTCTCAAAACAGAAATCAACATCTATATCAGGCATTGAAATACGCTCAGGGTTAAGAAATCTTTCAAACAATAAATTGTATTTTATTGGATCTATATCCGTTATACCTATAGCATACGACACAAGACTACCAGCAGCCGAACCCCTGCCTGGACCAACGGGTATTCTATTCGTCTTAGCATAATTGATAAAGTCCCACACTATAAGGAAATAGCCAGAAAAATTCATCTTCTCTATTATGGACAACTCAAGCTCCAGTCTGTCTCTGTAAACCCTTTCCTGCTCCTCAGTGAGATTCTCCCTGCTAAGCCTTCTCTTTAAACCTTCATAGGATAATGCTCTTAGAAACTCTTCCTCGGTTTCTCCATTAGGTGTTCTATAGTGGGGAGGAGTAAGTTTTCCTATATCCAGATCAAGTTTGCACTCATCAGCAATATGCTTAGAATTATCAACGAACTCCCTACAATCATCAAAGGTAGAATACATCTCTTCCTGGGTTTTGAAGAAAAACTCCTCGGAACCCATTCTCATTCTATTTTCATCCTCAATCTTCCTATTGGTCTGGATGCACAATAACGCATCCTGAGCCTCGGCATGCTCTTTATCCAAATAATGACAATCATTAGTAGCAACAAGGGGTGTATTTGTCTCTATAGAAAGCCTCATTAGATCCTTCTCTATCTGCTTTTGTTCCTCCAAACCATGGCGCATTATCTCCAAGAAAAAATTCCCTGACCCAAATATACCCTTATACTCTTCAACGGCCCTCCTCGCTCCGTCATAGTCACCAGACAGCAGTTTTACGCTTACCTCACCATGCAAACACGCGCTCCCCGCTATCAAACCCTCTGAATGCTCTCTAAGAAGGTTTTTATCTATCCTTGGCTTATAATAAAACCCCCTAGTGTAAGACATAGTAGTAAGGTACATAAGGTTCCTATACCCAACTTTATCCTTAGCAAGCAGAGTAAGGTGGTACGTTCCCTTCTCTTGGGTTTCCATTGATGTTTTGGATAAATAGGCTTCAAACCCCACTATGGGTTTCAAACCACACCCTCTGGCAAGCTTATAAAACTCTATGGCGCCAAACATGTTACCATGATCAGTCAGGGCAACTGCCCCCATCCCGTCTGAGGCAGCCTTGTCCACCATATCTCCAAGCCTTGTAGCACCATCCAGTAAACTGTACTCAGAATGGTTGTGAAGATGTATGAACATGTATTACCCCCCTACCCCCGTTTTTGATAACAAATATACCACATGGATTGTTGGAAAGCGAGAGGCTATTTATCCTCTCGGGAATAGGGAATACCTAGCTCCCTAGGAGGACCCATGTGCCTTGCCTTTACAATTATGCTTGCCACAACAATGATCACAAGGGTTACCAAATAGGGCAACATATTGAGAATAGACGACGGTATATCGGTCCCAGTAGCCTGCAGCTGAAACTGCAATGCATCTATACCACCGAACAAATAAGCTCCAAACACAGCCTTGAGCGGATCCCACATGGCAAATATAACAAGCGCTACAGCTATCCATCCCCTCCCAGCAGTGATGCCATCCAGCCAAAACGGAGCATAACTTATGGTGAGATAGGCTCCACCCGCACCCGCCATCAAACCTCCAAAGAACGTCCAGAAATACCTTGTTGCATATACGTCAACACCCATTGCATCCGCAGCCTTAGCGTTTTCACCTACAGCCCTCAAATTTACACCTATCTTGGTCTTATACAAAACCACCCAAGACACAACTACAAGCACATACGACAGATAAACAAGCAAATCCTGTGAAAACAGCACCGCCCCTACAATGGGAATCTTGGAAAGCAGTGGTATAGAAACGGACGACAATCCCACGCTCAGTCTCTCATTTATCCAACGCTGTCCGTAGAAATTTGTTGCACCGAGCCCAAATATGGTAAGAGCAAGTCCACTAACAATCTGGTTGCCTCTAAGTGTAACGGAAATAAAGGCATGCACAAGGGACACCAAACCACCCGCCACAGCACCAATAACAAAGCCAAGATAAGGATTGCCACTTGTGTATGTAACCACAAAACCTGTAAGGGCTCCTATTATCATCATGCCCTCTATTCCAAGATTAAGAATTCCTGTTCTCTCCGCGAATATCTCACCTATGGTAGGATACAATATGATGGTCCCAGACTTTATGGCATTAGACAGGAGATCAGTAATAACTATATGAGAACCACTCATGCACCCACTTTTCTCCGGATTCTTAATCTGTAACGTGTAAATACTTGAGCCCCTATAAGACTAAAAAGCATCACGCTTTCTATAAGTCCCACAATACCATAGGGGACCCTCATGCTAATCTGAATGGAAAAACCTCCCGAGGACAAACCACCAAGAAGCACTCCAACCACACCTGTGAGTATCGGATCAAGGTATGCAAGCCAAACCACTATAATGGCTGTATAACCATACCCCGGATTTATCTTAATCTGGAGAAAGTGTATAATACCGGAAACTTGGCACATTCCTGCAAGACCTGCCAAAGCTCCACTTATAGCCATAGCTAAGATTATATTTCTACCAACGTTTATCCCGGCATACCTGGCAGCTTTGATGTTCTCTCCTATGATCCTTATCTCATACCCAAATTTTGTTTTCTTAATCAACATCCATATGAGCACAATCGCTAAAAACCCAAAAACCAACCCAAGATTTACTCTCGTGTGAGGGAAAAGAACGGGAAGCTGCGCGCTGCTTGGAAATGGTTTTGAAAGCGGAAACCCATAACTCATAGGGTTTTTCCACGGCCCATACATAAGAAATTTCAATATATATAGGGCAATGTAGTTCATTAGGAGAGTAGTAATAACCTCATTAACCTCCCAGTAAGCCTTGAGTACACCAGGAATAATAGCCCAAACTGCTCCTCCAAACAAACCAGCAACAAACATCATGCCAAGCATCAAAACCTTAGGCATGTGTGGAGACATAAATAGAGGAAAATAGGAGCTGAAAATAGCCCCCATTATGTACTGACCATAAGCTCCTATGTTCCACAAATTCATCCTAAATACCAATGCCAAACCAGCACCTATCAAAATCAAAGGTGTCGCCGAAACAAGCGTCTCAGAGAACGCATAACCGCTACCGAAGGCACCAAGGAAAAGCGATTTATATACTGCATACGGATTTATACCAGCTATGAGAATTGCTACCCCGCCGACGCCTATGCCAATGACTATAGAAACAAACGCTATTATTACCTTAAGATTGGTGGACGTCTGTTCTCGCTTCTCAAAGCGAACACTCAACATGCCGCCATTTCCGGACGGGAACCCGCCATCATCAGTCCCACTTTTCTCAAGGAAGTGCTTTCTGAGTCCACAATACCCATGAGAATTCCTTCGTATATGACAGCTATCCTATCGGATAGTTGGAATATCTCATCCAAATCCTCAGAGATAAGCAGAATGGCAGTCCCTGCATTCCTCACCTCTATCAACTTATTCCTAAAAAACTCGGTTGCACCCACATCAAGTCCCCTGGTAGGATGAACAGCTATGAGTAACGAGGGATTTTCAGAGATCTCACGGGCAAACAAGAGCTTCTGCATATTACCCCCCGATAAAAGCTTAACAGGACTTCTTATGCTCGCAACGGATATATCAAACTCCCTAACCAACCTGCTTGTATACTCCTGTGCCACATTATAATTGATACACCCACCGCTAAGTATGGGCTCCCGATTGTACTTTCTGAGAATCGCATTCTCTACACAGGACAAATTGGGAATCAAGCCCACACCTATCCTATCGGATGGTATATATCCAACTCCCAAACTCGCTATATAATAAGGGTTAGAATTTGTTATATCCCTTCCTCTAAACAGCACTCTCCCAGAAGTCGCACGTCTAAGTCCCACTATGGATTCCACAAGTTCATTCTGGCCGTTACCAGAGATGCCGGCTATACTGAATATTTCCCCCGCACTTACGTGAAAACTTATTCCCTTAACAGCTTTCAATCCTTTATCGTTATAGGTCTCAAGATTATCAACCTCAAGTACCTTTTCAGAACTGCTCACACACAATTTCTTTCTTGCCTTGAACATTACCTCCCTGCCAACCATCATTTGAGCAAGTTCTTCCCTGTTGGTCTGCGTTGACACTACAGTGCCGACAACCCTCCCTCTCCTCAAAACCGTTATCCTATCAGCTACCCCAAGCACCTCATCAAGCTTATGACTTATAAATATTATAGACTTACCTTTGCTACTCATTTGCCTTAGTGTAACGCATAGCTTCTGGGCTTCCTCAGGCGTCAGAACAGCGGTAGGCTCATCCATTATGAGTATATTAGCTCCCCTGAACAGAGTCTTCACTATTTCAACTCTCTGCTGCTCACCTACAGAAAGCTGCCATATTTTCTCATCAGGGTTTATCTTGAAACCATATTCCTCCGCTATCTCTTCTATCCTTCCTTTAATCCCCCTGCGACCGATGGTTATCCCCCCCTCCTTCATACCCAACACAATGTTCTCAAGTACAGTAAGTGACTCAACAAGCGTAAAGTGCTGATGAATCATCCCTATCCCGTAGCTCATAGCCTCAGAAGGGGAATTTATAGAAACCCTCCTACCGTTAAGCAGTATCTCTCCCTCATTCGGATAATATATACCATACAGGATATTCATCAGGGTAGTCTTACCAGCCCCGTTTTCACCAAGAAGAGCAAGTATTTCTCCCCTCTTAAGAGTCAGATCTATGTGATCATTAGCTATGAGGCCCGGGAACCTCTTCGTGATTCCACGGACCTCAAGTATATTTTGCTCTTCCATCGCCCATTAACCCCGTGGGATAGAGCCAACTACTCCCTTAACAAACCACTGGAGTGAGAGTTTCTTGGGGTCAGGTAGTATTTTACCCTTCTTTACCATGAGCTCACCATGCTGATCATATATAGGACCCTCAAAGGGATCAAACTTGCCTTCGATTATTTCCTTTTCCCTCTTCAGCACATATTTCCTAACCCTTGGAGGAACCATCTTACCCATTACCAACGCCACTATACCATCCTTCATCCCACCCCAGTACCTCGTGGCCTTCCATGTCCCATTGTGTACCTCTTTGAGCACCTTTACATAGAAAACTCCCCAGTGCCAGACTCTACAGGCAAGCACTGTTTTAGGGAATCTCTTTGTTATATCCCTATCATAACCTATAGCGTATATCCCCGCCTTCTTAGCAGCCTCAATGGAAGCAGGGGAATCACAACCACTGGCTATAATATCCGCTCCATTAGCTATAAAAGTCTCTGCAGCGCTTCTCTCCTTAACAGGATCAAACCAAGAATTCGTCCAAATAACATGAACCGCCGCTTTTGGATTTACTTCCCTCACACCTATAGTAAATGCATCTATTTCCCTCACAACCTCAGGTATAGGATGAGGAGCCACAAATCCAATGTAATTCTTCTTTGTCATCATACCGGCAATGAGCCCCGCAAGGTAGTCAACCTGGTACATCCTCCCAAAATACGTCCCCATATTTTTTCTTATCTTGTAACCAGAACAATGCTCAAATATAACGTTTGGGTAATCCTCTGCAACACTATACATAGAATCCATATAACCAAAACTGGTGCCAAATATCACCTTATAACCCTTATTGCAATAGTCTCTCAACACCTTTTCACACGGAGCCCCTTCAGGCACCATCTCGGAGTAAGCCGTTTCCACGTAAGGTAAATGTTTCTGAAGATATATCCTACCCTCATCATGAGCCTGACTCCACCCACCATCATTATGAGGACCAATGTAGATAAACGCAACCTTAATCTCGCCATGAACCGGCTTAAACGTACCAGCAGAAGAAATCCCTCCTATTAAAACAAGTGCAAATACCACCAAAAGCACCAACACCACATACAGGGTTGTTCTCCTCATGACACCCCCCAATATAAGTTTTCTGTCCTTCTTTTACCCATGATTTTTCGGTTGTCAACGAAAAAATTCATCAAGTATTGTCTTTTTTTCAACCTATAGTAGAATAACCCCTGTGTTTGAACTGATCAACGTAACTCTGAAAGTGGGAAATAAAACCATACTTCAAAACACAAGCATTACGATCAATACAGGATTCAACATAGTAAAGGCTCCTTCAGGTGAGGGGAAAACTACATTCCTTAAAATGCTCAACTATCTTGTAAGCCCTTCTTCAGGTAGCGTAAAATACCAAGGGAGAGATATAAGCAAAATGGATTTACCTCTCTTCCGTTCAAAGTGCATCATGGTACCACAAAGAATTATACTCACAGAGGGAAGCGTTATGGACAACGTGGAACAGATATTCAGGCTTAAAAATCACGTGGGCAAGAAACTTGACAAGAGCAAACTCAATCTGCTCCTCAACACACTAAACCTAAAAGAAGAAATACTCAATGCTGAGGCACCCATATTATCAGGGGGAGAAGCCCAGAGAATAGCCATAATAAGAGCAATACTGCTTGACCCTGAGTGCTTAATCATAGATGAACCATCCTCTGCCCTTGATAGAAAAACAGCCACCTCTTTATTCAAGATGCTCAAGGATTTCTTTAGCTCCAAACTGCTTATAGTATCTTCACATGACGAACACGCACTGGAGTACGGAGACGTCATATTTGAAATATCAAACGGGAGTATAAAAAGAATTGATTAAAGAAATCCCCGTCTGGGGCCTGGTGGCGTCATACCTCCTCATAGGCGCAATACTCTTTATCAACTATAGAGAGAAATTAAAAATAACAAAACGAATCATCACCAGTTTCTCCAGAATGAGCATCCAGCTATTCGGTGCAGGATTAGTCCTGTTCTACGTGTTCAAGATAAATTCCTTCCTTCTGGTCACCCTAATATTCGTCATAATGGTAGGATTTGCCATGAGAATAGTTATATCCACAAGCAAGGTAAAATTTAAACATATGAACTACTATATATACATTTCCATTCTCTCATCGGCCACCCTGATAACCCTGTTTCTGTTAGTAGTCATAATCCACCTAAAACCTTTCTACGAAGCAAGATACGCCATACCCCTCGCTGGTATGGTCATAGGTAACTCTATGAATGCTATCACCATAGCCGTGGAGAGAATGTTCAACCAATCCACAGAAAACAAGTCGCTAATAGAATCCATGCTTTCACTGGGAGCAACACCTAACGAGGCGATATCTCCTATAAGGAGAAATGCTCTCAGAGCTGCCCTCCTACCGTCACTAGCATCAGCAAGCGGAATGGGAATAGTATTTCTACCAGGCATGATGACAGGACAAATACTCTCAGGTGTAAGCCCTGTGGAAGCTGTAATATACCAGATAATCATAGTTATAGCCATCAATACCAGCATAGCGCTCTCCGTATTCATGGTTGTTTACTTTGAAGGTAAAAGCTTTTTCAACGAGTTTTCGCAGTTTATGAGGGATTAACCTTCTTCATCCTGCGTTCACACTCACGTATCAGGCTACTTACTGTCTCAGCGTCATCCGGATAGACAACACAGGAAACATCAAAATCCACAAAATCAGATACGTGAATCCCGTCGCCCGTTTTGAGGTTAGGATGCCTTTTTACCAGAATCATTCTCAGATCTTTTGAGAGAAGAGCTTTAAGTTTTTCCCCAGAATTTCGAACTTCGTCAACCTCTTCAGGTCCAGACACAGTCTTCACAAATACAAATGCACCCTCAAATACCCTGGACATTATATCGCATCGGGGCACTTCACCCATATCCACTAGCTCTTTGAGTATATTGCCAGCGTAACCTATCACCTTATCCCCCACAAGGAAGGAAACTTCATAATTAATCCTGTGGAGATTGTTGAACCTAATCATGCAAAGCACAAAACCGATATTCTTCTCTACCAAACTGTTCATCTTCTCCACAAGTATCTCCTTCTTGGGCAATCCCGTAAGTGTATCCATTCTAAAGAGATATTGCCTCACCTTTTCAAGTTCAGCAGGAGTAAATCTCACCTCAACATTTTCCTCTTCTACATACGCATCTTTTAGCACGTCACCCGCCTTCTTTAGTATGTTCCCATCCACAGACTCTATTTCAAGCATATGAATAGCTTCCTCGGGGGGAATACTCCCTCTGTAAGGTCGCTTGGTTGTCAACGCATCAAATATATCAGCCATAGCAAGAATTCTGGACTCTAACGGTATCTCATCACACACCTTTCCATCAGGATATCCAGAACCGTCACACCTTTCATGGTGATACTTTACCATCTCAGCTATATCCTTGAATCTTCCTATCTCTTTGAGTATATAATAAGAAAACAGGGGGTGATATTTCACTATCTCATACTCCTGATCAGTCAACAGCTCAGGCTTCAACAGTATGTAATCCGGTATGCCTATTTTCCCTATATCATGGAGCAAACCCGCTGTATATATTCTCATCTGCTTCTCCTCTGGCAACCCAATCGCCTCCGCTATAACCTTTGAATAATAGGCAACACGCTGAGAGTGCCCTTTGGTGTAAATATCCCTCGTTTCAAGAGCTACAATAAATGACTCAATTATCTCCTCCTCGTTCTTATTGAAGTACTCAACAATCTCATTCATCGTATCCACCATAGACTGGAACTCTCTTGAGTTGAAAACAAGATTGTGAGGGAGTCTATCCCTGGATATGGGCACCTGGGTAGTCATTGCCTCCCTAGTAAGCTCACGAAGCACAGACTCAGCCTCCTGTATCTTGGCCATTAGTATCAGATATATTATACCGAGAATAAACAAAGCAGTTATAGTCGGTATAAAGCTCAGAAGGAGCTTCTTTATCTCCCTCCTAAATTCCTTCTCAACATTTGACACAAAACCGTACACCTCCGATGGATAAAACCAGCTTTCCACTACCCAGTTTAGTGGTTTGTACAACCTCATATACACCACCACAGGCACCGGATGACCATTCTTCATAACTGTCAGTCGTAAAAACATCCCGTTCCTGTCTTTCAAAACCTTAAAATAGGACCTGTTGATGGCAGGAAGCTTTATCTCGGACAAACACTCACCCTGAAGTTGAGGGTTTTCCTGGTCTATCAGTACCCTTGCAAAACAATTACCCTTATTGATGATCTGAACAACAGACACAGCTTCCCTCTGCTTATAAAGTCGACTCATCATACTGCTAAGCATGGACGAAACATACCGAAGACCTGTCTCCCTCATAATACCCACATATATCTTCAAAGGCTCAAAGTACTCAAATGCGAATACAACTCCCTCTGCACCCATGCTCTGAGACTTAGCCGGCAGATATTTCTTTACCCCCATCTTTAACAACCCAGCAAGTTTGGCAACAACTCCGTTCCTAACAGAGTACACGTTCTTACCCACCAGCTCCTTGTGCATAGGAAAATATATAATCTTGCCCGAGTAAGAAATGATAAACGTATCCCTGAACCTCACGGCGGCAAGAATATTCTCTATAAAATCAACAACCTCATCAGCAGGTCTTGTACGATTAAACACATACGTATGGAAACACAAAAGGTATATATCGGATAGATCTTCTATCATCCTCTCCCTGGTAGAACCAAGTATATCCTTAGAATGAGCCCCCAGAAACCTCACAATGGAGTCAACATTCCTCTTCAACTCCTCGCTCTTGTACCTCATCAGAGTAGAACTCAAAAGATAGGCATTCCTCCTCGTTTCAAGGTTGTATATTTTGACCTCCATTACAATTATGAAGGCAAAAAATAAAACAAACACCAAACTAACAAACACAAATATAATGGAAATTAAAGATGAACGAGCCTTCTTCACCCTTTCTCATCCCTCCCTCTACCACAATCGGCCTCTCTTAAAAATCATCAAGACGACTCAATTATATTTAAAAGAACTCTTTTTGCAAACCTATAATTAAACAACAATCTTGCATTCCCGCCATTTTATCTGCAATAATTTAAATATGTATCTAGTGGAGGAAAAAAGACTGAACAAAATGAAGGAGGTACTTTCAAGAAGACAAAATACCCTGAGAGTGTTCATGGACTACGTTCACAACCCTCACAACTTCTCAGCCATAATAAGGACGTGCGATGCTGTGGGCGTACCGGCAGTTTACTACCGCTATGAAGAGAAAGAAATACCCCTGAATAAGGATATAACACTCGGCTCTCACAGATGGATTTCTGTGGAAAGAGTGAACAACGCAAAGCAATTCATACAAAACATGAAAAAAGAAGGATTCCAAGTGGTAGGAGCAGTTATAGATAGTAAAGCTGTTGATTTTAGAGAAATAGATTATACAATACCCACTTTGATTGTCATCGGGAACGAGGTCAATGGTGTAACAAAAGAGGTAAAAACGCACCTAGATAGAATGATCCTTATACCCATGTACGGCATGGCTCAGAGCCTGAACGTATCTGTCGCAAATGGCGTAATTCTGTATGAGGCACAGAGACAGAGAGTGAAAGCAGGAATGTACGACAAACCATCCCTCAAATCCGAAGAAATAAAAAAAACACTCAAGAAATGGGCGTATGACGATATCATCAGGAGGTAAAAATAAGAAAGCTTGATTTTGCACTCTCAATCTTGTATTTTAGGTTCAGGTGAAGCGATGAAGATATGCTTAGCACAAATGAAACCACGTCTAGGAGACGTGGAAGCCAATATCTCCATCATTGAACAATTCACAGAGAAGGCACTCTTTTCATCATGCGATATAATAGTGTTCCCAGAGTTAGCAACCAGCGGTTACATACTTAGAGATCTGGTAGGTAGAACATCAAGAAGCAACCAGTCACCCGAATTCTCCAGGATTATAGAGCTAAGTAGAAACATAGACATTGTTCTGGGATATGCCCAGATAGAGGAAGGATACTTTTACAATAGCGCCATGTACGTATCAGGGGGCGAAATAGTACATAACCATAAGAAGGTTTACCTGCCGGATTACGGCATGTTTGAGGAACAAAGATATTTCTCACCTGGATCAAACATAACCGTTTTCAAAACAGGCCTAGGCAAAACCAGTGTAGTCATATGCGAGGACATGTTCCATCTAAGCACGCATCACGAGCTCCTCAAACAAGGAGCTGAGGTGGTGTTCATACTATCAGCCAGCCCTTTCTGGATGAACAGGGATTCTATAAAACCCAACATATGGAAGGAAACTGCAAAGTGTTACTCAAGGCTCTCGTGTAGCTATACCGTGTTTACGAACAGGGTTGGCTTTGAAGATGGAGTAAACTTTTTTGGCAATTCATTTATCGTTAATCCGCATGGGAATATAATAGCAGAAGCCCCAATGTTTGAAGAACATACGCTCATCTGCGAGGTTGACAAAAGGGAAATATTCTTAGCAAGAGAAAAATTTCCCGTAGCCAAAAACGAGGTGACCTGTGATAACGAATAAACTGGAGCTGGACTACTCGGTAGTTTCAAAACTACTCATTGAATTCATCAAGGAGGAAGTCAGCAAAACAGGTGTTTCCAGTGTGGTAGTCGGGCTTTCTGGGGGCATTGATTCAGCTGTTGCAGCTTATCTTGCCAAGGAAGCGCTGGGCAAAAATAATGTACATGCGATATTAATGCCATACAAGCTATCCAGCAAAAACAGCATTGAAGATGCAATGCTGGTGGTCCAGGAAACAGGAATACAATACAACGTGGTAGATATAACACCCATGTCTGACGCC
>CAZERD010000016.1:0-29127 GCA_964515405.1 uncultured Desulfurellales bacterium
GTCTGGAAAGGAGCAAAAGGGGAATAACTCATCATCATCCTCAATTTCAATCGCTTCTGATAAATATACCGGCATAGCAAAAGATTCAGGCTCTTCATACACAATACTAAGAGAAGTATCATCTAGCATGTCATCACGTGCCACTTTTTCAACTCCGGCATCAAAATCTCCCTCTACTTCAGTATTCTCAACTACTTTAATTTTATTATCTAACATTGCAAGACCATCTTGTTCTGATTTTTCCGCATAGACGTCTTGCTTAAAATACTTTAGTCCGGAATGAATAGTCATAGCAATCTCCTCTCCATGCAAGTCAAGCCTTAAAAGGTCAGATTCAATACTCGTAACCGTATATCCTTCAAATGTATCTCCCTCCTCGACGCACAAAGTTCTCTCCGCACCAGAAGATGACGTTGGTACGTTTACCAGTGCTTTTTTAATGACTCTTGTGGCCACTATCACAATTCCATTCAGGGTAATTTCAGACGGTCTTCCAGGTAAAGACTTTTGTATTGATTTCTCTTGAGCTACTGCATCAATTGACTCTAGAATTTCAGATTTCATTGCTATCTGTTTTTCTCCGAAAAAAACTACTTCGTGAGATTTAGTATCTGGTAATAACGCAGTAACCTCTTGGACTTCAACCTCTTCAGGCAATTGCGCATCTTGGAATGACAGCATAGAAAAATATTCAGGGTTAAGGTGATGATATACGACGATGAAATAGAAACCCTCCCCAGGGAGGCTTTGGAAGCCTTACAGTTAAAAAGGCTAAAGAACACCGTAGAAAGGGTGTACAATCTCGTACCATTTTACAGAAAAAAATTTGAAGAAGCATCTATAAAGCCAGAGGATATAAAATCCTTGGACGACCTCAAAAGACTTCCATTCACTACAAAGGATGATCTAAGAGATAACTATCCATACGGGATGTTTACACTCCCACTTGAACAAATAGTGAGAATACACGCCTCCAGCGGAACAACAGGCAAGCCAACGGTTGTAAGCTACTCAGCACGGGATGTAAGGGTATGGGCAAAACTTATGGGGAGATCCCTTGCAGCGTGCGGAGTACACAAGGGAGACATTATACAAAACGCCTACGGGTACGGATTATTTACCGGGGGACTCGGAGTTCATTATGGTGGAGAAATCCTCGGTGCCACAGTAATACCAATGTCAGGCGGAAACACCAAAAAGCAAATAATGATAATGACAGATCTCGGATCTACAGTAATAACGGCAACACCCTCCTATCTGCTGTTTCTAGCTGATGCACTTGAGGAAATGAGCATAAAAAAAGCACAGCTAAAATTGAGAATAGGTGTACTCGGGGCCGAACCCTGGAGCGAGGAAATGAGAACTACCATAGAGGAAAAAACCGGAATAAGTGCCTTTGATATTTACGGTCTGAGTGAAATAATGGGGCCTGGAGTTGCTATAGAGTGCGAGGAAAAAAAAGGACTGCACATTTGGGAAGACGCTTTCATACCTGAGATCATAGACCCAGAAACAGGAGAAACACTGAAAGACGGAGAAGAAGGGGAGCTCGTAATAACAACTATATCCAAAGAAGCTCTCCCTCTGATAAGGTACAGGACACGTGACATAACACGCATAATAAGAGAACCATGCAGATGCGGTAGAACACACAGGAGAATAGGAAAGATAAAGGGTAGAACAGATGACATGCTCATAATCCGGGGCGTCAATATATTCCCATCCCAAATAGAGGCGTTGCTGATGCAGATTGATGAGGTAGAACCCCATTATATGCTCATCGTCGACAGAGTAAACAACCTGGACACCTTGGAAATTAAGGTTGAGGTAAGCGAAAAAATCTTCTCAGATGAGATAAGGAAACTCCAAAACCTGCAAAAGAAAATAGAAAGCGACATAAAGGATCTCTACGGCATCAGTGTAAAAGTAACCCTTTCCGAACCAAAGAGCCTATCAAGATTTGAAGGAAAAGCAAAAAGAGTAATAGACAAACGCAAGATTTAGGAGTCCTAGTATGAAAAAGATAAAGCAGGTTTCTGTCTTCATAGAAAACAAACCGGGCAGACTCCTTGAGGTTCTTGAACTACTAGCGAGGGAAAACGTTAACATCAAAGCCTTATCCTTAGCTGACACCTCAGATTTTGGCATAGTAAGACTCATAGTAAACGATACGGAGAAAGCTCTAACGGTACTGAGAAGTAATAAGTTCACTGCAAGCGACACAATGATACTCGCAACCGTAGTTGAAGATAAGCCTGGATCATTGGCACAGATATTGAAGATATTTTCCTCCCATGGCATAAACATAGAATACATGTATGGCTTCACATCGCCAATGAAGGGGAAAGCCATAATGGTATTCAGACTTTCCGACGCCGAAGCAGGAGAAAAGGTCCTAATAGAACATGATATACCATTGATAACAGAAAACGATTTGAGAGAAATATAGAAGATTACATGCTCATGTGAAACAGAACCTCAACAATACCTATAATGAAACCAAGCAATCCACCAAATAAATCTATGTATTTAAACTGGTCTTTGCTTATATTTAGCACTATATCCTCAATCCTGGATATATCCAGAGCGTCCAGCCTTTTTTTAGCAAAAGCTCCTATATCAAAATCAAATATACTCTCCCTGTTCTTCGCAATCAGATAGAGAAGGGTATCAACAACCTTCATGTGAAGTTCACCGAAAGTCCCCGGCCTTACGAATTCCATCATATCTCTCAAAGAATACCTATTGCCCAAAATCTTGAGATATGCCACGATTCTTATCGTTAATCTATGCCCATTAATGACACTAACAACTCTCTGTACCATAGACCTCTTTACAGAGTTCTTTCCCAACCACGCTACAACCTTTTCGGATAAAACAGCACTTACACTCTCAGGAGAACCAAACCCGCCACTCTCCAGAATATCCCTAAAACTCCTGCTTAAAATTTCCCTTTCTATAACACCAAACACAGATGTTTTAACCATGTCGTAGGTCTTGAAATCAAGCAGTACCGACTGTAACTGAGCAACTATAACATCTATCAACTTCTCATTATCCTCGATAAGAGGCGCCAACATAGAAACCAGAGAAGCTATCACAATGTTGGAGTCATCAGCATACTTATCCACTGCAGAAACTATCTTCGACTTTATGAGATCACGCATCTCCGGGGAATCCAACGAATCAGATATATCAATAAGCACTTTCCTAACATACTCATACACGATCCTCTTTACCCTATCAACACCAATTTCACCCAGTACATCCTTGGGGGTCTTATCAAAACCAAGCATACCCACCAAAGCTTCACGCAAAAAATTATCCGCAGATGGAATAAAATTATTCACCTGATAACTAATAAACCCTTCCAAATGAGAGTCAATAGCCTTACCAACAGCCTCTTTTAAAGCCCCTTGATCAACAAACACCCACAATTTCTCATCACAGAGCCTACGTATGTAATTCTCGGCCATACTGTACAATGCTTCTCTATTTTCCCGCTTGTAAAGGTATCTTACTATATCTTCCTTCTTGACTATATTTGAAGCTATAGACTCGGAAATCTTATCTATAATTTCCTTCCTCTTCTTTGGTATCAACCCAGGTGTAAAGGGAACCCTTACACCGAATATATAATAAGCCCTCTTAGGATAAAACAACATCTTTATAGCTATGTAGTTAGTGAGATAACCTATAAATGCCCCAGCTACCGGAAGGGCTACAAGATCTATACTCATTTGAACATATTCTTTACCTTTTCAAAAAAGGACGCATCTCTCTCCTGGACTTCCTCACCTGAAATCTCAGCAAACTCCTTGAGGAGTTCCCTCTGTCTATCATTAAGATGCTTAGGAACAACTACATTCACAGTCACTATCTCGTCACCCTTAACACCCCCTATCTCCACACCCTTTGACTTCAGTCTGAACATATCACCGTGTTGTGTGCCTGGAGGTATGTAGAGCTCTGCATCACCCCATATAGTCGGAACCTTTATAACTGCCCCCAGGGAAGCTTGGACTATAGAGATAGGAACAGTAACAAGAATATCCCTCTTCTTTCTCTTAAAAAACTCATCCTCACGCACGTTAACATATATATAGAGATCCCCTTCTGGACCACCATTAACGCCTGTCTCTCCTTTACCAGAAATCTTTATCAAATTACCAGAGTCAATGCCACGTGGTATTACAACCTTCAACTTTTCAGTTTCATACACAAACCTTCTGCCGCCACATTTATTACATTTCCTCCTTATTATCCTACCAGTTCCACCACACTTATCGCAGGTCCTACTGACAGAGAAAAAACCACTTCTGTATGTTAACTCACCGGTACCATGGCAGTAAGGGCATACCTCCATTCTCCCACCTTCAGCACCAGTACCGCCACAAGCACCACAAATTACCTTTCTTCTTACAGCGATCTCTTTCTCGGCCCCAAATACAGCTTCTTTGAAATCTATGGTAATACTGACCTTTATATCGTTACCCTTCCGGGGCTTGCTTTTCCTCCCATAAGAGTAATACTCACCGAATAAATCTTCAAACACATCAGAAAAGGCAGAAAATATATCCTCAAAGGGGTTACCTGTGCTCCCAAACTCAACATCTACTCTACCAAACCTATCATACTGGGCACGTTTCTCCTCGTCGGAAAGCACAGAATAAGCTTCAGAGATCTTTTTGAACATCTCCTCGGCCTCTTTATCCCCAGGATTCTTATCCGGATGGTACTTCAAAGCCAGTCTCCTGTAGGCCCTCTTTATTTCCTCTTTTGTGGCGTTTCTGTCAACCCCAAGAAGCTCATAGTAATCTTCCATACCAGCACCCCAAAGAAAAGTAGGGGAAATTACTCCCCCTACTTGTTATCCTCTTCAACTTCAGCATCCACTACTTCTTCTTCACCAGAGGATCGCTGGGCACCCGACTCAGTCCCAGCCTGAGCGCTCTTATATGCTTCCTCAGCCAGTCTATGCGATTTCCTAGCCAGCTCTTCCATTTTTCTTTCTATCTCTTCCTTTGTACCGCTCTCCATGGCCTTTTTCAAATCTTCTATGGCCTTCTCAATCTCCTTCCTTTCATCCTCAGAAACTTTATCCTTCAAATCGTTCAAGCTCTTCTGCGTAGAGTATATAAGTGTATCGGCCCTGTTCTTCGTCTCCACAAGCTCTCTTCTCCTTCTATCCTCTTCAGCATGTTCCTGGGCCTCTTTTACCATTCTTTCAATCTCTTCCTGAGTAAGCCCAGAAGAAGCCGTTATCTTTATAGCCTGCTCTTTACCAGTAGCTTTATCCTTTGCTGAGACATTAAGTATTCCATTGGCGTCTATATCAAACGTTACTTCTATCTGAGGCACTCCTCTGGGAGCTGGAGGTATGCCTACTAATTCAAATTTACCCAACGTTTTATTATCTTTGGCCATCTCCCTCTCACCCTGGAGCACATGGATGGTAACAGCGGTCTGGTTATCCTCCGCTGTGGTGAATATCTGGGATTTCCTTGTAGGTATAGTAGTGTTCCTTGGAATAATCTTTGTCATGACACCCCCAAGTGTCTCTATACCTAAGGACAGCGGTGTAACATCAAGCAAAAGAACATCTTTCACATCGCCCTTCAGCACTCCACCTTGGATGGCTGCACCCAAAGCCACTGCTTCATCGGGATTAACATCCTTCCTTGGTTCTTTCCCAAAGAAATCTTTCACTCTCTCCCTTATCTTGGGCATTCTCGTCATACCACCCACAAGAATCACATAGTCTATATCGCTCACCTTCAATCCAGCATCTTTAAGAGCTAATCTGCACGGTTCTATAGTCTTCTCTATCAGATCTTCAACGAGCTGCTCAAACCTAGCCCTGGTTATCTTCATAACAAGATGCTTTGGTCCGGAAGCATCAGCTGTTATGAATGGGAGATTTATCTCAGTCTCAAGGGCACTTGAAAGCTCTATCTTGGCTTTCTCTGCTGCTTCTTTCAGCCTCTGAAGAGCCATAGGATCATCCCTGAGATCTATACTGTGCTCTTTTCTGAACTCCTCAGCTATGTAGTCTATCAGTCTCCTGTCAAAATCATCTCCGCCGAGATAAGTATCACCATTCGTTGCTTTAACTTCAAACACCCCATCACCTATCTCAAGGATTGAAATATCAAACGTACCACCCCCCAGGTCGTAAACAGCTATCTTTCCTTCCTTCTCCCTATCAAGCCCAAACGCCAGAGACGAAGCAGTTGGCTCATTGATTATCCTCAAAACATTCAATCCAGCTATCTGTCCTGCATCCTTCGTAGCTTTTCTCTGAGAATCATCAAAATACGCCGGAACAGTTATTACCACATCCGTTATCTTTTCACCGAGATAGCTTTCCGCATCAGCCTTCAGCTTCTGGAGTATTTTTGCTGATATCTCTTGGGGTGTATACTCTTTAGAGTCTATCCTTATCCTGCAGTCATCATTAGGCCCCTTAACAATCTCATAAGGTAGTCTCCTTTTGGCTTCCTCAACCTCCTTTGAACCATATCTCCTACCTATCAACCTCTTCACGGAGAATACTGTCTTTTTCGGGTTTGTTATGGCCTGCCTCTTTGCAGCCCTCCCAACCAGTATTTCACCTTTATCCGTAAATGCAACCACAGAAGGCGTGGTATTTTCTCCCTCTGCGTTTGGTATAACCTTCGGTTTCCCTCCTTCAATGATAGCCATACAAGAATTCGTTGTTCCTAGATCAATTCCTAAAACCCTTCCCATAATTATTCCTCCTTCTCACCATTGTTTTTTTTATCAGAACCGCTACTCACAACGACCTTCGCAGGTCTTATAAGCCTCTTATCCGTCTTATATCCCTTCTCGAGTACCTTTATAACCGTATTTTTAGGTTTTTCAGAGCTTTGCATCATCAGAGCTTCATGATGAGAGGGATCAAACTCCTCACCCTCATAGGATATCTCAGAAACTCCATACTTATTAAGCATTTCTCTGAACGACTTAATTGTGAGTTCTATGCCATCGACTATAGCATCCTTATACTTTTTACCTGCCTCAAAGGCCTTCTCAAGACTATCAAGCACACCCAAAAAATCCCTTATTACAGACAAAGCCACGGACTCCCTTACTTCCTGTAGTTCCTTTTCCATCCTTTTCCTGTAGTTATCAAACTCGGCAAGAAGCCTTATATACTTATCCCTGTACTCTTCGGCTTCCTTTCTGATACTCTCCACTGTATCCTCTTCAGGACCCTGAACCTTTTCATGTTCAGGCTCACTTATCTGGTCTCTCTCTTTCTCCTCTCCACCATTGTTGTTAATCTTCACTTCTTTCATCATATTCCCCTCCAAATCTAAAGAGTGTCTCATTTATCCTCCTAGAAGCAAAATCAACCAGGTTGAGTATTTCACCATAATCCATATTTATAGGACCTATCACACCAATAGCGCCAAGCGGCTCGCACTTACCCTCATACACAGAACCAACGAATCCCATATCATCAAGGTCCTCAATCTCAAAGTCATCCCCTATTATTATCCTTTTATTATGCTCTATAACATCATTTAGAAGATCTACTATAAGTTTCTTTTCTTCAAGCACCTTCAAAACGTTTCTCAGCTTCTCAATGTTCTCCACAAACTCTTTGAAATTAAAGATATTCTTTATACCAGATACAACTACCTCCCCATTTTTTGTCTGTTCAATAAGATCATCTATCAATTCCCTACACGCTCTACCAGTTGAGGTAATATCTCGAACCAATTCCCTCCTGACCTCTGTAAGAGACAACCCTGAGTAATACTTCATTATAAACTCCGCTATTTCATCCAGTTTTTCCTGAGTAAGACTCAGGCTTATCGGCACTGTTCTCGCCCTGATCAAACCATTACTGGACACAGCGACCACTGTAATCATATTACTATCTATCCTAATAAAATTTATCCCCTTAAGATGCATCCTTGAAACACTAAGTACATTGGAAAGCGAAATAAAGCCGCTCGCTGTAGAAATAATATCCGATATATGGTTTAACAACTGCGTTATCTCCTTGAGCTCATCCAATCTCTTCTTCTTAAAAGCCCTTTCTATCTCCTTGCTTCCCCTTGGCTTATAGTTGCTTATCACGTGGTTTATATAGAATTTGTAAGCCTTTTGGGTAGGGATTTTACCACCAGACGTATAGGTATGCGTTAAATAACCCATCTCTTCCAGATCACACATAACGTTCCTCAGTGTAGCAGGCGAGAAACCCAGACTATACCTCTTTATGAGAGCTCTGGACCCCATAGGTCCATTGGTTTTTATATAGTTATCAACTATGATTCTAAGCACAAGTTTCATTCTCTCTGTAAGCTTTTCTTCCATTTTTAGCACTCTCTACATTAGTCTGCTAACAAGATACTCCATTTTGTGCATTTGTCAAGTCTAGAAATAAAGGTTGCACGAGTCCAGTTTATGTGATATAAAACCCCGTACACAATAGGTGGAGGTTCAAAATGGCAAGAAGATGTGATATATGCGGCAAAAGAGCGCAGGTTGGATACAAAATAAGCCATTCACACAGAAAAACAAAGAAAAAATGGTTACCAAACATACAAACCGTAAGGATCAAAGAAAACGACACGATAAAAAGAATCCACGTATGCACATCCTGTCTTCGCTCCGGAAAGGTAAACAAAATAGTATAGCCTATTTTTCTATACCATCACGAGCAGGCACACCCTGTGTATAGTAATGCTTTATCTCTTTCATTTCAGTGACTAGGTCTGCTCTCTCAACGACACTATCTGGAGCATATCTACCCGTTATAACAAGCTCTACACCCTGAGGCTTCATCTCCATCAATCTTATTAGGTCCTCTTCGCTGAGCAACCCAAAGAACACCGCTATATTGGCTTCATCTAGAACTATCACATCATACTCACCAGATTCATAAGCTGAAAGTACAAAATTATACCCCTCCTGAGCCTTCCTTATATCCTCATCAGAAGGCTTTGAATGAATAAATTCCTTCCTGCCAAACTGCTTAACTGTTATTCTGTCCAGTAAGGACAGAGTCTTGTGTTCACTATATTCCATCCCCTTCACAAATTGAACAAAAAGCACTCTTAGCCCTGCACCCAGAGCCCTGATACTTAACCCCATAGCAGCCGTTGTCTTGCCCTTACCATTTCCTGTGTATACATGAATATATCCTCTCTTCATGACTTCACCTCCCAAACAAGTATAATCGACAATTCAAAGCAAATCAAACCCCCTACAACTTAGCCCCAAACAAAGCACAAACCCAAAAACATCATCTTTTTACCTTGACTTTGCACTCTTTCATCCTATACTTTATAGAAGGATTAGTTTGAATTGGGGAGGTAAACAATGAAGATTGGAATTCCTATAAGCGGCATAAATAACTCCCTTCTAAGGCAAGATGCAACGGCACAAAATATAGCCAATATAAACACTAACAACTATGCCCAGCTCAGAGTAACTAACTTCTCAAGAGAAAACGGCGGCGTAACCGGTGTCGTTGAAAGAACACCCATAAAGCCGCCAGAGAAAAACAACGTTAACCTCGTAACCCAGATGGTGAATCTCGTAAACAATCCCAATCAAGAACAAACAAACGTAAACACACTAAGAACAGAAACCACGATGATAGGAAATCTCATAGACATAAAAGCTTAAACAAACTCCTTGTCTAACACACCAGCAAGACTCCTCAACTGAACCATTAAACTACCAAATTCTTCAAGGGTAAGCTGTTGTGCGGCATCGGACAACGCCGTTTCAGGTTTGTAGTGAACCTCTATAAGGAGACCATCAGCTCCCGCTGCTATGGCTGCCCTACTCAGAGCAGGTACATAATTCCTCTTTCCAGCAGCATGGGAAGGATCTATCAAAACGGGTAAATGAGTGGCCTGTTTGAGTACTGGAACAGCCGATATATCTAGCGTATTACGGGTTGAGGTTTCAAATGTTCTAATACCTCTCTCGCAAAGTATAACATTACCGTTACCTGAACTCATCACATACTCTGCACTCATAAGAAACTCATCTATTGTGGTGGCAAGTCCTCTCTTGAGGAGTACAGGTTTCTGAGTCTGACCAACAAGTTTCAACAGCGGAAAGTTTTGAATATTCCTCGCACCTATTTGTAACACATCAGCATACTTAACAATAATATCAAGGTCTCTTGGATTCATCACCTCCGTAACAATGGGAAGTCCCGTTTCCTCCGAAGCCTCCTTCAAAAGCCTGAGCCCATCTTCACCAAGCCCCTGGAATGTGTACGGCGACGTTCTAGGTTTGTAAGCACCTCCTCTGAGCAGTTTAGCACCACTTTCCTTAACTCCTTTCGCCGTTGTGATCATCTGCTTCCTATTTTCAACAGAACACGGACCGGCTATAACAGTAAAATACCCTTCTCCTATAGGAATACCTTTGATAGTCACAATAGTGTTCTCTTTTCTATGCTCCTTGCTAGCCAGCTTGTAGGGTTTGCTCACCGGGTAAACATATGCCACACCTTTTTCAAGGGACAAAATAGATATAGGATCAACGCCTATCTTTTCCCGTTTTATCTCACCAACTACCCCTATAACCGTTCTTTCACTCCCCCGGGATATGTGAGCATTAAATCCCAACTCCTCAATCTTTCTCTTCACACCCTCTACGTCTGCCAGCGAGGCATCCTTCCTCATCACTACTATCATCTCACACCCCCTTTCTACAAAATAAAAAGGCCCACCTGAGTAGGCTTATCGGGAGGAAGCCTACTCAGGTGGGCCTTACATGTGCCCTACAAGAATAGACTACCCCCCTCCCCAGAAATACCAGTAATAAAAGCTAAATATAGAAACGCCAAACACCATACTCAACATAGTGGAAACATCATACCAAAAAAAAGTAAAAAATCAACCCTTTTAATGCTGCACACCACCCGAAAACCCATCTCCCACAGCGTTAACGGTGGATAGAACTTTCCCATCCTTAAGAAGCGTACCTATTCTCTCTCCAATAGACACATCCCTGATGCTCTTTATCGTTCTACCCTTATCATCAACTGTTATGGAGTATCCCCTGCTAAGGATTGAAAACGGGTCCGACCCTTTGACCCTACTCCTAAACACATCAACCATCCCTCTTAATCTGGAGAGTTTACCTGATACAAGAGAGAACATTCTATCCTCCATGGACATCAGTCTCTGAATAAGCATTTCCAGTCTAACCTCTGGGCTCAAGGAAATAAGCCTGCTGGTGGCCCACTCTACCCTTCTCCTGCATCCATTTAACCTCTCCATAAGTCTTGCATCTAATCTCTCCATTAAACTATCAATCTCAGTACACTTAGCATCAATTCTCCTCCTAAGAAAGTGAGGAGAAACAACCTGAGCCGCTCTCAAAAATTTCTCTCTCCTATGTTTCAATATCATAAATACATAAGATTCTATAGACCTCCTCAAGGAAGACACTTTGTCAAGCAAATCCAACCTATTCTTCAACAACATCTCCATAGCACTGGATGGTGTTTCAGCTCTCTTGTCAGCTACATAGTCACAAAGGGTCGTATCCACCTCGTGTCCTATAGCACTGATCGTGGGATACTTAGAATTAAACAATGCTAGTGCCACGCGGGGATCATTGAAAACCCATAAATCCTCCATTGAACCGCCCCCACGGGCCAGTACCAAACAATCAACATTAAGAGACAGTGTGTTTATATGTTCCAGTGCCGAAATAATACTCTCACTTGCATGTTCACCCTGCACGGTTACAGGATATATAAGTACTTCCACACCCAGCATTTTCCTCATAAGTATATTCAGCATATCCCTTATGGCTGCTCCAGTTGTGCTGGTAACTATCAGAATCCTGCCAGGGTAAAGGGGGACCTCCCTCTTCCTATCAAAATAACCTTTCTTTCTAAACTCATTCTTTATCTTTTCAAGTTCCTCA
Organism: uncultured Desulfurellales bacterium; assembly: GCA_964515405.1. Taxonomy (GTDB): domain Bacteria; phylum Campylobacterota_A; class Desulfurellia; order Desulfurellales; family CAZERD01; genus CAZERD01. The sequence goes on from CAZERD010000016.1 coordinate 11,941, forward strand.
AACTTCTTACCCAGACCATATTCCTCCACCACCTCAACAACTATTTGATAGTATCCTCCCTTTTCATATACCCCAACAGAACCAAAAACAACTATCTTCATACCGTTCTTCAGCTCAAACGATAGATTGTGTCTCCTGCTCCTGTAAATCACAGCTCTTATAGAGGCAAATTCATCCACCAAAGAGAAATACACATGGCCCGAAGAATGATATTTAACTCCTGATACTTCACCTTCTACCCAAACATTGTAAAAATTCCCTTCTATCATATTCTTCAGACTTCTTGTTATCTGTGAAACACTCAATATATTAACGTCCATGGCGTTTAAACGAAATCCTGAGGGCTTCCTTTATGAGTTCCTCAATACTTAGATTAGAATTTTCCTTGACAATAGACTTGACAGCCTTCAGAGCCTCAGCTTTTTTTATACCAAGGTTCACAAGGGCAGTAATTGCTTCAGAGGCTGTATCATTAACAAGAAACGGCGTTTTACCTGAAAACTCAACAATAATAGCCAAAGCCGTTTTTTTGCCTATACCAGGTATGGACGATATCAAATCCTCATCCCTCTTACTAACTGCCTCATAAAACTCATCAACATCCATGGCCGAAAGCACAGACAAAGCCATCTTGGGACCTATCTTGGGTATCTTTCTCAACTCGTTGAACAGCACCTTCTCACTCTCAGAAAGAAAACCATACAATCTAATACCACTTTCAGTTGCAACAAGTTCCGTGTACAGTTTGCAACGCACCCCTTTATCAGGGATGCGGGAGTATGTGTTAAGAGAAACATTCACATCAAATATCAAACCCCCCACGTCTATGGCCACCTTCATATTCTCTTTAGAAACAACAACACCCTCAATCCCACTCAGCATCACACAAGATCCACCTTTACATTATCCCATGTCCTACACTTCGGGCACCTAAAAAAGAGTGTATAGGAAGAATAACCACAGCTTGTGCATGTATATTTTACATCCTTGGTGTTACTAAGCCGGGCATAATATTTAACAAAGTCCGGCAACCCTTCCTGCTTCTCAACAAACCGCGAAATCATAGCAGATGTCTTCACCCCCTTTTTCATCAAACACATATATAGAGAGAAAGCCTTTTTATGCTCTCCTATATTATATAAAGCATTAGCTGAATGATACAATATATATTCATTATCCTTGAAATCGATCAACAATCCTTTCACTACCCTCTTTAACACATCCTTCTCCTTTATCCTCTCCAGAGCCAAGTTGGCAAACGTAGGCTGTAGTCTCGCTATATTCTCAAGTATATCATACGCCTTTTTCTTGTTGCCTTTCAGAAAGTATATATCCGCAAGATACACATTGGCACTCACATTACCTTTATCTTTCTTTATAGCCTTCTCAAAGTTCTTTCTCGCATCCTCCGTGCTGTTATCCGAAAGCCTGTCCTTGCCTATTTCAGCGTATATATGAGCAATAATACTATCACTCTCCCCAAATCTCTTATGCCACTCAAGGGCGCTTTCCCAATCCTTAGAATCCTCATACACCTCTTCTAGATACTTTCTAGCAAGGGAGTTCTTAGGATCTATACTCAAAGCATTCTTAAAATACTCCTTTGCCCTGTCGTACAGTCCAGCCTTTCTATAATCCACACCCACGTTTATGTACAGTTCAAGCTTCTTTTTCTTGTCCAGATTTGGTCTTACCAGCAGACTCTGATGAAGTATCAGAGCCCTATTGATCTCTCCTCTCTTCCTGAAAAGGTTTCCAATGCTGTTGTATATATCAACCAAATCAGGATCAAGCTTAACAGTATTGCTTAGCTCTTCAATAGCCTTGTCCATATTATCCTCTATAATGTAATTCATACCTCTTACATAGCTTTCCAGTTTCTTTTTATCAATTACATCCTTCTTCCTCTTCCCAACAGAAAACAAATAGCTTACAAGGATTCCCAAAAAGAAAGCAGCAAGGAATACAAATATGGAGTTATGTACCTTAACAAAATCAAGTAAAGGGGTTAAATTTATGTTCATTTTGATGATATGGTGAGCTGTCTTAACTGATTGATCTCTTCCTTAAGAGATTTTATCTCCTTATCCCTCTCCTTGAGTTTCCTCTTCAATCCTATCTCATCAATGAACATAAACAGCCATGCGACAAATGCACCTATAAACAGGCTTATAAAAACAACAAGCCAAAGCGGCATATTCTCAAACCTGAGCGTAAAATATACAACTGTAACCTTTGTACTGTTATAAAACATAAACACCAGCACAAGAGCTACAACAATAACAGCTATGGCAATCCTTAAAACCTTCATCTTACCCCCAACTCTTCTGTTAATCTCTTGTACACGTTCTCTAGAGAATCTGAAATAACCTTCGTGTCCGCAATCACAGGCATAAAATTAGTATCCCCATTCCACCTGGGCACAACGTGCACATGTATATGGTCGTCAATCCCAGCTCCAGAAACACTGCCCAGATTCATGCCAATATTAAAACCATCAGGGCTCATCACCCTCCTAAGCAGATCCACAACAAACCCAACAAGTTCAAACATTTCGTTCCTTTCACCAACCTCAAGTCCCACAATATCACCTACGTGCCTGTTGGGTACAACCATCAGATGTCCAGAATTATATGGGTATCTGTTAAGTATCACAAACGATAGGCTACCCCTATAGACAACAAGGTGTTTCTTATCCTCTCTTGAACTCACAGCTTCACAGAATACACATCTATCCTTCTTATCCGATAATATATACTCCATCCTCCACGGTGCCCAGAGCTTATTCATACAAACACCCCTAAATCTTGCGCTTATCTATAACTCTCTTGACCTTACCAGTGCTTCTCTCAATCGAATGAGGCTCCACAAATCTTACTCCTATATCTATACCCAATACACTCCTCAGTTCATCCTTGATCTTATCCACAACCATTCTCTGCTTCTTCATCTCATCAAAAAATATATTTTCATTCGCTTCTATCTGAATCTCAGCCACATCCAAAGTCCCTTGCCTATCAACAATAATCTGATAGTGAGGAGAAATACCTTCAATAGAAAATAGCACCTCCTCTATCTGGCTTGGGAAAACATTAACACCACGTATTATAAGCATGTCATCTGTTCTTCCAATTGGTTTATCCATTCTGACGAAATTCCTACCACATTTACATGGTTCTTTTACAAGTCTCGTAAGATCCCGTGTTCTATATCTTATCACAGGCAGAGCTTCCTTGGTTAGGGTAGTTATAACAAGTTCACCATACTCACCATAATCAACAGGCTTCAGTGTGTCTGGATTAACAACCTCGGCTATAAAATGGTCCTCAAATATGTGCATACCACTCTTCTTCTGACATTCACCAGATACACCTGGCCCTATAACTTCACTCAAGCCATAATTATCATAGGCATTTATACCAAGGGCTTTCTCTATCTTCTCCCTCATGCCCTCACTCCACGGCTCAGCACCAAACATGCCTATCCTCAGATTTAAATCCTTCAGCGGGTCCACCCCCATATCTCGGGCAACCTCAGCAATGTATAGGGAGTAACTGGGCGTACATACAAGCACAGTAGCCCCATAGTCCGCCATAAGCATTATCTGCCTCTTTGTATTGCCACTTGAAACTGGGACAACCGTAGCCCCAAGTTTCTCAAGACCATAGTGAAGCCCAAACCCGCCCGTAAATAGACCGTAACCAAACGCTATATGCACCACATCTTCATCCGTTACACCTGCACTTGCAGCTATTCTCGCAACCAGATTGCTCCACGTCTCTATATCACCCTTCGTATAGCCAACAACGGTAGGCTTTCCGGTGGTACCGCTTGATGAGTGGATCCTTACAACATCCTTTAAAGGAACAGCAAACAAACCAAATGGATAGTTCTCCCTAAAATCATCCTTCGTCGTAAAAGGCAAAGCCTCTAGGTCACAAAGGGAATTAATCTCGGTTACGTTCACGTGAGCCTCGTCAAATTTCTTCCTATAATGTGGAACATTCTCATACACATGTTCCAGCACCTTCTTAAGCCTATCCATCTGGAGCCTTTCTATTTCCTCCCTGTTCATCGTTTCGTTCTTCCTATCCCACATCCCCTCAAACTCCTGTAAAATAGTTCATCGTCAACACATTTTTACCATCCTTGAGCATAACACCTATAGCCTTATCAATATCCTCAAATTTGAATATCATTACCGCCTCACCTTTGAATGCATTAACGAACGTATACATATATTCTATATTAAAACTTCTCTCAGTTATATATTCAAGCAGATCAGACAACCCACCTACATCATCTGGGATAGATATAGCTATAACATGGTTCCTCTTTACTATCAACCGGTTTCTTTTTAAAGCTTCATAGGCAATATCCGGTTTGTCAACAACAAAGCGCAGTATCCCAAAATCAACCGTGTCAGCTAGACTCATAGCCCTTATATTGACATCCGCTTCCTTCAACACCCTGGCAACGTTGTAAAACCTACCCATCTTATTTTCTATAAACACACTTATCTGATCTATCTTGTATTGTTCAACACCCATAATAGACCTCCACCAATACTCCACTGTTTGGACATGATATTTTTTTTGAACCATTATTGCAAATAATATACTCCTTTGATATTCTTCTCACAAAAAAGGAGATATAAATGAACAGGACAAACCCCATTTACGAACCAGTATCATTGGGAGACTGGATGATAACCCTGCTCATACTGCAAATTCCGATCGTCGGCATAGTAATGTTATTTGTTTGGGCTTTTGGAGCTAATACTCACCCCAGCAAAGCAAACTGGGCAAAAGCAATGCTCCTATGGACAGCTATAGGCATTGTTACAATGCTGATAGTTTTTATAGCAATCTCCCTACTCTACCAGCAGGGGTTATGATACAATATCACTTCACTATCATTTTGGAGGGCAAAAACGACACTATATGCGGAAACAGCGTGATAAGAACCACATTCAGTACCATTATAAGGAAAAAAGGGAAAGCAGCTGTTACTATTTCTCCTACTTGAGCATCAGATATACCTTGAATAACAAATATATTAAATCCAACAGGAGGAGTAATTTGGGCCAACTCCGTCATAAACACAAGATATATACCAAACCACAGAGGGGAAAAGCCTGCCCTTATCACTATGGGCAACACTATAGGGAGAGTCATTACCACCATAGAAATACCATCAAGGAACATACCCAAAATTATGTACATGAAACCTATTACAGCTATCAAGAGATAAGGAGACATGTGAAGGGAAGCTATAAACTCACTAACGGCCGTTGCTATACCTATAAAACCTATAATCTGGGAGAGAAAAGCAGCAGAAAATATAATGAAACATATCATAGCTGTTGTCTTAACTGTATTTAGGAGCGCATCAATAAACACACTCCATGAAAGATTTTTAAATCCCCATGCCACCATCAAGGAACCTACAACACCTATAGCGGCAGACTCTGTGGGGGTTGCAAACCCTGCATATATGCTCCCCAATATAACAAGAATCAAAGCAACAATAGGAATTAACTCGTAGGAGGCCCTCATCTTTTCTCTAAAAGTGTAATGTTCATCGGATGGTGGTACAAGCTCAGGGTTTACAATAGACTTTATAGCTATGAAACCAGAAAAAGAACCAGCCAGTATAATGCCGGGTATTATACCACCTATAAATAGACGACCTATTGAGGTGTTAGATAAAACACCATATATAATCATTATTAGACTCGGAGGAATAAGAAAACCCAACGTACCAGCGCCAGCAAGGGAGCCTATAGCAAGCCTCCTGTTATAGCCTCTTTTTAATAACTCGTTGAGTGTTATCTTCCCAATGGTAGCCGTCGTAGCAGCGCTGGACCCAGAAACAGCCGCAAACAACGAGCACGCAGCAACATTTATATGAAACAATCTCCCTGGAATATTGATAACCCATGGTGTAAGACCATCCAACAGCCTATCCGAGAGTTTGGTTCTGTAAAGTATCTCACCCACAAATATGAACAGAGGCAAAGCCGCTAGTGCCCACGAGTTCATGCTGTTATATATGGAAGTGCTCATAAAGGAACCTATTTTGCTCCAGATGGATACAAACGGCGGTAGCGAACTGTTGTAAAGAAGCATGCCTATGATACCCGTAGCCATCAATGAAAAACCAATCCACAAACCCATAAACAGTAGAGAAAACATTATAATCATCATTATCAAACCAAGCAGCAATGGATCTGAGATCATAGAAACCTCTTAATCACCTGAGCTATTATTTGTAGGTCAAATATAAACAGAGAAATGGGTATGACGAGCTGGGGTATGTATATGGGTGTCTCAGATACAGTATCAGCTCTTATACCCAAAGTGTATGAACTATAAACCATCAATACCGAATAATAGAGAGCAAATGTGCATATGGAAAACGCTATGACAGAAACAAGCACAAACAGGAACCTTTCCGGTTTACCGCTAAGTCTTGACACAAGCATCCCCACCCTTATGTGGGCATTATCCCTCAGTGTGTAACCCAAACCTAGGAAGACTATAGCTACCATAAAGTATCCACTGTACTCACTGGAAACATGTGTTGACGTATCAAAAACAGAACGCAATATTATCTCCAGTACTATCAAACCAACAGTAGCCACAACAAACAAACCCGAAAGATAGGCTCCCACAAGGGAGAGCCTATCTACGAACCTGACAAACTTCCTCATTTATGTATATAACGAGAAAGAATCTTCTTTATAGCTGGAGATGATTGTTCCATAAAACCATAATCCATCTTATATGCAGCCTTCTTCAGAGCCTTCATAAACTTAGGTGTAGGTTCGAGTATTTTCATACCGTGCTTAGCAAGAACCTCCTTCGCTGTAACTGTAATCTGCTCAGATCTTTTCCATTGATATTCCTCAGTTTCCTTTGCAGCTCTAAGCATAGCCTCTTTTTGGGACTTGGAAAGAGCTTTCCAATAATCAAGATTAATCGTAACCATGTTCAGGGGGTAAGCATAATGGATCCCAGTGAAGTAGTTCAATACCTCCCAGAATCTACCGTTCTTTGCAGACTCAGCCGAGGTAAGCACACCATTAATCAAACCCGTTCTAAGGGCTGAATAAACCGAACCCCATGGCATTGAAATAGCATTAGCGCCAAGCAGTCTTAAGAATTTGGCACCATTCTTATCATATGTCCTTATTTTCAGCCCTTTCAAATCCTTAACATCCCTCACTGGAACCTTGGTCACAAGTCCGCTTGGGGGCCAAGGAGAAGCATACAAAAATTTCTGATTCCACTTCAAAGCAGCCTTTTCATAGAATGGCTTGCACTGTTCATACAGTCCCCTTGCCTCTTTGAAAGAACTAACCAGCATTGGGAGGGAGCTTATGCCAAAAACATGTTCGCTACCAGCTACAACACCCATCAGTATGTCGCTCATTGGAACCTGGGCTTCCCTCACCGCTTGCAGAAGCATGGTTCCCTTGAAACCCAAACTACCACCCGGGTGTACAGCTATAACTACCGTACCATGAGAATACTTCTTAACAAGCTTGGCAAAATGTTCCACACCCAGTGTTTGGAAACTCCTCGGACCATAAATCTCGTTGAGGTTCATCTTGATCACCTTGGCCGCCCGAGACGGTAAAACCAGAGCAAACACTAAAAGTAAGGATACAGCAAAACCAACAAACCTTCTCATAGAGACCTCCTTACAGAGTTTTTTGGTTAGCAACAATACCACTTTACCATTCCTTACAATCTAAACATTTTTTATATACTTTGTCCACATCAGTCAAGTAATAGTTCATATTTTAAAAGCAAAATGTTAACTCCTATACTTGACATAACTACAGGTATCCTGTAAAAAACATTACACTAAAAGGAGGTGAATCATGGAAAAACCAAGTGAAATAAGGACAAAAATAAGAAAAGGAGAACTAAAAAAACCCACTCCCGATCTCGCCATGGGATACGCGCAAGCAAATCTCGTAGCACTCCCAGAAAAGCACGCTTACGACTTCTTACTGTTCACCCAGAGAAATCCAAAACCATGCCCACTACTGGAAGTCACAGATAGAGGCAGCCCATACACAAACATAATCGCAGATAGAGCTGACCTGAGAACCGATATTCCCCTGTACAGAATATATGAGCATGGAAAATTCGTTGATGAAGTGGACAACGTGGTAAACCACTGGAGAGATGACCTAGTAGCATTTTTACTGGGATGTAGTTTCAGCTTCGAATACGCACTAACAGAAGGAGGAGTACCCCTCAGACACATTGAAGCCAGCAGAAACGTACCCATGTACATAACCAACATACAAACAAAGGAAGCAGGCATATTTCACGGACCACTGGTTGTTAGCATGAGACCAATCCCATACCAGCTCGTGCCAACGGCAACAAATATAACAGCAAGGTTCCCCAAGGTTCATGGTACACCTGTACATATAGGATACCCCGAACTCATAGGCATAAAGGATCTGATGCATCCAGAGTACGGAGACCCACCAGTCATTAAAGAAGGAGATATCCCTGTTTTCTGGGCATGTGGCGTAACACCTCAGGCTGTAGCCATAACTTCAGGGGTAGAATTTATGATAACACATTCTCCTGGGTACATGTTCATAACGGACGTAAAGAACTCAGAACTGGCGGTGTTTTAATGAAGGCCACACTTATTTACTACCCAATCAAAGGCATCCCAAAGCCCGTAGAGCTCCAGTGGGAACTATGTGCCGTTGCTGGATACACAGGCAGAGACAAGGAACACGTAATGAGACACATAGAGGAAATGAAAGCCATGGGAATCTCTACACCATCCACCGTACCAGAGATCTACTGGATAGAACCATCAAGGATAACGTTATCAGACACCGTGTACTCAATAGGTAAATTCACCTCTGGAGAAGTTGAGGTGTTCATCGGGCGTTCCAAAAACAGAGAGGCCTATGTAACTGTGGCCAGCGACCACACCGACAGAGAGCTCGAAAAAATTTCTACGTCAAAGGCGAAACAAATATGCAGTAAAATTATAGGGAACCAGTGCTGGAAAATGAACGAAATCAGGGAACATTGGGACGAATTAATACTCGAATCGTTTGTTAAAACAGGCGAGAGTTCCTCCTATTCTCTCTACCAGAAAGGCAAGCTCTCCGAAATTTTGCCTCCTGAGGAATTGGAATCAATTGCTTCCAAGCAAAACCCACTACCCAATTCTACATACGCTATGCTGTGCGGTACAGTCCCCCTTCTTTCTGGAAAAACCGTATTCGCCGGATCATACCTCATATCTTTGTACGATCCTGTATTTAGAAGAACACTTACGCACACTTACAGAGTAAGAATGCTCCCAGATAAAAAATAACTACCCACTGAACTTACCAGGTAAGTACAGTACTATACCCGGGAATTTTATCAAAAGGCCTATCATCAAAAGCATTATAAAGGCAAACGGTACACTCCCAGTAATAATATCCCTTATTGAACCATGCTCCCTAACACCCTGAACCACATAGAGATTTAATCCAACAGGAGGAGTAATCAATGCCATTTCAACAAGCAGGATTAATATTATTCCAAACCATATGGGGTCATATCCTATACTCACGATTATGGGAAATATTATGGGTATAGTCAAAACCATCATGGATAGGGTCTCTATAAAGAATCCCAGAATAATGTATATAAGTATGATAAGTAAAAGCGTTTGAAACGAAGAAAGTCCAAGCTGAGATATAAACTCTCTAAGCATGTCCGTAAGCCCCAAAGAAACAAATATCAGGTTTAGAAAGGTGGCAGCCAACAATATAAACATTATCATACCTGTCGCTCTCATTGTCCCCTCAATGGATTCCTTAAGCACTCTCAGCGTTAATCTCCTATTCAACGCCGCGAAACAAACAGAAGCAAGCACTCCCATGGCTGCAGATTCTGTAGGGGTTGCGAAACCTGCGTATATAGATCCAACAACAACGAGAAATATTACAACTATGGGTAAAAGATCCTTTAAACTCTTTATTCTATCTCCCCATCCAATCCTTTCACCCTTCCTTCTACTCAGTTCAGGTTTGATAATACACGTAATAAGTATAAACAACATAAACAGGGAGGCGAGTATAACCCCGGGCAGGATACCGGCAACAAAGAGCTTGGGGATGGAAGTGTTGGTCAGAAAACCATACACTATCAGGTTTATGGAAGGAGGAATAAGAATACCCAAGGTACCACCCGCTGCTATAGAACCCGCGAAGATAGACTCATTGTACCCATACTTTTGAGCCTGTGGAAGCGCAAGCGTACCTATGGTTGCAGCTGTGGCCACACTTGAACCCGAAGTAGCAGCAAACAGAGCCGACGTCATTATATTGGCATGCATCAACCCACCAGGCAACCAGGACAACCACTTGTCAACAGCTCTGTAAGTTTTTTCTGCTATACCCGACCTCAACAGTATCTGACCAAGTAATATGTAAAGCGGGATAGCAAATAATACAAAACCTGTACTCTCGCTCCACGCCGTATCCCCCATGGCTTTATATATGGGAAAAGGGGAGAATAACTTGCCCAATATCAATCCCAAAATACCCATGGTTCCAGCCACAGGAATGCTCAGCAGCAAAAGCACCAAAAGCAAAACAAAAGCCACTATAGCTATAACCACGGCTATCTCTCCTCACCGCTTAATAGTTCTGGCTCAATCTCCATTTCTATTTCCTCTTCAACAGAAGTAGAACCGGAGATTCTATAAGCAGACGTAAAATCCCCTCTAACCACATAGAAAAATGTAATAACAAACACTATAAAGATAACCAGCAGAAAAAAGGCAAGTCCAATAAACCATAACGATTGAGGGATCCAGAGTGGAGTTTGAGTAGGCGTATTAGAAACAGAATGCAAAGATACGGAGCGGGAAAAAACCCCAAATGCATAATAAACCATCGGTACCATAAACACAAGCAACACAATTAAAGAAAGTAAATCAAGAATGCAACGCCATTTTATCGGCAATTTCAAGTAGAATATATCAATCCTCACATGAGCCTTCTCAAAGAGCGCATATGCAAAAGCCCATCCACTTATAACAGCCCATGTATATCCCGAAAATTCCTCTGTGCCACCTATAGAAACAGAAAAAAACTTCCTCAGCAAAACATCCACACAAATATACGTCGCCATAATAAACAAAAGCACTCCACCTACCCAAGAACCAAAACGACTCACTCTTCTCAAAACACCAATAATGCTATCCAATACTCCCCCCTCCATGAAAACGCATCCCCCATCAAAACAAACCAAAGGGCGCAGGCCAAACCTGCACCCAAAGGTTTATTCCTTGGCCTTAAGCCCTACAACCTTACCAATGGTATTATTCCACTCCTCAACTACTTTTTTGCTTACTTTTGAAGCCCAATCAGGCAGAACATATTTAACAAGAATTTCTCTGGAAAGCTTAACATCAGCAGGTTTAACTTTCACAAGCTTCATATGGTTTGGTTTACCATAATGACAAGGACCCGTTCCAGTAAGACAATATATACCTTGGACGGTTTCCTCATTCGCATCTGCCCATGCGGGTTCTTCAACCCTTAACTTGATTAACCCTTCAATGAGTTTTTTCTGAGCTGGTGTAAAAGTGTTCCAAGTATTCATGTTCATCACTGTAATAACGTAATCCCAACCCCCAATGGGCAGAGGATACAGATAATGTGTAACCTCACCCCATCCTTCTGAATATCCAGAAAGTGTACCGGTAACAGCACAGTCAACCACCCCTCTCTCAAGAGCAGTAGCAACCTCGCTAAAGGTTATATTCACACCCGTAGCCCCCAAAGAATCTATAAATTTAGATGTCGTCCATCCACTCGCTCTTACCTTTTTACCCTTCAAATCCTTAAGGGACGCTATCTTTACTTTACAAAATAGATCTTGAGCCGGATAGGGCACAATAGCAAGGAGTTTAGCGTTGAACCTCTTTTTAACTATTTGAGCAACAATAGGCCTGTAAGCTCTAACAATCCTACGCGCCGTTTTAATATTCGGAGCCATAGCAGGCAAATCCAAACCAGCAAGACCAGGAGCGTCTGAAACAACATAGTCCGCAACCGTTGATACTACATCAAACACACCACTCTCCATAGCCCTGAGAACAGCAGCCCCCTTAAGTTTCACCTGACCCAGAGATGTCATTGTTACATGGATTTTTCCACCAAGGGCCTTGGGCAACTCCTTAGTCCAGAATGGTCTCTCAAACTTCTTGTAAAGAGCCAAACTACTCCAGCTCCCAACAACAGTGAGACTAGATTTAAAAGCAAACACCGAGGAGCTAATGAACACAATACACGAAACCAACACCGCAATCCACGCAATCCTCCTAAACATGTTCACCTCCCTTCATTCAAGTGTTTAAAGCACCAAAACCACCACCACCCGGGGTCTCAACCCTTATTGCATCGCCTTTCTTTAGCTTTACGTTGAACTTAGAAGGCATCTCCACTCGCTTGTCCCCCTTTACCACAATATTCTTTCCAGGAGCACCATCACCTCCACCATTAAGACCATAGGGCGCACGTCTCCTCCTCTCGGAAAGCACAGTAACCTCTGCATCAGACAGAAGCTCTATCTCCCTGACAAGCCCGTTCCCACCGTAAAACTTCCCTTCGCCACCTGACCCCCTTCTAATTGAATACTCTTTGACCATAAATGGATAACTATATTCCAGAGCCTCTATCGGGGTGTTGAGGGTGTTGGTCATATGGGAATGAACAGCGCTTTCACCATGGTTCTCAGGAGAAGCTCCCATCCCTCCACCCAAAGTCTCATAATACGCAAACGGAGTAGAACGCCTTTCATCCATGCCACCTATGGCGACATTATTCATAGTGCCCTGAGAAGCTGCAGGTATCCTATTAGGCACCACTTTTGAAAGAGCGCCAAGTATAACATCTACTATACGCTGAGAGGTCTCAACATTACCACCAGCCACAGCGGCTGGAAACACAGCATCAACTATGCTCCCTTTTCTTGTCAGCACCCTGATGGGCCTCAAACACCCTGCATTCGTGGGTATATCCTGCTTTACAAGGGACCTAAACACATACAGAACATCCGAGAGGGTTATCGCATATACAGCATTAACACTGCCCTGAACCTGGTCATCGGACTCAGAAAAGTTCAATGTAGCTTCATCATCTCTTATCTCAAGTCTGACTTTTATTCTTATATCCTTCCTGTCTATACCATCATCATCCATAAAATCTTCAAACTCATACTCACCATCAGGAATTCCCCTTATAGTCTCCCTCATTATCCTTTCAGAGTAATCCATCAGACTGCGAGAGTAAAACTCAACCATTTCAAAACCATATTTACCCATCAACTCTTTCATTCTCTTTATACCGGTTATATTCGCCATTATCTGAGCTGAAAAATCCCCTTCCCTCTCATAGGGAGTTCTTACATTGTTAAGAAGAAAACCCATCAGCTTCTCATCTATCTTCCCCTTCTCCATTATCTTTAAAGGGGGTATTATAATACCTTCCTGAAATAAACTCGTGGAAAGCGGCATTGAACCAGAAGCCATCCCACCTACATCAGAGTGGTGAGCCCTGTTACCCACAAAGAAAACCGGCTTTTTATGACCTTCGGCAAATATAGGAGCAACAAGAGTGATATCAGGGAGATGGGTGCCCCCTTTAAACGGATCGTTCAGGATCACCATATCTCCGTCCCCAAACTCAAAATCCCTGATAGCTTCCTTCACAGACAATGGCATTGAACCCAGATGAACAGGTATATGAGCAGCCTGTGATATCATGTCACCTGAAGCATCAAAAATAGCACAAGAGAAATCTCTCCTCTCTTTTATGTTTGGAGAAAAACCAGTTCTATTCAGCGAAACTCCCATCTCTTCTGCTACAGATGACAGTTTATTCTTGAACACCTCAAGCAGTATAGGATTAACCTCCATATCAACCCTCCGAACCAGTATCTATAAGCAGGTTACCAAACTCATCAACAAATGCCTCAGACCTGGGAGGTAAAACTATTGTAGAAGAGTACTCCACAACTATGGCAGGCCCTTTAACAACGTTGCCGCTGAGAAGTTTATCTCTCATGATCAATCTGCTTTTAACCTCCTTCAAATCAAAAATTACCTTTTTTTCACCTATCACAGCTTCATAGGGAACCTCAGGAGAAGAAAGTTCCCTTTTCTCAAAACTAGGTTTCTCCGGCACCCCTCTGCCTCTTAGTCTTATGTTAACTATCTCAATCTCTTTATTTCTGTTGGCATATCCGTAGTTTCTCTCGTGCAGTCTATGGAACGCCTCAACATAATCCCTATCAAACGGTACAACTATCTCATAGGATTGGCCAACGTATCTCATGTCAAGATACTTCTCGAGCACTATACGTTCCTCGCTTATCCCTTCATCCAGTAAATCATTTACAGCCCTCTCTTCAAGTGGCCTGAAAGCCTTTTCAATATCTGCCAGAGAAACGTCCTCCTGATTTACCATGACCGTAAGGGAATAGTCCTTTATTATATCAGCCATAAGCATACCTATAGCAGAAAGAATTCCTGGATTCTGCGGCACAAACACCTTCGGTATATGCAGCAACCTTGCCAAAAATACAGCATGCATGCCACCAGCACCACCAAAAGAGAACAGTGCAAATTCACGAGGATCAAAACCTCTTTCCACCGATATAACCCTAATAGCCTTCTCCATAGAAGCATTAGCAACAGAAAGTATACCCTCAGCAAGCTCCATCGTGGATAGCCCCACCTCTTTGGCCATAATTTCAAAAAAGCCATCCAGTCTTTCCACATCCAGTTTCATGTTACCACCAAGGAAATACTCCGGAACTAATCTTCCAAGATACAAATTAGCATCCGTGACCGTTATCCTCTTGCCTTTCCCATAACATATAGGACCAGGATCTGCACCAGCACTTTCTGGACCGACCTTCAGTGAACCCCCCATATCCAGATAAGCAATAGAACCACCACCTGCACCGACCGTATGTATATCTATCATAGGCACCTTGACAGGCAGATTAGAGATTCTCGACTCAAACGTTAAAGGAAGTTTCCCATCTATAAGGCATACATCCGTTGATGTCCCTCCCATGTCGAACGTTATCAATTTTTCATAACCAGCCATTTTACCTATCTCAAATGCACCAACAGCACCACCCGCGGGTCCAGACAATATAGTTCTCACAGATTCATTCATCGCTACCTCAGCCGAAATACTCCCACCATTGGACTGCATTATTCTGAGCTCATTTCCATCCATGTTCTCAATAATGTTACCTATATACCTCTTCATTTTGGGCGATACATAGGCATTAATTACCGTTGTAGACGTCCTCTCATACTCCCTAAACTCCGCTAATATCCTGTGGGAAAGAGAAACAGGCAAATGAAGTCTCTCCAGCACTCTTTCAACGGCCAACTCATGTTCAGGATTTATATAGGAAAAAAGGAAACATACAGCTATAGACTCAACCTGAGCCTTCTCAATCTTCCTGGCTATGGACTCGAGTTCATCCTCTTTGATATCATCAATCACCTCACCTCTGTAATTCACCCTACATTTAACACCAAATCTCAATGACTCGGGGACAAGCGGAGGCTCTTTTCTGTAAAACAAATTATACAGTTCACTCCTATTCTGTCTCGCTATCTCTATAACATCTTCAAATCCACTATTCGTTATAAGAGCTGTATGGGCTCCTTTCCTTTCAAGTATAGCATTGGTCGCGACAGTGGAACCATGTATAACTTTAAATTCTCTGGACTTTACAACATGCTCAAGACCCTTAAGCACTGACTCAGCAGGATTTGACGGAGAGGAGAGAATCTTAAAGACTCCCCACTTACCATCTGATTTAAACACAAAATCGGTAAACGTCCCACCAGTATCAACTCCTATTATATCCATCTGACCTCCAACCCTTGTTATTCTCCATGTAAAGCTTTATCATCCTGAAACCTTCATCGTCATTAAACCTACTATAGGTTACGATCCTCGGAACACTCCTGAAAAGCCACTCATTGTTAGATACAACCCACTTCAGAGCTACAACCATTTCAACTCCGCTGAGCAACTCCGGTGATTCCCTCACCTCTTCAATGGTATAAACCCTCAGCGGTTGAACATTACCGGGATAAAGATCAATAATAGAATCCTTCTCAGAAGGCGAAACAGAAATAAACGCCCTGCTAACATTAGCTGGAATAGACTTCAACTCCGAAAGTATATCCAACGGATGAGTTGTCTTAATAGGAAATATCTTTATACCCGGATACGAACATGCATCCTGCAATGCAAAACTACAGTAAAATGGTACAATAACAATCATTGCCTTCAAAGTACCATCTTTCAACCTGTTCACAACATCGTTAAAGTAAAGAGGCGTCACAGGAACGCCTATCTTATCCTCAAGTTCTTCCCTACTTACAAACAGGCTGTCCGTATCCTTTTCCGTATAAATCACACCATTGGCACTAAACTCATACCCTTCAAGCGAGCTGAAAAGGCAAGCTATCAATTCTTCAAAATTAAACCCCGATCGCTCCATCTCTGAGAAAATCTCTCTGAAACGCTCTCTGAAAGAAAGGTACATAGCCACCTGTTCACTGGAAAACTTCCTAATTACCTCAGTACCTCTTTTCTTATTAGCGTTTAAATAACCTTTGCGGGAAAGCTCAGAACATACCTTCTTAACGGTATTGACACCCACTCCAAAAGATTCAGAAAGCTCATAAGACGTGGGTAACTTCTCCCCCACATGAGTCACAGCATAATCTATCAGCTTTATAGCCAGCAATTTACTACCGATAAAATATTCTTCTAAGCTGCGTTTATTTTTCATAAACTCCTCCTTTGAAAAAATAGAGGAAAATCCATTCTATGTCAAGAATAAAGTTTGCATTTAAAAACTTAAAATATAAACTTAATATGTATATAAAACCTCCTGCTCCGTAATAGTCAAATATTGTACTAAAAAGTACACTTAAAATCACATAGACCACTTCTATTTTACACTTGATATTCACGGGCTTTTTTGGTAAAAGAAGCTCTGTGCTTTCGAAGCAACAGGATGAGATGCCCCGATAGCTCAGTAGGATAGAGCACAGGATTCCTAATCCTGGTGCCGCAGGTTCGAATCCTGC
>CAZERD010000017.1:0-26658 GCA_964515405.1 uncultured Desulfurellales bacterium
CGGGGTACATGGAGAACCGATAACGTTCGGGTTTGTATTGGCACTATGGTACGACGAAATGAGAAGAAACCTGGAAAGGATAAAAAACGCCCAGAGAGAAGTATCATGCGGAAAGATATCTGGATCCATGGGCACATTCGCAAACGTTCCCCCAGAGGTGGAGGAAATAGCATGCAGACTCCTTTCACTTAAACCTGTCAGTATTTCCAATCAGGTAATACAAAGAGACATATACGCTCAGTACCTAGCTACACTCGCCATTACAGCATCTTCCATTGAAAAGATAGCTACCCAAATAAGACACTATCAGAGAACAGAGGTTAGAGAAGCAGAAGAATACTTCCACCCTGGTCAAAAGGGTTCATCTAGCATGCCACATAAGAGAAATCCTGTGCTCAGTGAAAATCTATGCGGTCTGGCACGACTGGTCAGATCCTACGCAGCCGCCTCACTTGAAAATATAGCACTATGGCACGAGAGAGACATATCCCATTCTTCAAACGAGAGGGTAACCCTGCCTGACTCAAACATACTGGTTGACTTCATGCTGAATAGACTAAACGAGATTATATCCAACCTCATTGTGTACAGGGATAACATGCTTAAAAACTTGAATCTGCTGAACGGTATTATATACTCCCAGAGAGTGATGTTAACGCTGATAGAAAAGGGTATGGACAAACTAAAAGCCTACGAAATCACTCAAAAACATGCGATGAATTCCTTAAATTCCGGAAGGGAATATAAAGCACTACTGTTGGGGGACGAAATAATAATGAACTTTGCAACCCAAGAAGATATAGAAGGTTGTTTCGACCCAACGTATTACGTTAGGAGGATAGATGATATCTTCAAGAGGGTATTTGGTTAAAACAAATCCCTATGATGGTATACTGGACAACATGCTAAGTGCAGTAGCCTTCCTAAACGAGGAAGGAAATCTCGTGAGAAGCAACAAAGTATTCAAAGAGGAGTATGGTGAGGTAAGTAACATAAGGGAAATACTCATAGAAAGCGACAGAGGAGTATTTTTTGACAATTTGATGAGAATAATCAAAGAGAAAATGGGTTACAGAAACTTTATACACACCGTAAGGAATAATCACTCCAAACTATGCTATTTAAACGCCTTCACATACAACGGGGAAATAATATTTGAGTTGATGAATCTGGAGCTGTTTGACGGCAAGACAGCCATAGGAAGACAACTAAGTGAATTCTTCAATTCAATGACAGTAGGACTCGCACACTCCATGAGAAACCCCATCATGAGCATGGGCGGCATGATTAACAGAATGCGCTCAAAGATGCCTAGAGAATGCGCTAACGCAGTGAGTAACTATCTTGACTATATAGACCTGTCGCTCAAAAAAATGCTCAACTTAATATTCAACATAGAATCCATCAATGAATCATTCCACTCACCCCTGGAACACGTTGACATAGCATCCATCGTAGCAGAAGCAATTGAAAAACTCAGCAACACAAACAGAGTAATAGAATTCGTATCTCATGCGAAGGGAGAAACCCTTGTATTTTCAAATAGAGAGCACCTCAGGTTCATCATAGAGGAACTAGTAAGAAATGCCATAGAGGCAACAGAAGACGGTGGAAGAATAGAAATAGAGCTTGATAGATACGGGGATTCCGTAAGCCTCAGAATTTCTGATAACGGACGAGGAATCAAGGAAAAAGACCTCCAAATGATCTTGGTACCGTTCTTTTCCACAAAACCAGACAGAATAGGATTAGGACTATCCCTTGTTAAATTGCTCGTTGACTATTATAATGGGAAGTTAGAAATAACATCTTCAGAGGGCGAGGGAACAATGATAGAAATTATCCTACCAGTTGAAAGGAGAAATCCCATTAGGGTTAGGCATCTGCACGATATCCTTGACTGGGGAGGAAACGATCCAAACAAAAGGGGGTGAGCGCATGTCTGATGAGATGCAGGAAATAATTCAAGACTTCCTTGTTGAGGCAGAAGAACTCGTTGAAGAGCTGGATGAGGATCTGGTTGCACTTGAGGCATCACCTCAGGACTCAGAGCTCCTCAACAAGATATTCCGTGCATTCCATACCATAAAAGGCTCATCAAGCTTCTTGGGTTTCGACAAATTGACCCACCTTACACACAAACTTGAGGACGTACTTAACAGGCTCCGTAAATTTGAGATTCAGCTCAACAGCCGCATGATGGACGCTATACTATCGGGCGTAGACAAGATGAAGGAAATGATAGAGGCAATAAAAAACGGTGAGGACATAGATAGCTTTAACATAGAGGATAACGTAAAAGCTCTGGAGGAATTCCTTACTAATACAGAAGAACCCCCCTCTCAAGAGGAACTCTCACCCAAACAAGAGCAAACCGCAGAGGGAAAAAAGGAGGATGAAACCGACGAACTTATCAAACTTCAGGAAGAGGAAATAAAAAAAGAAGAAGAACAAAGCAAGCCAAAGAAAAAAAGCGACGAAGAAATAGAAGCAGAGATTCAAAGATTGTTAGCTCAGAGAATGGAGGAAGACAGAAAGAGAAGAGAAGCCAGAAAAAAGGCCCAGCAACAATCACAACAAAAACCAAGCGAAACGCAGAAAAAGGATTCCCAGTCAAAACCCTTGGTGGAACAAACCATCAGGGTAAACGTGGACAGATTGGACGCTCTGATGAACTTGGTTGGAGAACTCGTGCTGGGCAAAAACAGGCTCGTTAGCGTTGCTCAGAAGATGGAAGAAAAGTTTGAGGGAAGTGAGCTGGCAGAAGAGATATCCTCCGTTGCATCCCAAATAACGTTGGTCACCACTGACCTCCAAATGGGAGTCATGAGAACCAGAATGATAACCATAGGAAAAGTGTTCAACAAGTTTCCAAGGGTGGTCAGGGATATAGCAAGAAACCTCAATAAAGAGGTTGAACTGATAATAGAAGGGGCAGACACTGAGCTGGATAAAAATGTAGTGGAAGAAATAAATGACCCACTGGTACACCTTATAAGAAACGCTATAGACCATGGTATAGAAACACCAGAGGAAAGAGAGCAAAAAGGCAAACCAAGAAAAGGAAAGGTTACCCTCTCTGCCTTCCATGAGGGTAACTACATAGTTATAGAAGTGAAAGACGACGGAAGAGGAATGGATCCTGAGCTTATAAAACAAAAAGCCATAGAAAAAGGTATTGTAACACCATCTGAAGCGGAGCAAATGGGAAGGGACGAAGCTCTTGCTCTTATATTCAGACCAGGGTTTTCTACAACGGACAGGGCAAGCGATATCTCAGGCCGCGGTGTGGGAATGGATGTAGTAAAAACCAACATAGAAAAACTTAACGGCATAATAGAAATAAAAACGAGAGAAAACGAGGGAACAAGTATTATACTGAGAATACCGCTAACGCTTGCCATCATCCAGGCTCTTCTTGTTAAGGTGGTCAACGAATTCTTCGCTATACCGCTGGTCAGCGTCATAGAAACGGTAAGAATAACACAGGATGACATAAAAAAGGTGGAAAACAGGGATGTGCTCAAACTGAGAGACAGCATAATTTCCCTTGTCTACCTTGGCGATGTACTTGGCATAGGAGAGGGCACAAAAACCCTCAACGAAAAAGACATATATGTGGTAATAATAGCTGTAGCAGAAAAAAGAATAGGTATAGTGGTAGACAAACTAATAGGCAGAGAAGAAATAGTCATAAAATCACTGGGCAATTATCTGACAAACATCAAGTCAATATCCGGAGCAACAATAATGGGGGATGGCTCCGTAACACTCATACTTGATGTGAGCTCGGTAATAAGGGAGGCATCAGATATCAAAAGCCGCATAAGGGATCACTTCATAAACTTTGAAGCTTTAAAGGATAAAAAACCCGTCTCTTTCATAGTGAGTAGAGATGAGAAATTCACGGAGAGACTCAAGCGAAAACTGATTGAGAAAGGCTACGACGTAAAGACGGAAAGCTCCGTGAAAAGAGCATTCGATATGGCTGCTAGGAATGTCGCGAAATTAGTATTCGTAGACCTTGAATTTCCAGTAGGTGATGGGTATAACTTCACCAAGAGACTGAGGGAGTTCGCAGCCTACAAGAACGCTATCTTCGTGGGTATTTCAACGGAGGGATTATTTGACAAAGACAAGGCTGCGGAGGCCAAATTCTTGGATGTTATCTCTCCTGAAGTGGAAGACAACAAGATAGAAGAAATCTTGGAAATAGCCAAAAAGAAGAGAAGAAAGAGGGTGGCCTGATGTTTAAGGAAATGAAATCTATTGAAGAGGGCTTATTTGACAAAAGACTGAGCATAGATGAGGATCGAACAGCACCTACGCCTGCAACGAAGGATCAAACCAAAAGGATGCTTATAAGTAGTGACCATGAACAGGTAGTTGGATTTAGGCTAGACGATGAGCTGTTTGGCATCAATATACTGAACATAGAAGAAATCATTAAGCCAATAGAGACTACCCACGTCCCAAACACAGAAGAATTCGTACTGGGCGTGGTAAACCTCAGGGGCAAGATAGTGCCCATAATAGACCTAAGACTTAAATTCATGCTTGACACAAAGAGAGTGGATTACGGTAGTAGGGTAATAGTTGTGAAATCTGAGAAGAACTATGTGGTAGGATTCCTCGTGGACAGTATAGAGAAGGTGTACTATGTTGACAGAAATAACATAGATCCGGTGCCACCAAATGTACCCGACAATATCCAAAGGTATGTAAAAGGTGTTGGGAAGCTGGATAATGATAAGATAATAACGCTCTTAGACGTTGATGAAATTCTCTCATAAGGGGGGACATAATGGCCACCGACAGAATAGATGTCATGAGAACAGGAACAAATCAGATTGAGCTTGTTGATTTTAGAATGTATGAAGAAAGAAAGGATGGAATATACGAAGGTATTTACGGAATCAATATAGCAAAGGTCAAAGAAATAATACGATACCCCAAAATAGTTAAAGTACCCTCCAAAGATCAGCTCCTTGAAGGTATATATAACCTCAGAGGAGAAGTAATCCCTATCGTCAGCCTTGCAAGATGGCTAGACATAAAGGAACCACCAAACATAACCACGAAAAAGGTGATAATAACACTTTTCAATAATATTACAGTTGGATTCATAGTACACGATGCAAAAAGAATAAGAAGAATATCTTGGAGATTTGTCAAACCACCAAATGATGTGCTTGTCCATCAGTATGGAAACAAAATAATAGGTACCATAAACTTAGACGAAGAACACGTTATGCTGATCCTTGACTTTGAGAGTATATGCGAGGAAATAGGCATATTCTCTGAGGAAACCATAAAAAGAATGGAAGAAGAAGCTACCTCTGTGGCAAAAGAGAAAAAGGCAAAAATACTCATAGCCGATGATTCAGGCACAGCAAGGAAGATAATAAAAACAGCTATATCTCCACTCGCAGAAAATATCATAGAAACAAAAAACGGACAGGAGGCATGGGACACCCTGAACGAGCTGTACGAAAAAACTCACAACATAAAGGACCACGTGGACATAGTAATAACAGATGTAGAAATGCCAGAAATGGATGGCTATAGGCTAACAAAACTCATAAAATCAGATGAACGCTTCAAAAGTATGCCGGTAATCATGAACACCTCTCTATCAGGCACAGCTAACATAGCTAAGGCAAAAGAAGTAGGTGTTGATGCTTTCTGCACCAAGTTTGTGGCGGATGAGTTTGTAAAAGCTGTATCACTGTTCATTTAAAAACTCAGGAGCGGCGTTATGAGTTCTATAAGCGTGGAGTGGATAAACCCATTTATTGAAGCCACCATTGAAATAATGAAGAGTGTGGCTATGATAGAGCCCAAAATGGGGAAACCGAGAGTCAAATCAGAGGCAAAGTCCGGGTACGACATCAGCGGAATAATTGGTTTAACAGGGGAAGCAACCGGTTCTATAGCCTTATCATTGCCCAAAAAAACAGCCCTCAGCATAGTGAGCAACTTCATGGGACAGGAGGTACTTGGTCTTGATGCAGACACAGCAGACGCCATAGGTGAAATAACAAACATGATAGCAGGAAAAGCCAAAAAGATATTCTCGGAGAAAGGGATCAAGATGAAAATCTCCATCCCCAATGTCGTCATAGGCAAAGAACATACCATAAACCCACAAAAAAGTATTCCCACCATAGAAATACCCTTCTCCTCAGAAGTAGGAGACTTCGCCATACAGGTATCCTTGAAAAAAAGCTAAGGAGAGAAAAAATGGGAACTCAGGAAGACATTGACGCCTTGATAGCCCAAATGGATAAAAACGGGGGCGAAATAGAAAAACTTATGGATTCACTGGAAGAAAACGCACTCTCTGAAGAAGCAAAGGAAAAAGATAAAGAAAAAAAAGAACCAGAAACAACCGAGAAACCAGAAAATCAAAAAGAAGATAAACTACTTGAGGCACTATTTCCAGCCTCAAAAAAGAAGGTTGTCGACCAGCTCGATGAGATTACCCAAGAAAGCGAGGAGAAGGTAAACGTAATCTTCAAAAAACTCGAGAATACGCTGGACGCACTGGATGAAATGGACAAACTTATTTCCTCCGCAAAACCTATACTCAAGGAGCACGTAAAATTCATGGAGCTCTTTGTAGAGAGCTTCCCCAGGTCAAGTATAAAGAAAAACTACGAACTATCAAAAAAAATAGAAAATACTATAACAAAACTCGGAGAGCTCACAGAAGACGTGAGGGATAACATATTCTCAGCCATGGACAATATGCAGTTCCAAGACATAACACGCCAGAAAATAGAGAGGGTCATAAGCGTGATAAAGGCACTCCACGAGTATCTAAACGCTATATTCGCCCCCTCGGTCGACAGACCACGCGCCAGAGTAGCTCACACAATAGTTGACGAAGAGAATAAAAGGGATATAGATGAAGAAGTGGATAAAATCATTGAAGAAATGAAAAAAGGAGAGGGCAAATGAGGTTTATCACTGTAGACGACTCGTCCACAATGAGAAGAATCATAAAGAACACTATAAAAAGAATAGGGTACGGAGATGACGTTCTTGAGGCAGAAAACGGAAAAGAAGCACTGGAAATACTAAACACAACACCAGTGGACGTTATAATAACGGATTGGAACATGCCCGTGATGGATGGTCTAACCTTCGTAAAAAAAGTCAGAGCGGACAAGAGGTTTGATGACGTACCCATAATCATGGTTACCACAGAAGCAGCAAAGGAAGACATCATAACAGCACTAAAAGCAGGAGTTAACAATTATATAGTTAAGCCATTCACTCCAGACGTTCTGAAAGACAAAATAGATACTGTCTTGGGCTTAAAGGACTAAAAAACAGAATATGGACAAAAAAACATTAAAACGTTACGGACTTGAAGAGGAGGAATATTTTTTTCTTAAAGAGCGGCTAGGCAGAGAACCATCGAACATAGAACTCACAGTAGCTGGAGCTCTCTGGAGTGAACACTGTAGCTACAAGTCCTCAAAACTCTACCTCAAAAGATTCCCCACCTCAGGCAAGAGAGTGATAATAGGCCCTGGTGAGAACGCCGGTGTTATCCACATACACGATGATTACGTTGCAGTTTTCAAGATGGAGTCTCATAACCATCCATCTTACATAGAACCATATCAGGGTGCCGCCACCGGTGTTGGCGGGATCTTGAGGGATGTATTTACCATGGGAGCAAGACCATCAGCAATACTTGATGCCCTGTTCTTCGGTCTGGACTCCAGGACAAAATTCCTCGTCGATGGCGTTGTTAGAGGAATAGGAGACTACGGGAACTGCGTCGGAATCCCCACGGTAGGTGGTATGACCTTCTTTGATACGTCGTACAACTCTAACATCTTAGTAAATGCAATGTGTATCGGGATAGGAAGAAAAGACAAAATATTCACTGGGTCTGCCAAAACTCCTGGTAACCCTGTCTTCTATGTTGGCTCAACAACAGGAGCAGACGGTATACACGGGGCCACCATGGCTTCTTCATCACTGAGCAAAAACTACGAAGAAGAAAGACCAGCCGTACAAGTAGGAGACCCATTCATGGAAAAACTCCTCATGGAAGCCTGCCTCGAGGCCATGGAAAGGGGCCTCATTGAAGGAATCCAAGACATGGGTGCAGCAGGTTTAACATCATCAGCCTTTGAAATGGCAAACAGGGGTAATTCTGGATTGAAGCTATACTTAGACAAAATACCAACCAGACAACAATTAACACCCACAGAGATACTTCTCTCAGAATCCCAAGAAAGAATGCTTATAATAGCTAAAGCCGGGAAGGAAAATGAACTGATAGGAATATTCAAAAAGTGGAATCTAAACGTGGAAAATATAGGAGAAG
The DNA here is from genome assembly GCA_964515405.1 of uncultured Desulfurellales bacterium. Taxonomy (GTDB): domain Bacteria; phylum Campylobacterota_A; class Desulfurellia; order Desulfurellales; family CAZERD01; genus CAZERD01. Next base: position 8,351 of record CAZERD010000017.1, read on the forward strand.
TTACAGAAACACCGTACATAGAGCTACTGTGGCATGGTGAAACAATAGGGAAAATAAACGTCCCAATAATGGTCAGAGCAGCCCCCGCGTACGAAAGGGAAAAAAGAAAACCAGATTACGTAGACAGGAATCTTACATTCAACATAGATACATTACCGCAACCCAAAAACCTAAAAGAAACCATCCTTAAACTAGTAGAATCCCCTCTCTCATCTGACAAGAGATTTATATATGAACAGTACGATTCTACTGTGCAAACAAACACGCTCCTCATGCCCCCAAATGACTCTGCCGTGATAAGAATAAAGGGGACAGAATGGGGTATAGCCATTACCACGGATGTTAATCCACGCTTTGTATTCCTCGATCCCCATAAGGGCACCCAGCTTGCATTCCTAGAAAGCTTCAGAAATATAATATCAGTGGGGGCAGAACCCATAGCCATAACCGATTGCTTGAATTTCGGGAACCCTAAAAACCCCGAGGTAATGTGGCAATTCGACAGATCCACCATGGGACTCGCAGAAGCATGCCTCAGAATGGATATACCCGTGGTTAGCGGCAATGTCAGCTTCTACAACGAAAATAACGGTAAAAACATAATGCCAACACCAACCATAGGCATGATAGGTGTAATAAAAAACCCACAGCAATGCATACCATCATCGTTCCAGGGAAATAACCATCGGATAGTCATGCTAGGAGAGATAAAATGCGGAGAGATAGGCGGAGGGCTCTATATGAACGTCATTCATAGCATTACAAAGGGGAAACCCCCAGAGCCAGACTTTGAAACACATGAAAGACTCAAACACTTCATGATTGAAGCGCGGGAAAGAGAACTCATTCTCTCCTCTCACGATGTTTCAGACGGAGGAATAGCCTTATGTCTCGCAGAGATGTGCCTCTGGTCCGGGATAGGGGCTGACGTACACATCCACTACAAATGCAGAGATGATTTCTATCTGTTTTCAGAAACCTCAGGGGTAATAATTGCTGAAACTGAAAAACTGTCCGAAGTTAACAATCTCGCTCACGCTCACAGAATACCAATAGCGGAAATAGGTTTAACAGGAGGCGATTGTCTGAACATAAACGGCCTATCCATAAAAATAAAAGAGCTCAAAACAGCCAACGAGTCTTTCCTGAAAAAGATTTTCCCATAATAATCTCCTTGTAAAGCCAGGCATACCTATCACCCATCCTGGACGGCAGAAATTTACTCCTATCAAAACATATCTTCTTTCCAGACCTATCTTCAGAGAGGAGAACTTCTATCGCATCTTTCAATGCCTCAACGTTTCCTGGAGGTACCACAATACCGTTTTTACCTATGATATCCCTGGCCCCCCCAACATCCGTAGCGACGACAGGCACTCCACACGCGAGGGATTCCTTTATCACAGCAGGCGACCCCTCTCCAAAAATAGAAGAAACCACACACACGTCAGAAGCAACATACACATACCTTGGATCCTCAACAAAACCAAGGAAATGGACTCTGTTACTCACACCAAGCGAGTAGGACAGTTCCCTAACAGGGTTTAAATCTCCCGAACCGGCAATCAACAATTCAACCCCCCTAATCCTACTCATGGCCCTTACAAGGATTCCAAACCCTTTCATTTTCTCCACCTTACCCACCCCGCAAATATATCTTTTCCCTTCATCTAACCCAAGGTATTTGATAGCATCACCCCTTTCAGGACAGTTCCAAAATCTCCTATCCAGAGCGCTCTCTATCCAACACAGACGATCCCTTCCCAGGAAGGAAAGCTCATCAATCATAGAACGAGAGACAACAACCACTTTATCCATAAGGGAGTACTTGACCCTGCTTACAGGATTCCTCACAGGAATAGAGACCCTGCGCGTAGCCACTACTCCCCGCACAAAGGGCTTCAAGAGAACAGCATAGTTGGCTGCAAGCCCAGTGTGAGCATGTACTATATCTATGCTGAACCTTTTCACCAACCTAACTAAAACGTCAATGCACTCATCAAAGTGTCCAAAATCCAAGTAGACTGCGCCCTTACCGAAAAAGCGCCTCAGTTCTTCCGATTCCCTAACAACAACGAGCGACTCAAACTCAGTAGGATCCAAATTATCAACAAGATAACGAAGTTGTCTTTCCCCTCCCCCCAGTTTGCGCTCCGTATCTATGTGGAGTACTCTATATCTTGCCATGCAATTTTGAATAAGCGTCTGCAAAAAGTTTGTTTGAATAAATCCTAATTCTTCTCCTAAACCATCCCAAATCCTTTTTCCACACTTTGAATCTCCTTATCTCTAAACAGCTCCCCCCAGGGGCATTCGAACCCGCCTTTGTAGTAAACATATACCTAAAACCCACCTCCCGTGCCAACGAAAGAGAAACATCCGAATACGCACCCCACGGCCAAGCAAAGCTATCACACTGTTTTCTCAGTTCATGAGAGACCTCACCCTTCACAACCTCAAGTTCCATCCGAATCCTTGCTTTCATTTCCTCATCACTTTCAAACCTACCTATAGAACCATGCTCTTCTATGTAGTTCTCAAGTATACGATTTAGCTCCGCCTCCCACCCGTTTCTCTCAAAGAACGAGAGGTAGCCATGCTCCACCACAAACTCAGCAAGCTTATTATTCAGCTCAGTGTCCGGAATAAACTCCTTGGAAGAAAGCTCCGGAGACCTATCAAAATCAAGCGTACCATACCTGCTGTCACCCCTTACTTCACACCAGGCAGAGTTGCGGCGTTTGGGCCTGTTAAAACCTACAACCCTATTTGAGGAATACACTTTTCTATGTCTCTTAGAATGAGGCTCAACATCAAACACCCCACTTCTTTCCATTTCCTTAACTTCAGCCCAGCACAATCTTCTTTCCGTTTTAACAGGATAACCATCAACATCTACATACACAGACTCGCACACAGGCAATCTATCAGCAGTAATTCTGCCTTTCCAGTAATCCTCAAGGTTTAAACCCAGAAATTCGTCTTCCTCAACCGTCCATGTCACAAGAAAAAGTACGGCTCGGAATCCGTACCTCTTCAAGAGGGGGTAAGCATATACCCATGTATCCAAATACCCATCGTCAAACGTTATCACCACAGCTTTCCTAAAGTTACGTCTTCCAGTTATCATGAACTCGCAAAGTTCCTCCGGCAAAATAGAAACATAACCCTCATCTTTGAGGAACCTCAGGTGTTCTTCAAACAGCTCAGGTGGAATGGAAAGGACATCGTCATCACGGTTAATATGGTGATAAAGTAACACAGGTACACTAATCATATGTCCCTCCAAGAACCTTTTTCACAGAGGCCACCACTTCATCCACTCCTATCCCGTTCATACACTCATGCGTACCAATTTTACACATATTGCTACCATGTAGAGAACAAGGCCTACAGGAAACTTCTCTCTCAAGCACCACGGAAAAACCACGCGGATAGAAACCAAACTCCCTCACCGTGGGACCAAATAGAGCAACCACCGGAACTCCCAGTGCAACGGCCATATGCATAGCTGCAGAATCGTTCGACACAACCACATCACAGGTCTTCACCATGGAAAACGCTTCCCTCAGGGAACAGCCCATGAAATTAAACACATTACCACGACCCTTGGCAAGATCTTCGCCAACCTGATACTCTGCCCTCGAACCAAAAAGAAAAACACTCCCCCACAAAACTTTATCTATCAATAGAGCAAACCTTTCAAGTCCCCATTCTTTGGTCTTCCACTTAGCGCACGGAGCAATTCCAATAACAGGTTTCTTATAACCCACTGCAGGTTTAGCATTGTACAGCTTGGGCACAACACGGGCTGATACCTCACCATCAAGCAGGGAAATTTGATCCTCTATATTATCACTCGTGGTTCTTCTTCCAGTCACAATGCTCAATAATGGAACTCTCCACACCAAGTTCCTTCTGTATAAAGAGTGCTTATTTACCCTCTTCACTATACGAGGTGAAATAAGAAAGCTAACCAAATAACTCCTTAGATTTACCTGAAGGTCAAACAGTATATCCACATGCCGAGGGAGTTTTTTCCTGAGCTCAAACAGAGACTCTCTCCCATCAATAGTCACAATCCTATCAACATATGGCTGACCATTAACAACATCAGAGAACTCTTTTTTCGTAAGAAATACAATCTCTTCAGACGGCAGCGCCTTCCTCAGTTCGTTGAGAAAAGCTGTACACTGTAGCACATCTCCTAGAGAAGAAAAACGAACAACAACAATCACGATAGCATCTCTAAGGAAGCCCTATAAACCTCATCCACACCAATATCCATCATGCACCTGAAGTGTCCTTTCCTACAATACATACCTCCATGCTTCCCACAGGGCCTACAAGAGAGCCCCTTTACTTCAAGTATCCTATGTCTATCACTCAAAGGTGTAAAGCCGAACTCAGGCAACGTAGGGCCAAAAATTTCCACTGTTGGTGTATTAAAAGCACTGGCTATATGAATTGGTGCAGAGTCATTTGAGATAAGCAGGTCAGCGGCATCAATTATCGCAAACAACTCTTTAAGGGTTGTATTACCGCCTACATTTACAATATTCCTCTTCCCATCCCGAATAAATTCCATAAGCTCGGAATCCTTATCTTTGCCTATCAACACAACAAAGTATCCATCACCCGCCAATCTCTTGGCAAGCTCCCTAAACCTCTCCTTGGGCCATCTCTTTGTAGGCCATGTTGATGTTGGGTTAACAACCACTATTTTATCCGAGTTCCTTATACCATACGCTTCTTTCAACCCATGAATCACTCCCTCGTCTGATCTGGAATAGTACAGTTTTATCTTCCTCACCTTTCTGTCAAAACCCAAGGGTTCAACAAGGGAGAGATTTCTATCCACCTCATGCACTCTATCCTTTCTCTTAACAGTATCAGTGTACAATACGCTCAGATCAGCATTCCTGAAGCCTATCCTTCTCTCAGAACCGCTAAGATATGCAAGGAGAGCACTCCTGAAACTTCTATGAGGAGATATAATTACATCAAAATTCACCGCCCTCAGGCTTTTAACCTTACGAAAAAAGTCAAATATCGTATTTTCACTCCTGCTCTTATCATAGGTGATAATATAATCAACAAGATTGTTTTGTGAAAATACAGGCTCATTGTCCGGTGTTATCAAAACACCTATCTCTGAGGAAGGATCATTGACCTTCAAGGTTTCAACAAGCGGTTCCACCAGTATCGTATCGCCAAGAAAGGCCGTCTGGATAATCAGATATCTCCCCATACTCAAGGATTATCATACACAATATTGCTTTTCTTTCAACTATTATTAAGTCAACACTGTTATAAGAAACTAAGGACAACATTCAAGCCTACTCACAGTCTCTTGGTAGGCTTTCCTCCTCTCTTCTTCCCCCCATTCCATCTCTTTGGCAAACAAATGAGACACCCTATCCGAAATCTCCACGGCTCGCTCCGTATCAAGGAAACCCAACCTTATTCTCCTCAGCAAAAAATCTACAGGCTTTTGGGCCATCTCATTTCTCACAGAGTATATCACATCGGCCTCAGTATACGGAAAATCTGGATGCAACCTCTCTCCATAACCATCAACGACAAGCCCCGCAACAATCTCAGCTCTGTCACCGTAGGCTACTGAAAGATGCTTGGCTATATCCAAGGGTATGGAGTATCTATCCTGCAACTCCCTATAGAGACCACCCCTATAATGCTCTGCTCCATGGAGCCTTATGGATGGAGTGACACACACTCTCTCCGGAACAACTGGAAACACCTCCACCACTTTATCCACAACATCCTCAGCCATTTTCCTGTAAGAGGTCCACTTACCACCAGCAATAACAACAAGTCCTGAGGGTGTAACTCTGATTACGTGCTCCCTGGAAATTCCAGCCGTTGATGTAGCCCTCTCTTCCACGACCAAAGGACGTATTCCAGCCCATTTTGACCTTATCTCGTCCTTACAGGGGGTTTTTAAATAATACCTATCCATATGCTCAAGTAGATAATCCACATCTCCATCAGGAACCCTGGGGTGTTCCTCAACCTCCACCTCAACATCTGTGGTGCCCAAAAGCACCCTATCCTGCCAGGGTAACATAAACAACAACCTGCCATCACTCGTCTTAGGTATGAGCAAACCCATCCCCGGTGGGGTATATATAGGATCCATTACCACATGCGTTCCCAGAGAAGGTTTTATCATAGACTCAGAGAAAGCATCATCCATCTTTAATATCCTGTCAGTAAATATACCCGTAGCACTGACAACCACAGATGCCCTAACATCAAACTGCTCCTTTGTTATATTATCCCTCACCACAATCCCCTTTACCCTACCGCTGCTCTTAATGAGCTCCACAAGCTCTGTATAATTACAACACACAGCTCCCCGCTTGATTGCGCTCATAATAATAGCTATGTTCATCCTGGCATCGTCAAAAGAACCATCATAATAAAGTATCCCCCCTTTTATCTCCCTTCTCAACAGTGGGAAAAAACTTAATACATCCCTCCTACTGACGAGTCTTGTCGGGCTCAAACGTGACCTACCCGCCATCACATCGTATGCCTTTAATCCAGCCAAATAATATAGTCTCTCCACATCAGAGTAAAAAGGGAGCACTATCGCAAGGGATCGGGCAAGATACGGTGCCTGATTCAGCAGTATCTTCCTCTCCCTGAGGGCTTCATACACAAGGCGAAACTGAGAACCATCCATACGTTTAAACGCCGCTTCCAGATACCTGACGCCACCATGGATGAGCTTCGTTGAGCGAGAGGATGTCTCACTGGCAAAATCATCCTTCTCCACAAGTGCCACCCTCAATCCCCTTGTAACAGCATCCAAAGCAATACCTGCACCTGTAGCGCCACCACCGATTACCACAACATCAAAATACCCCTCTTTTAACTTATCTATCTGCCTTGACCTCTCAACATCCATAATCTACTCCTCTTTCCGGGCTACAGCCCCGTATAGTATCAAAGATGCTTATCCTATCTCCAAGGGTAACATAGGCACCTATAAAAAACAACAAAAAGTTACTATTACACATATGGTAATAGCACTGGACCATGTCCCTGCGGATTACTTTTTGCTAACACCATATTAGAAGAAAAACATTAGAAAGGCCTAAAATGGGTACGGAATTTATAGCTGAGGTCTCAAGTAACCACAACGGTGATCTGAACAGGTGTTTTAAGTTCATAGAGAAAGCCAACCAATGCGGCTGTGACGGGGTCAAGTTTCAACTGTTCAAAATAGATGAGCTGTTTGCATCTGAAATCCTGAAATACAGCGAAGAGCACAGAAAGAGAAAAAACTGGGAATTACCGTTGGAGTTCGTGCCGCAAATAGCTAAGAAGTGCAAAGAGGTTGGGCTCAAATTTATATGCACGCCGTTTTACCTAAAAGCGGTGGATGAACTAAAAGCATACGTCGATGCCTATAAGATTGCCTCATACGAGCTTTTGTGGCTTGACCTATTTAAGAGGTGTGCACAAACGGGAAAACCCGTTATCGTATCGACCGGGATGGCGACGCTTGAGGAAGTCAAAACAGCAGTGGATGTTTTGGTGGAGAATAGCTGCAAAGATATAACGGTACTGCAGTGCATATCAAGTTATCCAACACCACCCAAGCAGTGTAACCTATCAGCCATAGAAACCATGAGAAGGTATATAATCGTTCCTGAGGGCGTTCGCTTAAGATTTGGCTGGTCGGATCACTCGGTGAATGAGGGTGTTGTTTTGAGGGCGATACACAAATGGAATGCCGAGATGGTTGAATTTCACTTTGATCTTGAAGGAGAGGGAGAGGAGTTCAAATACGGCCACTGCTGGTTGCCAGATAGGGTTAAGCGGCTGATAAGGATGACAAGAGACGGTTTTCTGGCGGATGGTGACGGGGATAAGAAGCCGCGGGAGAACGAGTTAAAAGAAAGATTGTGGCGCGCAGACCCGGAGGACGGTTTAAGGCCTATAAAAAGAATAAGAGCAGAGTGGTTGAAGGAACATGAGGATAGATCCTGAAAAGGTAAGAAAAAACTATCAGACCATTTTTGATGGGAAAAGGGTGCTATTGAAGTTTAGGGCATCCGAAACAGAGGGATTAGGCCATCTATCAAGAATGATCACCTTAGCAGACTATCTGCTAAAAAAGGGTTGCAATCTTTTATGTGCGATAAATAGCTTCGAAAAAGCGGAAAGAATCTTAAAAAAAGATGGTTTGGACGTCATTGTAAATGACTCTCTTTCTGATGAGGAGTTTTTGAAAGGTGTTGCCGACGATTATAAACCTGATCTAATTGCTATAGACGAAAAGCGCAATTACAGTGTGAATTTTCTAAAAAAGCTAAAAGAACAAAGCAAGCTGATCTGTATTGATAGGATAGCGGAAGGGTATGAGGTATTTGATTGGATAATAATGCCTAATGCACACTTTAATCCTGAAAAGTATAGAGGCTTTGAGAATATCCTCTGGGGCTGGGACTGGGTTTTAATCAGCAAAGAAATTTTAAAACTCAAACCAAAAGAGAGCTTACCAAAGGAGATTAAGACGATAGTTGTAACAACAGGTGGAAGTGACCCAAAAGGGGTTTTGTTTTATATCGTTGAATGGCTAAAAGAGTGTAAAAAGGATGTTATTCTGCTTGTAGGGGAATCATTTAAACACAGACAGAGACTGAAAACAATTGGTCTGCAGGATAACTTCAGATTAGTGGAGTACGATCCGACTTATTTACTGAAGGGTGATATTGCTATCTCTACCTTAGGTGTTTCGGTTTATGAGCTTATCTATCTCAATGTGCCGGTTTTTTGTGTTGGGCACACTAAAGAAAACGCCGAAGGATGTGATACTCTGGCTAAGAGGTGTGAATTGGTAAGGAATTTGGGGGATTTTGAAGAAGATCTGTTTGGAAGGAAGGTAAGGCTGAATGAAACATTATGGTAAAGTTGTCTGTTCTGTAGACGGGTTTGATGTAATTGAGTGCGAATATTGCGGTTTTAAACATATAATGCCATTACCTTCAGAAGATGAACTGCAAAGCTTCTACAAAAACGAATTCTATACTAGTGAAAAGCCAGATTACTTTGCAGCCATCAAAAGAGATAAGGAATGGTGGAGCGAGGTTTATAATAATTATTACGACCTTTTGGAAGAACTATTGCCAGGCAATAGCGATAAACCAAGTCTGCTGGATGTAGGATGCGGACCGGGATTCTTTTTAAAGATAGGAAAAGAAAAAGGGTGGAATGTTTCCGGTGTGGAACCGTCTCCATTGGCTTGTGAGTTCGCAAAAGGTGAAATGCAGGTGAATGTAGTAAATGAAATGTTCGACACAAAAAACGCAAGAAAATACGGGGAATTCGATGTGGTTTGTATGCTTAACGTATTAGAGCATATTGCTAACCCTGTTGAGTTTATAAAAGCCAGCCATGAGATTTTGAAGAGTAGGGGGCTTATTTTTATTCGTTTGCCGAATGATTTTAATAAATTTCAAGAGATGCTTGTAAATGAGAAGGGATTTGATCGTTGGTGGGTTGTTCCTCGGCATCATATAAACTATTTTGATTTTGATTCTGCTTCAAGGTTACTTATCAGAAATGGTTTTGAGATTGTGTATGTAACGTGTGATTTTCCAATGGATTTTTTTCTCGTTAGTGGCCTTAATTACGTAAAGGATAGTAAACTGGGAACTTTTTGTCATAATCTCAGAAAAGAATTTGAAATCACGCTTTACAGAAACAACAAACAGCTGATCAACTCATTATATAGCAAGCTCTCAGAATTGGGTCTCGGTAGAAACCTTATTGTGATAGGAAGGAAGAGGAAAATTAATGAGGCATAATAAAAAACAGATTGGTAGAATACTTCAATGCGGTTTTCCAAAATCGGGCAACTATTTGCTGTGGAAGATATTACAGGTGTGTCAGGCAGAAGAAGGTATATACACAAGTTTCAGCAAAAAAAGCGGGATTACAAAGTTGTACGAAGGAATTTATGCTCTCCTTGGTTTGGGTAAATATTTTAAAGAAGCTCTGGAGATAGATGAAATTGAGCCTAATGAGAACGGGGAACTCAAATTTTTTAAGCTTATGATAACCGGTAACCCGTTTTTCTGTGGTCACCTTGATACGGACACGGCGTTGCTCACGAGCGTCTCTTCGCTGCTTTGGACACACTCTCTCCCAGAAGAGGTTGCTGGTAATGGGTTTTTAAAGGACCGCTTAAGGATCTACATCATCAGGGACGGAAGAGCCGTGGTGAACTCTTTGATTCACCACAATGTAAGGCAGGAGACTCTTAAGTTTATGCCTTTTTATAAATACACAAGGGTTGACGAAATTTATAATGATGAGTGGCTTTTCCGACGATATGTGGAAAAGTGGAAAAAACATGTATATTCCTATTTAAATACTAAAGAGAAATTCATGTTGGTAAGATTTGAAAGCTTGACAGACGAGAACAAACAGGACTTAAAGAGTATCTTATCGCTATTTGGTCTTGAGAATAGATTGAAAGAGTTTTCAGAGAAGTTTTCTTTTAATTCCATGAAAAAGAATAGTGGGACTCATTTAAGAAAAGGTAGAAACGATGATTGGAAAAATCACTTCACAGGGAAACATAAAGACATTTTTAAAGAAATAGCTGGGGAATTGCTGATCAAATTGGGTTATGAGACGGACTATGAGTGGTAGCAATCCTATGGTAAGTGTAATATTGCCAGTGTTCAATGGGGCAGATTTTGTAGCTGAAGCCATAGATAGTGTATTAAACCAAACATTTAAATGTTTTGAACTCATAGTAGTTGATGATGGCTCCAAAGACAATAGTGAAGGGGTAATGCGCAAGTTCACTGACAACAGAATTATTTACATAAAACACAAAATCAACAGGGGTGTTTCTGCTGCAAGGAATACAGGAATAAAAGCTTCAAAAGGCAAATATATAGCTTTCATAGATCAAGATGATATCTGGATGCCAGAAAAGATAGAAAAACAAATAGCAGTCTTTGAAAGTCAAAAAAATAATGAGTTGGGGGCAGTTTTTACCGATCTTTATATTGAGAGAGGAAACAACAAAAAACTGATAAGTTACAACAAAAAGTTCGATTTTAGTGTAGTACAAGCACCATCAGTTGCCATGATAAAAAGGAGCACGTTTGATATGGTAGGTGTGTTTGATGAGAGCTTTACTTCAGGCAGGGAAGATGACGATCTGTGGATACGAATGTTTATAGAATGGAAGCTTAACTTTGAAGTATTAAAAGAAGCACTAGTCATCAAAAGAGAAGTTAACAACGCTACTCAAAAAAATTTTGGATATAAAACGTTCTTAAACATGTTACTCCTAAGCAGAAAACATCACAGGTTGTTTGGATTTAAGATTAATGAGTGGGTTTTAGATGAATATGGCAGTCTGGACCATTTTCTAGATTACCTAAACAAAAACAAGGTAAGCGTTGTCATATTTGGTGCTGGTGGTAGAGGAAAAATGGCCCTCAACTGGCTAATAAAGAAAAGGATTAGCTGTAAGTTTTTTGTGGACAATAATAAAAATAAATGGGGAAATTCCCTTGCAGGAATAAAAATAAGGCCTCCTTCTTTTATAACTAGCCAAGATGTAGTTTTTCTCGAGAGCGCCTGGTACGTTGAAATAGGGAGACAACTCACTAAAATGAATATAAAAAGATTCATTTTTGTATAGCAAATTACAAATGGTAAAAACATTAAGGGAATTCAAGGAACATATTGCTAGGAGGATAAATAAAGAAACTTTTTATTTTAAATACGGAAATAGTATTAACGATGTCCTCAACTATCTAATGAAGAGGAATATGTCAGTAGTCATATGGGGAGCAAGTCTCGGAGGTAAAAAAACTCTTTCTAAGCTTAAGGAAAGAGGGATAGAAGTAAAATACTTTGTTGATATAGATCCTAAAAAACAAGGAAAAAGTATAGATGGATTGATAGTTAAAAACCCTGACTCTTTAAGCCCTAATGACATTGTTATCGTAGGAAGTGTATTTGAAAAAGAAATCGTTAATATCTTAAAAACCAAAGGAATAAGTTTTATACCCGCTTGTGGTGGACTCTTAGCATTCAATATAGACGGCAAGCTCTTTTTTAAAAACATTGATATGCTATTTGAAGCTTATTCTTCTTTGGAAGATACCGAGAGCAGAGAAATATTTGTGGATATGATAGTCTACTCTTTGGATGGGGATATAACAAAGACTAAAAAGTCCATCTATCCACAGTATTTTCATCCGCATGTTACACCCGAAAAGAATGACATAATAATTGACGGCGGTGCGTATACTGGTGATACAGTTATCGAATTCTGCAAAAGCACAAACAATGAAGTAGAAATATTTGCTTTTGAACCTGACAAAGAAAACTATAAAGGACTGAAAAGCAACCTTCAAGGGTTTTCCAATGTTAACATATACTGCTATGGTCTGTGGAGTAAGAATACAGTTGTACCTTTTAGTATGAAAAGTAATATGGGGAGCTACATTGTTGATGACAATAACGAAACGGATGACAAAACCGTTAAGATTAAGGTAGTATCTCTTGATTCTTTTTTTGACAGCACTAAAGTAAAACCAACCTTGATAAAACTAGATATTGAAGGTGCAGAACTTGAAGCTCTGAAAGGAGCCAAAGAAATAATAAAAAAATACAAACCTAAGCTTCAAATATGTATCTACCACCATACAGAGCATTCCTGGGAAATACCTTTATTTATAAAAAGTTTAGTACCGGAATATAAAATGTATTTGGGTCATCACACGGAAAGTTGGGGTGATTCAGTACTTTATTGTATCTAGAAGTAGGAGGTACATTATGAAAATCTTTTTGGATACGGCAAATATAGAAGAAATTAAAAAATATGCGAAAATAGGAATCATTGATGGTGTAACTACCAATCCCGCGCTGATAGCCAGAGAAAGAGAGAGCTTCAAAGGCGTTATCGAGGAAATTTGCAGTTTAGTTGATGGGCCAATAAGCGTAGAGGTTATAAGTAAAGAATCCGAAGGCATGATCAGGGAAGCCCGAGAACTATCTAAAATACATAGAAATATCGTTATAAAAATACCCTCAACCTGGGAAGGCATCAGAGCAACAAAAATTTTAAGTAGGGAAAATATAAAGACAAACGTCACCATTATTTATAAAGCCAATCAAGCACTTTTAGCAGCTAAAGCTGGCGCAACTTACGTAAGCCCTTTCATAGGGCGATTGGATACTACATCAACAAGCGGAATAGAGCTCATCAGAGAGATAGCAACCATCTACGGCAATTACGGTTTCGAAACGCAAATTCTAGCAGCAAGCATGAGAAATGAGATATATGTTAAAATGGCTGCACTCTCAGGTGCTCATGTCGCTACAATACCCCCCGAGGTCTTAGACCAAATGATGAGAAGTGAACTGACAGAGTTAGGACTAGAAGGCTTTTTGAACGAATGGAGAAAATTACCAAAAGAGAAAAGAGGGTTTTTTAAAGATTAAGAAAATTGGAGGGAGTATATGAGACTAAAAAATAAGGTGGCAATAATTACGGGTTCAAGTAGAGGTTTGGGAGCAGCTATGGCTATTAGGTTTGCCAAAGAAGGTGCCACGGTAGTTATTACATACAACAGCAACAAGGAAGAGGCACTAAAAGTAGCCCAGGATTCAAACTCCGAAATAGTGCTAAAATTGGATGTAAGAGACAGAAACTCAATAAAAAACGCCTTTAGAAAGGTTTACAAGAAATACGGTAAAATCGATATTTTGGTGAACAACGCCGGAATAAACAGGCCTGCTGATTTCGATAAACAAACTGAAGAAGAGTGGAATGAGGTAATAGATGTAAACCTAACGGGTGTCTTTAGGTGCTGTCAGGAAATTCTCCCTTACATTTCAGAGGGCGGAAAAATAATCAACATAGGTTCTCTGTCAGGTGAATATGGAGGCCCAAGGACACCGTCTTATGCTGTTGCAAAGGCTGGTCTAATGGCTTTAACTCACAATTTAGCAAGATTTTTAGGCAAGAAAAACATCTGTGTTAATACTCTTTCACCAGGTGTTATAGAGAACGAGTTTACAGCAAAAACCATGGCTCCAAGCGTAAGAGAAACGGCCATGTCTCTTTTGCTCTTAAAAAGGTTTGCCAGCTATGGTGATATTGTAGGCGTTGCGGTTTTTTTAGCCAGCGATGAAGCTTCCTACATTACAGCACAAACTATAAGCGTAAATGGAGGTGCCTGGGTTAGATAATGGCTAACATACTGGTTTTGGGCGGCAACTTAGAGGCCGTTGATGGACTCATTCACATAAAAGAGTTGGGGCATAAAATTATTCTATGTGACGGAAACCCCAATGCTGTAGGTAGAAAATACAGCGATCATTTTATTCTGGCAAGCATATACGATGAGGAGAAAATAACTTCTATAGTTCCCGACTATCTCCTAAAAAACCATCTGTATGTAGATGGAGTTCTAACAATAGCTACAGATGCTTCTAGATCCGTGGCAAAAATAGCTAACAAACTACATTTAAACTGCTACTCCTACGACACAGCTTATCTATCAACACACAAATACGAAATGAAGCGTATTTTTCGTTCCCATGGTATTTTGGTACCAGATTTTAAAAAAATCAAGTTCATAAACGAACTTGAAAAAACAATAAAAGACAACGCTAATAAGGAGTATGTACTTAAACCCGCTGATTCAAGGGGCTCCAGAGGAATTGTTAGATTAAACAGCAACTCCGATTTACAGTGGGCTTATGAATTCTCCATGCAATACTCAAAAGAAAGGGAGTTGATACTCGAAGAATGGATTAACGGAAACCAACTGAGCACTGAGTCAGTAATATGGGAGGGAATTCATTGTTTATGTGGCGTTTCAGATAGAAACTATTCGAAGCTAAACAAAACATATCCGTTCGTTGTAGAAGATGGCGGGGAAACTCCTAGCATTTTTTCAGAGAAATTACAGTATAAGCTTAATGAGGTTCTCACGGAGGCAGCTAAAGCTATTGGGCTTGAAAAAGGCATTCTAAAGGGCGACATCATATTTAGTAAGGGTAAAATTTACGTGGTCGAAGTTGCAGTAAGGTTAAGCGGCGGATACTTTTCAACTATTACGATACCTGAAGTCTATGGAAACGACATAATAAAGGCCGCGGTCGATATATCCTTAGGTCTTAGACCCGCTATAAACGATTTTTCGTTGATCGCTCACAAATATCAAGCCAATCGATTTCTCTTTTTAGAAAAAGGTAGAGTTAAGAAAATAAACTACAAAATCATAGATAAGATAAAAAAAGATAAAAATGTGGAAAAATTAACATTAAACGTAAAAGACAACGATGTGATTAAAGAAATCACGGATCACACAAGGCGCTGTGGGATGGTGCTTTGCATAGGCGACTCACGGAAAGAAGTTGTAGACAAATGCGTCTCCTATATCGAAGAAATCGAAAGAGCCATAGAAATAGAACGATGAACCTCTATCTCCTTTTCCATTTGAACCTTATGTACTCATCCACAGAGGAAAACCAGCGAAACGAGGTTATACAGAGATGCTACTGGCCGCTGCTTGGCATTGCAAACGAAGGGATACCCTTGGGTATAGAACTAACGGGCTTAACGCTTGAGATAATAAATAGACTCGATAAGGAATGGGTAAGAGAGTTTAAATCACTGATAAAAAGCAAAAAAATAGAGCTTATTGGCAGCGGATACTCTCAGATTATAGGCCCTCTTATGCCTAAGAGACTCAATGAAAAGAACCTCGAGATAGGTCTTGATGTTTACCATGAAATTCTGAACGTTAGACCAAAAATTGCTCTAATAAATGAGATGGCATACTCCTGCGGTCTTGTTGATATCTACAAAGAAGCCGGCTTTGAAGCCATAATTATGGAGTGGAACAATCCGTACAGATTTCACAAAGAGTGGAGCAGAGAATGGAAGTTTTCGCCCTGTATTGCAAGGGGCGTTAACCAGACAATGCCTGTAATATGGGCAGATTCAATCGCCTTTCAGAAGTTTCAACGGTATGCTCATGGTGAAATGCCGCTTAAGGAGTATGTAGATTACCTAAATATGGCAAAAAACGAGAAGAGTGATGGATACTTTCCTTTGTATGCAAACGATGCAGAGATATTTAATTTCAGGCCAGGTAGATACAAAACGGAAGGTTTAATAGAGCACAACGAGTGGAGAAGGATAAGAAAGCTTCTCTGTGTTCTAAAAAGGAAAGGATTTAACTTTGTTCTGCCCTCAAAAACGCTTGAGGGTTTGAATAACGTTGTTTTATCACTTCAAGCCCCGCAGCAGCCTATACCCGTGAAGAAACAGGAAAAGTACAACATAATAAGATGGGCTATAACAGGGCGAGACGACCTGTACATAAACACGGCTATAAACAGGATACTCAGCAGCTTCGATGAAAAGAGATCCAGAGAGGATTGGAAGAGGCTGCTCTACTTTGCTTCAAGCGACTTCAGAACCCATATAACTCAGGATAGATGGAGCAGATTTATTGACGAGCTTGAGTCGTTTAGTAAAAAAACCTATCATGTAAACAAAAGAAAGACTGTAAATCCGATAAAGAAGAGAGAGATATCGCAGGATAGATTCTATCTCACCATTCGGACCGATGGAGTAATATGCACGCTAAACAAAACCAAGGGTTTAACAGCAAAAGAGGTTGTCTTTAAGAATCTTTCAGATAAGCCTGTACTTGGTAGCTTGCCTCATGGATACTACGATGATATATCCTTGGGAGCAGATTTCTTTTCGTTTCACTCGATTATTGAGAGGCCAGGAAGGCATAAATGTACGAATCTAAAAAAAGCAAGCTATACAACTGAGGTTCCTGCTGATAGAATAATAGTTAGCGACAGGCAGAAAGATGCTGAGATTGAGTTTTTTAAGAGGCTGAGTGTTTTTGAAAACCACATTGAGATTTATGTGAAAATCGTGCTACCGGAAAGGGAATACGCCATTGTACACCCCATGAATATAACATTCATCCCTGAGTACTTTAATAAGGATTCGCTTTTTTTCTCCACACATAACGGTGGGGACCTTGAAACGTTCCACCTGAGGGATCTTGAAATCAACCACGCTGAAAGCCTGTCAGCCTTGGTATCAGCCAAGCACGGTCTCGGTGCTACCGAAGGTGTAGTAATCGTGGGCGATGAAAACAAAAAACTGTTGATAGAGCACGACAGAAACTTGAGCACCCTGATTCCTTCGGTTTTCTACAAGCCCGTTGATGATTCGTTTTTCTTAAGGATTCAATACTCGGCTCAAGAGATAGATGACACGTTTAAAGAAAACAACAAACCATATAAAGTAGAATGCTACTTCAGCATCAGCCCTTTTCCTCAACTGTAATATCGTAATCTGCACGACTGTCAGATTCCAGGAATGCACCAAATCCCTTTTCGGAAATGGCTCTCTTCAAATTCTCACTGCTCGCGAAAAACCTCACTCCCACCCCTCTCTTTGTCAAATCGTAAGCCATACCCAATAGCACATCCAGGTTCTCCACACCCTTAACCACAAACAGCGCCTTTCTCTGCTTCTCACCAACATCCATTTGATGTACCCCGCTATTAATTCTCATGAGATCCGGCTTTTCCACAAGCAGTTTCACGACATTTGGAAGATTAAACTCTCTGCCTAAACCACGAAGTTCCCTGTACACCCGGTTCATGAAATCAAGATCAGCCATGGTATCAACTGAAATCCTGTGATTGACCCTATAAAACAGCTCATCATCATATACACACTTCGTCCTGAATATGTCTTTTCTACGTTTAACTACAGGAAAATGATGCTCTCTTAGGGATGGATCAGAGGAGATCTTATCAGCAATTTCCCAGCATTTCTGTCTATAAACCCCCATACCCTCATGTATGACTCCTCTTCCATCCATATCACAGAACCCAACTCCATCAACGAAGTCTGATTCTAAGATAGACTCAATCAACCTATCCAAGGAAGGAGCCCAAATCAAGGGACAATCCCCACTTATTAAAACAGGAATCTCAGCTCTAAATTCGCGGGAGGCTTGGGTGAGCCTACCCACTACATCGTTCGGATCCCCATCATACCAGAACACGTCCACTCCATGCTCTTCCGCTACATTAGACAGCGGAGCATTCCCCTCTTCACTCGTCGTGGCTATCACAATCTTATCAATATAGCCACTCCTCCTAAGGTTACCTATCGTCCAGTCTATAAGTTTCCTATCACCTATTTTTCTAAGCTGCTTTTCAGGAAGCCTCGAGGAAAGCAACCT
>CAZERD010000018.1:0-23509 GCA_964515405.1 uncultured Desulfurellales bacterium
AAATAAGCTATTTTGTACAACCCGTCTACGCTTTTTACTTTTTTGATAGTTCCTATTTCTATTCCTGGGGGATATTTACCGAATTCTCCAGAGGTGTATACAGCGGTGCCCGTTGATATTGGAGCTGAAGAATCAAAAAATCGGGCTTCCCCACCATTGTTTGATCCGACGAAGAGAGCTCTAAATATTTTGGTTCCATGTTTGACGTATACATCAGCCACAAAGTGTCTGTTGAATACTGTTTTTACAATATACCCCCCGTGCATTTTTCTTTCCACAGCACCGATTAGCTTCATTGCGGGTGACAGTACGATGCATCTTTTGTTTTTCAGGTGGATGGGTTTTTGTGGCACGATGTAGATGTAAGTTGGGTTTATATAATTTTTAACGCCGAACCTTGCACTTATAAGGTGAAGTTTGAGGGGAGTGTTATTGAGTCCTTTGAGAATTACTTTTTCCTTGAGGATCATATTTTCTGTTTTTAGCTTCACTAGTTGTGTTCTGAGTACTTTGTTCTCTTTTTCCACGTCTATGAGGGCGACATAGCTACTGATAGCTTTTTCAATGCTATTCACTACAGACGCTGAGGGCCCTTCTATTGACCACACAATGTTCCTAGTGGTATTCCTTGCTTTGTTTATAAACTGAGGATAGAACGAGTTTACAAGGCTTAGTATCAAAGAGATGAAGATAGCTATTCCGAGTATTTTCATTACTTTTTAGTCCATCATTACTTCACTCAGTAGATCTATATTGTCAAGCACTTTTCCAACTCCCTTTACCACGGCAAACAAGGCTTCGTCAAATACCTCCACGTTTAAACTTGTTTCCCTTTTTATAAGATCAGCCATACCCTTTGTTAAGGCTCCACCGCCTGTGAGCATTATTCCCCTATCCACTATATCGCTTGCCAGTTCGGGCGGGGTTTGTTCAAGGGTATCTTTGACTGCAGCGAGGATGGCGGAAGTAGGTTCCTTTAATGCTTCCCTAATTTCATCCGTACTCAACTCTATGGCTGTGGGTACACCTGATATGAGGTCTATTCCCTTTACGCCTATTACTACTCCTTCTAATTCCTCAACAGGATAAACGCTGCCGTATTCCATTTTTATCTTTTCTGCTGTGGCTTCACCCACAAGTACGCTGTATTTCTTTTTTATATAGTTAGATATAGCAAGGTCCATTTTCCCGCCCCCGACTCTTACTGAGGCGCTTCTTACTATTCCGCCTAGAGATATTACAGCTACTTCCGTGGTGCCTCCGCCTATGTCTACTATCATGCTTCCTACTGCTTCCTGCACGGGTAGGTCCGCGCCTATGGCTGCGGCCATGGGCTCCTCTATTAGATATACTTCTCTTGCTCCCGCGTCGAACGCAGAATCCTTGACAGCCTTTTTCTCTACTTGGGTTATGCCGTGTGGTACAGCTATGACTATACGGGGTTTAAAAAAACTTTTTGAACCCTTGGATTTCCTTATGAAGTATCTCAGCATTCTTTCGTTTACTTCGAAGTCTGCTATTACTCCATCTTTTAGCGGTTTTATGGCTTCTATGTTACTGGGGGTTCTGCCTACCATTTCTTTTGCTTCTTTGCCCACAGCGAGTACTTTCTTGCCCCCTTTTACATCTTTTCTTACGGCCACTACACTTGGTTCATTAAGAACTATGCCCCTGCCTTTCACGTACACGAGTGTGTTTGCAGTACCCAAATCTATGGCTAAATCGCTTGAAAAATAGTTGAAAAACGATTTGAACACCATAAGTCACCTTCCATCAATTAATATTTTCTCCACCTTGATTATATCTCTGTTTTTTTTGAGTTTGTCAACCAAACTCATTATGGAGCCTCTATCTGGTAGTTCAAGTGTGAAACTTAAAAGTACCTGTTCTCCATTTTCTCCGACGTGTTCCATGGAGAATGTTTTTGTGTTTATGTTGTACTTGGATATGGCATTGGTCACGTAGGCAAGCATTCCTATCTTGTCGTTGGTTAATACCTTTAGTTCGCAGGGTATGTTGAATTTTTCGCCTTCCCACTCCACGTCTACAAGTCTTTCTGTGTTCTCACCCAGTCTTTTTATGTTTTCACAATCTTTTCGGTGTATAACTATCCCCCTGGTTCTTGTTACATATCCAACTATCTCGTCTCCAAACACGGGTTTGCAGCATCCGGCTATGCGTATAGAAATGTTGTCTATTCCGTCCACACTGACCTTGTAAATATTTTCCTTGGGTGTTACCTTAAGTTGTTTCTTCTCTGATGGATATATTCTGGATATTACGGATAAAGGATTTATTTTGCCGAATCCTATTTTTTCAAACATATCTTCTGTTTTTGATAGGCCAAAGTACGATAGGACCTCTGGGAGTTTTTCTTCCTTGAGGAAGGATTGAAGTGTTTTGTTTGACTTAGATAGAGCCTTTATGAGGAGATTTCTGCCTATTTCTACAGCTTCCTGCTTCTCTCGTTCTCTAACCTGCTGTCTTATTTTGCTTTTTGCTTTGCTGCTCACGACAAAGTTTAACCAGTCCCTAGAAGGGATGTGATTTGCTTGAGTAAATATTTCTACTACGTCTCCGCTAGAGAGTTGATATTTCAATGGTACCATTTTTCCATTTACCTTTGCTCCCACACACCTGTTGCCGATTTCAGTGTGTATGGAGTATGCAAAGTCCACGGGTGTAGCTCCTCTTGGAAGAACTTTTAGGTCCCCCCTTGGTGTGAATACGTAGACTTCCCCACTGAAGAGATCCACTTTTATGGTGTTGAGAAATTCCCTTGGATTTTTGAGCTCATTATGCCACTCAAGTAACCTCCTGAGCCATATGAATTGTCTGTCCGAACTGTCAAATGGTTTGTTTTCCTTGTATTTGTAGTGTGCAGCGACACCTTCTTCGGCTATTTCGTGCATCCGCTTTGTTCTTATTTGAATTTCAATTATGAAGTTATTGGGCCCAAACACAGTTGTGTGGAGTGATTGATACATGTTTTGTTTAGGTATTGCTATGTAGTCCTTGAATCTTCCCGGGATTGGCTTGTACTTGCTGTGCAGTATTCCCAATGCTGCGTAGCAGTCCTTAACCGTTTTTGTAATAATTCTTAGAGCTACAAGGTCGTATATTCCATCGAAATCCACCCCTTTTACCTGCATCTTTTTATATATGCTATATATATGCTTTACTCTTCCGTTTACTTCGCATTTTATGCCATTCTCTTCCATATCTTCTTTTATTGTGTTTTCCAAAAACTTTATTACTTCTTGTTTTCTTTCTATGGATTTTTGGACCCTTTGGCTAATCTCCAAGAAGTCATCTGGATATAGAGCCTTGAAGCTCAAATCTTCAAGTTCTGATTTTAGCCAGTATATTCCAAGTCTATGTGCTATTGGTGCGTATATGTCCAACGTTTCTCCAGCTATCCTTTTTCTTTTTTCTTCAGGTAGGTAGTCTATTGTCCTCATGTTGTGAAGCCTGTCTGCGAGCTTTATGAGGATAACCCTTATGTCCTTGGCCATTGCTATAATCATTTTCCTGAAGTTGTCTGCCTGTTTTTCCTCCCTGCTTTTGTACTCTACTTGTGATATCTTTGTCAGTCCGCTCACGAGTGATGCAACCTCTTCGCCGAACTCCGAGTGGATTTCCTCTATGCTGCACTGGGTGTCTTCGACTACATCGTGGAGGAGTGCAGCTATCAGGCTTTTTTCGTCAAGGTAGAGTTTAGAGGTTATTCTGGCTACCTCCAGGGGGTGCACGATATAATGCTCCCCTGATGCCCTTTTTTGGTTCTTGTGCTTTTCAAATGCAAAGTTGAATGCTTTTTCCACCGAGGATAGATCGATTGGCCTTCCCCATAGCTCTCTCTTGAGCTGGGCATATAGGTTTGCTATGTTTGATTGATATGCTGTTACTGCTTTTTCCTCCATAGTCCTTTCTCAATTTCCATGAGGGCTATGGTGGTGCACTTGTGTCCTCGTGTCTCACTCTCCGATAGTAGTGTTTCCCCCGTTCTAAGTATTGAATTTGCCCTTAGTGCTGTTACTCTCACCAGTTCGTATCTGCTTGTAAAGTGTTTGAGAGCACCGTTAATTAATCTTGATGGATTTCTTTCCATTTTAACCTCCGTGAAGTTTTTCCTTCAATGTTTTTCTAAGTTTTTCAATAAGATTTTTTACCTCATTTCCCCGGAATCTCAATAGAGTGTGAGAGGCATGTATTATGCACTCCAGTTTGTTTAATGTTTCTTCAAACCTATCGTTTACTAAGCAATAGTCAAAATGTTCTATTTTGTCAAATTCAAATATTGCTGTCTTGAGCCTTGTGTTCAAATCTTCTCTTACACCGTCGGATGTAAGTCTGTTTATCCATTCCTCATATGAAGGGGGCAGGATAAATATTCCAACGACGCCATCAAGATTTTTCATAATTCTGAGTGCTCCCTGTACGTCTATAACTAGCACGGCATCATGGCCTGATTCTATAACATCTTGGAGGGCTTTTCTACTTGTGCCGTAAAGATGCCCGTGTACACTTGCATACTCCACAAATTCCCCGTGTTCTATCATTTTCCTGAAGGATTTGGTGTCAATAAAGTGGTAGTCTCTTCCGTTTTCCTCGTTGGGTCTTTTTGCTCTCGTTGTGTGTGTTACAACCCTTTTTATGTTTAAGGATGGTTTCTTCTCAAGTTCCAGAACGAGGGCGCTTTTTCCTGCTCCAGATGGAGCTGATACCACGAATATAAGATTCATTCGGCCATCCTTTCTGCTATTGTAGCTGGGGCTAATCCACATAATATCATATGGCCGGAGTCCATGATTATTATGGATCTTGTTTTTCTTCCCTGTGTGGCATCTATGAGCTTACCTTCTTCCTTTGCTTGCTCTTTAAGTCTTTTTAGTGGGGCTGATGTAGGGTTAACCACTGCTATCATCCTGTTTTTGTTAACAAAATTTCCAAAACCTATGCTTATTATGTCCATTTTTGGTCCCTCACGATACTGAGATCAAGTCGTACAGCATATCTGTCCACGTGTTCTATTCTGACCTTCACATCATCGCCTACACGTAGTATGCGTTTTGTTTTTCTTCCTATCACTGTGAACATCCTTTCTGAAACATCATAGTAATCATCGTCAAGCGAGGATAGGTCAACATAGCCCTCTGCGAATACGTCTTTTAATCTTACGAACAATCCGTTTCTCGTTACTGAGGTTATAAATCCGTCCATTACCTCTCCCACCTTTTTTTCCAGAAGGCTGAGAGCTTTTATGTCGTCCATGTAGAATTCAGCTTGTTCAGTTACAAGTTCTCTGTCCCTTATTAGGTAGGCTATTTCGTCCAGGTCTAGGGATTCAGCTCTTTCTTCCATGGCGGATAGTATTAATCTGTGGGTTACAAGGTCACTATACCTCCTGATTGGTGAGGTGAAATGAGTGTAGTTTTTGAAATTTAGGGCGAAGTGGATTGTATCCTTTGTGGAGTACTCAGCTCTTTTCATTGCCCTTAGGATCAGCATGGAGACTATATTTCTCATTTTATTGTCCTTTATACCGGAGAGCGTTTTCATTATAACTTTTGACGTATATGTGTCTGTCTTGGGTACACTGTATCCGTAGCTTTCCAGGAAATCCATTACAACTTTGATTTTCTCGGGATCTGGAGCGTCGTGTATCCTCTTTATGAATTTGCCTCCATGTTTCTTGAGTAAGTCGGCAGCAGAGAGATTGGCTGCGAGCATGAATTCTTCTATGATCGTATGGGAAAACAGTCTTTCCTTAGGCTTTACAGCTTTTACTCTGCCATCTTCCATTTCAAAACTTGCCTCGGGTATTTCTAAATCTATGCTTCCCCTGCTCAATCTTCTTTTTCTGAGTACCAGGGCAAGTTCAGCCATAAGTTTCAACTGGTTTTCCAATTCTTGTTGTGCTTTTTTTCTTCCCTTAAGTACGTCTTCTACGAATCTGTAGGTGAGACGATGCCTGTTTTTGACAACGCCACGGACAAATGCGTATTCCTGGATCTTTCCTCTGTTTGATATTTTCATTACCACGCTTAATGAGAGTCTGTCTCTTTGGGGTACAAGTGAGCATATGTTGTTTGACAGTTCAAATGGAAGCATTGGTATAACGCTTCCGGGGAAGTAGACACTAAATCCCCTTTTTAGCGCTTCTCTGTCAATGAAACTGCCTCTTTTGACGTAGTAGGAGACATCCGCTATATGTACCTGTAGGGTATAGCCTCCATTTTCCTTACTGACAAAAACTCCGTCATCAAAATCCTTGGCGTCCTCACCGTCTATGGTGACTATGGGGACGTTTCTAAAGTCTGTCCGATTCAGGATGTCGCTTTCGGTTGGTTCCTTCATTTCCTTCAGTTCGTTTGCCACTTCCGAACTGAATGTGTGGGGCAGCGCGAATCTATCTATTACTATCTCTCTATCTGTATCTGCATTGTCTGTGGTTTGATATACCTTTACAACATGTATTTTCTCTTCCGCCTTGGCGGCCACCAACGCTCCGTTTGATATGTTATTTGGAACATCTGTTACAGGAATATATATAGTGGGGTCTTCAAGTGGTTTTATCCTCCAACCATTTCTTGTTTGTTTGAGGAATCCTATGAGTAGTTTTTTGTTTTTTGAAACGATGTCTGTTATTGTTATGTACTGTCTGTTCCCTTTTCTCTTTAGTGTGACTACAACCTCGTCTCCTACTGCTGCTGACCCTAATCGCCGGGTCTTTTTTAGGGGTAGTGCCCCTTGTTTTGTGTCAAGGAAGAGTCCTCTGCTGTCCCTTCTTATAAACCCCCTGAGCAGTACTTCCCGGTGTGATAATACGTATTTTCCTTTTTTTGTTTTTACTATCTCGTTGGCCTTGATGAGCCTGTTTAGGTTTTTTGTGAACTGTTTCTTTTCGTGCTTTTTTATCTTTAGAGCCCTTATTAGTTCTCTGTATTTCATTGGTTTGTAGCTGTCTGAAGATAGGAAATCAACTATTCTGTTTCTCATATTCCACTACTCTCCTGTCTTTGCTTTTTGGTATATTCATTTGGTTTCTGTACTTGGTAACAGCCCTTCTTGTTAGTCGAAACCCCATTTTTTCCAGTTTTTGTTTTATTTCTTCATCACCCAGCGGTTTGCGTTTATCTTCGTTGTCTATGAGCTCCTTTATAATTTGCTGTATATTGCTTTTTGATGTACCGCTGACGGGATTTGAAAACAGCTTTGATATAGGGTGAGTGACACCTTTGAACATGAAGTACTTATTAGCCACCGCTCTTGTTACTGTTGATACACTGAACCCTGTTTCTTTGGCTACATCTTTTCTTGTAAGTGCTTTTATCTCGCCGGTTTTAAAGAAGGTTTCCTGCTTCTTTACTATGACGTTCATGATTTTTGATAGTGTTTTTCTACGTCCCTCCAGTGCTTCTATGAAGTTCAGTGCTTCCTTATACTTTTCCTTTGTGTACTCTTCTGTTTCGCTTATTTTTTCACTGGAGGTGCAAAGGTTGAGCACCTCATGGTCTATTGTGAGTCTTGTTTTGGGTTCTAAGATCATGGGCAGGATGTTGCCATTTATTTCTTCAACAACTACATCTGGTTCTATGTATTCATAGTCTCTTGATGTGGATATGAACTGGAGAGGATAAAGTGACATATTTTCGAGACATGCATGAATAGCTTGTGTTTCTTTCTTACTCATCTTGAGTTTTTTTACGGCATCTTCTATGTTTTTTGTTCCTCTTTCTTTTATATGCTCTATAATGCGTTTCATAGCTTTTGATGCCTGTTCACATAGCGTTTCTGCTTGAAATTTGAGAAATTCGTATATGTCCCTTGATCCACATCCTTCGGGCTCAAGACTCATGATTTTTCTTCTCACGCTTTCAAATAGTGTTTTATTTATATTATTTTCCCTGAGGAATTTCTCTACGTCCATGTCAAGAAAGCCTTTATCATCTAAATTATACACTATAACCTCTGCTATTTTTGCTTCCTCGTTAGAGAAATCAAAGTTCAGCAATGCTTCTTTGAGGAATTCATCAAAGAAGTTTTCTTTGTTCCTAAACATATTTTCAAAAGGGTCTACATAGTCCTCTCCTGAGAATCTTTCTTTGAATGCTTCTTCTGCTTCTTTTGTGTTGAACTCTAGTCCCGGGATTCGGGTTTGTTCTATGTCGTCTTCAATCTTTACAAATGGGTTTGTTTCGGAAATCTCGTTTATCTTTTCTTCAAGTTCGATGATGTTCATCATGAGCACCCTTAGCGAAACATCAAGCTTGGGCGTAAGGATGAGTCCTATATTTATGTCCGTTTTTATGTTGAGATCAATCATAGTGAGAAACTCCTGCCCAGATAGACATCCAATATGTTTGAATCCCTAATCAGTTCATCAGGTGTTCCTTCTTTGACTATTTTTCCGTCGTATAGCACATATGCCCTTTCCACTATGCTCAAGAGTTCTCTGGCGTTGTGGTCGGTTATTATTATGCCTATACCTTTGTTCTTTAGCGAGAGGATAATGTTTTTTAATTCTTCGACTATTATGGGGTCTATGCCTGCGAACGGTTCATCGAGTAACATAAATTTTGGTTTTGATGCCAAAGCCCTTGCCACTTCAACCCTTCTCCTTTCTCCCCCGCTTATGGCATAAGCTTTTACTCGTCTTATGTGGGCTATGTTAAGATCACTGAGCAGGCTTTCAAGTATTATCCTCCTTGTCTTGTGGTCCTTGTAGAGAAACTCAAGTATGCCCAATATGTTATCCTCTACATTTAAACCTCTGAATATCGAGGGTTCCTGGGGCAGGTAGGATAGCCCCATCCTCGCTCTTTTGTACATTGGCATATGGGTTATCTCGGTGTCGTCTATGAAGATTTTACCTTCGTCTGGTTTTATAAGGCCCGCTATCATGTAAAACGTGGTTGTTTTGCCAGCTCCATTTGGCCCAAGTATACCAACGATTTCACCTCTATCCATACGTATATTCACATCGGCCACGGCAAGCTTTTTTTTGTATAATTTCTTCAAATGCTCACATCTTATCATAGTGTATATGTTACTAAAAATGGCGCTTTCACTCAAATTTTGTATGTCCTGAGGGGGTTCCAGCTTAAATTGGTTTTTTTCTTTCTTTTGCTATGAATTCACAGAACTCGTTGCCTTGAGAGATGGTCTGTACTATTTCTATATCCATAGGTTTGCCGGATAGCATCTGAGCAAAGCCGAGCATGAGCCCGGCTGTAACCTCGCAAAAGCCCTTTGTCTTTGAATAGGGAAGGAAGTGGCATTCATGCACAGTGAACTTATATTCCCCGTTTCCTGTTTTCTGTATCTCAAAGTTTGGTCCTCCCTCTCCAGAGATGAATGCTGGGATAGCTTTAAGCAGTTCTTCTTCTCTTATTTTTTTGAGCACTTCCCCGTCAAACCCCAGTATTTTCATCATCTCAGGCGGTAGTTTATTGGAGAGTATCCTTCTCAGTACTTTTGGTCCCTGAGAACCAGCAAAGAAATCTATGGTTTCTATGAGACAACTCATGACTATGACGGAGTACTTATAGCATATGTGGTTGAATACACACTCTCTGTCAACATCACCACAGTTTACCTTCTTTGACTGTGCCGTTTCCCTCTTATTTGTCTCTGTGGTTGTTTCCATATTTTTTCCTTTTCGTGATGAAAAAAACCTCACAATTCTAACATGCTCCTTATTTCTTTGGATATATTTTTTATGTACAGATACACGAGTCCTAGCTTTGCGTTAGAGTCTGTTAGTACTATCAATATGGCTTCGCCCCCAGCAGCGCTGAGGACTATGTATCCTTTCTCGCCTTTGACTGTTACCTGTTCTGGAGTTCCTTTTTCTAGTTCCTCAACAGCCCTTTCCCCCAAGGAGAGTAGGGCAGCGGACATAGCTGATATTCTGTCCTCCTCTAGATACGGTGGGAGCTCGCTTTCAATCATTAAACCATCTGAGCTTATAAGGGCTGCTCCTTCTATATGGGGGTCAGCGGCCTTTAGTTTTGACAATAAAGCCCCTATCTTTTTTTCGCTCACGGCACCTCCTTTTGAGATACATTTTATTTACTCCAGCTACACAAGAGTTACACCAAAAGTGTTTGTAAGTCAAGAAAAAACAGAATTTTACTGGTGTGGTTCCCAAGTGTTTTGACTTTTTAAAGCTTGTGGATTAGAATTTGCACGTAATTACTGAGAGGCAGGAGAGCGTTATGTTTATAGAGACAGAAAATGAAATTAAGGATGGAAGAACTACGGATGTTTATTTCTCTAGGACTGCTGAGATTATTGCTGCTAAGAATCTGGACAAGAAAGTAAAGGCTGAGGTAAGCGTTAAATCTCTTCCACGTAATTATAAGTGGGGAGTACTGTGCGGGGTTCAGGAAGTGCTTGAACTGCTCAGGGGGGTGAGAGTAAATGTCAGATCCCTCAAAGAGGGCAGTCTATTCATGGAAAATGAACCTCTTATGGAAATAGAGGGTTATTACTCTTCTTTTGCAGTGTATGAAACAGCTATACTTGGGATACTCAGTCAGGAGTCTGGTGTGGCGACCAAGACGGCGAGGATCAGGAAAATAGCGGGTGATAAGACTGTACTGTCATTCGGTGCTCGGAGGATGCATCCGGCTGTTTCTGTTGCTATAGAAAGGGCTGCTTACATAGGCGGGTGCGACGGTGTATCCACGCTTGCTGCTGCCGAGGTGTTAGGTATATCCCCTTCTGGAACTATCCCACATGCCCTTGTTTTGCTTAGCGGGGATACGCTGAGATCTGTGGAGTATTTTGATGAGATTATAGAGAAATCCGTGCCGCGGATAGCCCTTATAGATACGTTCTCGGATGAGAAATTTGAAGCCATTAGAGTAGCGGAAGCTATGGGTAAGAGATTGTACGGTATAAGATTGGATACGCCTTCCTCGAGGAGGGGAAATTTGAGGAAGATGCTAGAGGAGATTAGATGGGAGTTGGATCTGAGAAAGCTGAACCATGTCAGGTTGTTTGTGAGCGGAGGTCTTGATGAGGATTCCATTGCTGAACTTGTGGGGGTTGCGGATGGTTTTGGTGTTGGTACAAGCATCAGTTCTGCGACCACCATAGACTGTTCTATGGATATAGTGGAGATAGAAGGAACACCAATGGCGAAGAAGGGTAAGTCTTCGGGTTCAAAGAGTTTGTTTGTATGTAACAGGTGCCGCAAGAGGGTTGTGGTTCCCTTTTCCACCTCACCAAAGGTTTGTGACTGCGGAGGGGAGATGGAGGATAGATTGGAGTATGTAATCAGGGAAGGTAGGTTGATGCGTCCAGTAGAGAGTGTTGAAGAGGTGAGGAGAAGGGTTTCTCTGGAGATTAGGAATGTCGGCATTTAGCATAATAGATACTCATTGCCATATTAATATGCCTGAATTTGACTCTGATCGTGATGAGGTTTTGGATAGATGCAGACGTGAAGGGGTAAAGGCTGTGATAGTGGCCTCCACCGTTGGAAGGGAGTTCCAAGGATTGATGGAGATGAGTGAGCAGTATGAGTTGCTTTACTATATGGTGGGTGTACATCCGCATGAAGCGAAGTCAGCTTCCCAGTTTGATTATTATCTTGCGGAGACTCATTTGGAGAAAGAAAGATGCTGTGGAGTAGGCGAGATAGGTCTAGACTATCATTATGGTTTTTCTCCCCGTAATATCCAGAGGGATGTTTTTTCTAACTTCTTAGACATTGCTTTGAGTTATAATGTTCCAGTTTCTATACATTCGAGGGAGGCAACAGCCGATACTGTTGATATACTTCAGAGTAAAACGGGTTTGAGGGGAGTAATACATTGTTTCTCAGGGGACATGGTATTGTTCAAGCTTGCTCTGGATATAGGGTTGTACTTTGGAATAGGGGGTGTGTTGACGTTCAAGAATTCTGCCCTCAGGAAGGTCATAAGGGGGATACCGCTTGATAGAATTGTCGTGGAAACAGATGCTCCTTACCTTGCACCTGTTCCCGTAAGGGGTAAAAGGAATGAACCTGTTTTTTTGAAGTACATCATAGCAGAGCTTTCGGAGCTCTTGGGGATTCCCTCTGTAGAATTGTGCGATAAAATTTATGAGAACACCCTAAAGCTTTTCTTCTCAAGGAACAATTACTCTTAGAGCTCTTTTATGGATTGTAATTCTACAAGGGGTTGTGCCTATATAGTCACCATCCACTTGTATTGGGATGCCCGGTGTTTCTACTGTGACCCTGTCTGTGATTATATGACTGAATCGTGAGATGATGTTGTGAGAGTTGAGTGCTAACCCTATAAAGGATAAGGCTACCCCATATGCGTTTTTTCTATTTGTGAAGCATGCATCAAGAGCTTTGGTGCTTATATCTATCATGTGGGAAATGCTGAAGCCTGCACCGTATGTTTGGGATTTTGATACAATAAGCCATGCGGTCGTGGACTTGAATTCTCCGCTTTCTAAGTTTATAGTTTCACCATTGGAGTGTTTTAGCGCCTTTAGTCCACCTATCACATATCCCATTTTCCCTAGCTTCTTTAGCCTTTTCGTTGTCATTTTCACAGCCCGTGCGTCGAAACCTATTCCACACATCAGCATGAAGGCTCTACCATTTACAGTGCCAGGGTGTACGAGCTTTGTTCGAGGGTTAATGAGAAAGGTGGCAGCTACTTTTGGGTTTCTTGGTATACCGAGTTCCATCGCTATCACGGTTGTTGTGCCAGCTGGAAGTATGCCCAAGAATGTGGAGGATCCGAGTAATCCGTTTGCAACTTCATTTACTGTCCCATCGCCGCCGTATGCTACGACTGTTCTGTAGTAGTTTCTCGTCTTTAGGGCTATTTGAGTAGCTTCTCCTGGAGCATGGGTGAAGAATACGTCGGTTTGGATGCCTGCACGGTTAAGGTATGCTTGAATTTCCCCTATTTCCTTTTTGTTGAATCTGAGGGCTTTAGGATTGGCAATGATGGCTATCATACATCTACCACCATATTATCATAGGCTGCTATCACATTCACGCCTGTGTCTTTGGATATTGTTTTAGCCACCTCCCAGGGTTTTTCTTTTAGGAATCCCATTCCGAAGTGCGTGAGTATGATGTTCTTTGGTTTGAATACCTCCACAAACCTGTATACGTCGTTGGCGCACAAGTGTTCAAACCCTGGCGTTCTTCCTTTGAATACCGTATTCATAATGATGGTTTCCGCAGCGTACAGTTCCGGTAGCTTTTCAAAGTATAACGTGTCTGAGATGTATGCTATGTTTGTGTTCCCAACTGTGAACACGGCCCCGTAGGTTTCAACTGGGTGGAGGTGCCTGCATTTAATATTTACCGTTATGTCCCCGAAATTATGAGATCTAAACTCCTCTGCAACTATGAGGTTGAAATTGTGTCGGTTGTATTTCAGTATTACTGGGTCGTGTTCCAGTGCATCGATTGGTGCTATAACGTAGCCGCGCTTCCTTTTCCCGCCGTGGGTCATGGCTTCTATAAGTGTGTTTATGTCAGCTGAATGATCTAGGTGTCTGTGACTTAGGAATATGCAGGATATTCTTCTGGGATCTATTTTGTGCTTCACAGCGTGCACCAGAGCTCCTGGACCTGGGTCTATGACACAGAGAGCATTAGGTGTATTTATCCATATACCCCCTGACTGTCTTGTTTGTGTGAAGACGACGTATCTCCCTCCCCCTGTACCAAGAAACATTATTTGATTTCTGTCGCCTGAAAATGTGTTTATGCTCATCCGTACGCGTATTCTCCGTCAAAGTGAGTTATTGTTACGCGAGGAGTCGTTTTCTCAGTGAGTACCTTAAAGTACTCACTGGCTATTCCCACCCTGAATTGTTTTCCTTGCTTTACTATTGTTTTATCTTCAAATACCAGTTCTGTTTGTTTGCCTATGAAGCCTGAGAGTTTTTGTTTGAATTTTCTCTTGAATAACTCGATGAGCTGGCGGTGTCTTTCCTTTACTATGGGTCCCCTTTCAAGGGGTAGCTTTATGCGGGGTGCAGGTGTGTGTGTTCTTCTTGAGTAGGAGAATATATGTCCGTATGCTAATGGTAAATTCTCTATAAATCTGTATGTTTCGTGGAATTCTTTTTCTCCTTCTCCATAGAACCCAACTATTACGTCTGTTCCTACGAATATTCCTTTCTCTGATGCGTACTCCACGATGTCTCTGTACTCCTCTATGGAGTAATTCCGTCCCATTAACCTCAGTACTCTTTTAGAACCCGACTGTAGGGGTACGTGCAAGTGCATGGCAAAATTGCCCTCTGCGATTATGTCTATTAATTCTTTGTCTACGTACATGGGTTCTATTGAGCTGAGTCTAATTCGGCTTTTTGAATGTGAAATTGTTGTTAGAAGTTTTTTGAGTTCTCTGTATGCTCCCATGTTTGTGCCTGTCAGCACCACCTCATCAAAGGTGTTGGACAGTTTTTCCAGCTCTTCTACTATGAGCTTACAGTCCTTGTCTCTTTCTCTTCCCCTTACAAATGGTATTATGCAGTAAGTGCAGTGGTTGTTGCACCCTTCCTGTATTTTAAGGAGGGCTCTGCTTCTGAAAGCGAATGAGCGTATTGTTTTGTCTATGGAATATGTTTTAGTATGTTCTCCGATGTCTGAAAAAGGAGAGTTGAGAACAGACTCTATCTGATGTTTGTAGGAATTTCCGAGGCAATGTATTCCTTCAGATATGAGTTTCTCTCCGGACACATATGCATCGCATCCTGTATAGATGACGAGTGCTTCGGGGTTTTTCCTTTTCAGTCTTCTTGCGAGTAATCTGGATTCCTTTGATGCTTTTGATGTGACCGAGCATGAGTTCACGATGTATATATCGCTCCTGTCGTCCCTTATGGAAATTTCATATGTATCTTTGAGTGATTCGATCATGATGTTTGTTTCGTATTGGTTAGTTTTGCACCCAAACGTGAAGAAAGACACTTTCCTCAATATAGTATTCCCTTGGTAGATTTTGTGGAGTCTGAGCTGGATACTGCCATCTTGAGTGAGTGAGCTACAGACTTGAATATAGCTTCGCATATGTGGTGCCTGTTGAAACCTGAGAGTTGCTTTATGTGTAATACAAATCTTGCATTAGCAGTTAGCGCTCTAAAGAATTCCTCTACAAGTTCGCAGTCAAAAGTACCTATAGAGCCGCTTAAAGATATATCTATACCAAGGTAGATTCTGTTGCACAGGTCTACACTTGATAGTATCAAAGCGTCATCCATGGGAGTTACACTGAATCCGAATCTCCGTAAATTTTTGTTTGTTTTCAGGGCCTTCAAGAATGCCTCTCCCAAGGTTATCCCTATATCTTCAATCGTGTGATGCATGTCCACATCGATGTCACCTATAGCTTCGATGTCCAGATTGATTCCTGAGTGTTTTGCTAGTGTTTCAAGCATGTGATTGAAGAATCCCGCCGGTGTTGATATCCTGCTTTTACCCTCTCCGTACAACTCAAGGGACACCTTTATACTGGTTTCCTTTGTGTGTCTGGATATTTCTATCATTTGTCTCTCTCCACAATCATCCCTGCTAGTTCCAGCAGGTTGTACGTTTTTTCAAGGTTTTTAAGTTCTGCCACGGCATTTTCATATAGTTTTCTTGCCATGGCGTATGACCTGTTTAGCCCATATACACGGGGGTATGTTAATGTGTTGTTCTGTTTATCAACTTTCTTCTTGCCCAGTTTTTTCTCATCTCCGACTATATCCAAACAGTCGTCAATGATTTGAAAGGCTATTCCTATATATAGTCCGAACCTTGATAGTTTTTCCCGTGCTTCTTTGTTGGCTCCTGTGGCTGCACATCCAGACAGGATACTTCCTTGAATAAATCTTGCTGTTTTGTGTTTGTGTATGAAATTGACGAGTAGTTTCTCATTCCCATTCAGTCTTCCGGAGGAGGTAAGCACGTCACATGCCTGTCCTATTACCATTCCTCTTATGCCAGTATATCTGCTCAGTATTTTTATCACTTCAATCTTGCGTGAAGCGTCTAATCTGGTATGGCTGATTAAGTCAAAGGCATAGGAATTAAGTCCATCACCTGCGAGTATAGCTATGTCTTCCCCGTATACTATGTGGTTTGAGGGTTTGCCCCTTCTCATCTCGTCATTGTCCATGGCTGGTAGGTCATCGTGTATCAGAGAATAGGCGTGTATCATTTCAATGGCGCATGCTATGTCAACGAAGGGTTTTACGTCAAAGGAAAACATGTTTACTGTTGATAGGAAAAGTAGAGCTCTAAGCCTCTTTCCACCGTTTAGCAAAGTATAGAAAAGGGCCTCCTTGAATACACGAGGAAAAACACTTACATTGGAGAGCTCCTTTAACCTTTTTTCCACCGTTTGAAGAGCCGTATTTAGCTCCATTTACTCTCTCCGTAGGTTAAAATCTTCAAGTTCAATTCCTTTATCCTTCTGTTTTATCACCATGATTTTGTTTTCAGCCTCGGTTAACCTTTTCATGCAGAAGTCCGATAGTTTCATACCTTCTTCGTATAATTTTATTGTTTCATCGAGGGTGATGTTTTCCTGTTCAAGGAGCTTTACTATCTCTTCAAGCCTTTTTAAAGCAGATTCAAATGTAATTCCAGAGGTATCCACTTAAAGCCTCCAGTAGTCAATATGTTTGTCTATCTCTTCCGTACTGAATATTCCTTTCACATCAATTAATATGCCATTTTCTTTCACCAAAGACAGTATCCAATCCTTGTTTTCGGTAAATACCTGGTGTTTTACTGCTACAACTACGCAGTCGTATGTTTCGTCCGGCTTGGTTGTTATTTCTATGTTGTACTCTTGTTTTACCTCTTTTGGGCTAGCATACGGGTCATAGATGTCCACATTTACTCCAAACTCCCTGAGTTCATAGACAATATCAACCACCTTTGTATTCCTTATGTCTGGTATGTTTTCTTTGAATGTCATGCCAAGTATTAAGGCTGATGAGTTAAATATAACCTTTTTTCTTGCTATCATCCTTTTTATAGCCTGATTGGCTATATATACGCCCATTGAATCGTTTATTCTTCTTCCGGCAAGTATTACCTCCGGATGGTATCCTATTTCTTGAGCTTTAAATGTTAGATAGTATGGATCTACACCTATGCAGTGACCGCCCACAAGTCCTGGTTCAAATCTTAGAAAGTTCCATTTTGTGGAGGCTGCCTCAAGCACACTTCTTGTGTCTATGCCCATTCGGTTAAATATTATTGCTAACTCGTTCATGAGCGCTATATTCAGATCTCTCTGGGTGTTCTCTATGACTTTGGCCGCTTCTGCCGTTTTTATATCCTTAGCCCTGAACACACCACCTGAGGTGATGGAGCCGTAGACGGAAGATATTATTTCCAGTGCTTCGCTGTTACTGGCACTAACAACCTTTGTTATTTTATCTATTGTGTGTATCTTGTCACCGGGGTTAATCCTCTCTGGGGAGTACCCAACACTGAATCCGTTGTTTAGCTTGAGGGAAGACGTTTTCTCCAGTATGGGAACGCATATATCCTCTGTCACGCCTGGATACACTGTCGATTCGTACACCACAATACTTCCCTCTCTGAGATATTTGCCCACCGTTTCGGTGGCTGTTTTCACGGCCTTTAGGTCTGGCATGTTGTGTTTATCAACAGGTGTAGGCACTGTTATTACTATAAATCTCGCCTCTTTTAATCTTTCTTCTTCATGAGTCAAATCAAGTACCGATACACCTTTTTCGTTTATTTCACCCGTTCTATCATACCCTGATTTTAGTTCGCTTATTCTGTTTTTGTCAATGTCAAATCCAAGTGTATTGAATTTTTTTGAGAGGTACCACATTAACGGCATTCCAACGTATCCAAGTCCTACAACAGCTATTTTTTCTTTTCCGCTTTCAATTTCTCTGAAATTTAACATTTTATTACCTCTTCGACGAATTTTGGCAGTGTTATCTCACATCTACCCATTATGATGAGGTTGGCGTACACTGAAACCGCCGAGCGCTCAATGTTGAACTCTATTACCAGCGCTCCAGATGCACATGCTATTCTTGGGAGACTTGCTGCTGGTTGAACCACACCACTTGTGCCTACTATGATGAAGACGTCTGATGAAGATGCTAGGTCCATCGCCTTTTTCAGGGTTTCGACGGGTAGGTTTTCTCCAAACCAGACCACATCGGGTCTCATTGATCTGCTACAGTGTGGACACTTGGGAATCCCATCCTTGTAGTGGTTGGTTGACCTCCTTTTACATCCAGTGCATATGCATCTAAATATGTTTCCATGCAGTTCAGATACCTTTTTAGTTCCCGCCCTAAGGTGCAGGCCATCTATGTTTTGTGTTACTATATTAAGCTGAGAGTTCAGGTGTTTTTCCAATTTTAGTAAGGAAAAATGGGCTTCGTTAGGCCTGGCTTGTTCCATAAGCTTCTTTAGTTTTCTATGGTACTCCCATACATATTCCGGATTATCCAGGAACATGGACTGGGAGGGTAGTTTATCGGGAACTGAATGCTCCCATAGGCCACCTTCTCCCCTGTATGTTGGTATTCCGCTAGCTCTTGATATTCCCGCGCCGGTCAGGACCGTTATAAGTTTGGCCTTTTTCACTTGTTTTGCTACCATTCTTTCTACCATAATTCTACACCAAGACGGAACATGAGTGTTCCAGTGCACTTGCAAGTTTAAGCGCATTGAACAGGGAGTCGGCATATACAAACACGCCATGTCCACGAGCTACCACGATGTTTCTGTTATATTCTATGAAATACTGGGGTATGACTTGTTTTGCCATTCCCCAGTTATTGTAAGGTATATCGAGAACATCAACGCTTTTCAAGAATGCACAACCCTCATAATCAACGGGTTTTATGATGTCTGCACGTAGGGACATTTTTATAGTGTTTATGGGATGAGCATGGAGCACAGCTTTGGCTGATTTGATCTTTTGGTAGATGTTTACGTGTATCTCTACCTCGCTGGATGCGGCGTTCCATCTTACGTCTGGTTCAAATCCGATTTTTACTATGTCCTTCATTCTTAGATTGTACAAACACACGCCCGTTTTTGTTATCCAGATTCCGTCTTTTACAGAGGTACTGAGGTTGCCACTGGAGGCATCAACCATGTGCATCATGAACAGCAGGTTTCCTACCCTTCTAAAATCTCCTATCATACATTCTCCTTATTAGTATGTATAGAATAATTATAGTGATGGAAAAAAATATCAAGTACATGTAGTCCTCATATATGAATCTTTTTACCGCTTTTGGGTTGTTTCCCACTGTATATCCTACGAAAGCTAAAATGGAGACCCATATGCCAGATCCTGCTACTGTAAATATTGAAAAGGAGATGGGGTTCATGCGGGATATCCCAGCAGGTATGGATATGTACTGTCTTATCGTTGGCAATAGCCTGCCGATGAATGTGCTTATTTCCCCATGCTTTCTAAACATACTGTTGGCTCTTTCTAAGGTGCTTTGTTTGAGGCCTATATATTTCCCAAATTTGAGCAGTAGAGGTGTTCCCCATGTCATTGAGATATAGTAGTTTATCCATGCTCCGAGTAGGCTTCCAGCTGTACCTACGAGTATCACTAAATATATATTCATTTCCCCGTGCGCTGCAAGGAAAGCGGCCGGTGGTATGACAACTTCACTTGGAAACGGGAAGAAGGAACTTTCTAGGCTCATGAGTGCAAATATTCCGCTGTATCCTCCACAGCCTACAGCATCGAGTATGAACAATGCAATGTTGTGTAATAGTTCCACCTATAGCTCCGTCAGTTTTCTCAGGGCCGTGCTATATTCTTTGGTAAGAGGTTCTCCCTGTTCTATTCTTTTTTTAAGTTCTTTCAACTCTTTAAGTATGTTTTCTCTTTCTAGCTCTCTTATCAAATACTTAAATATCTCTCTTATCATGCTTTTTTCATTCACCGATAATATATACTCGCTCAGTGATACCTCGTAATACAGATTTGATACTTCTTTAGGTAGTTTATCTAATATATGATTTATACTTGTATTATTCTTGTAACAGTTCTTTATTGCCCTGTATAGGTCCAGTTCTACGCCGGAAAAGTGTTTTTCAAACCCATCTGGATTCTCTATCCAGGATACTAAAGTTGGTTCCACCGAAAGAAAACCAAGAAGAGCTTTTGCCTTGTTTAGTCCCTTTGGGATGTGGTGTGATGTATCTTGTTTCATGGATAGCATGCCTTCTGATATATTGAGTATTCTTGCCACCTTCGAGATATACCCAGATCTTATAACCGGTTCTCTTATGGAATGTACGATGTCTTTGAGTTCTTCTATTGCCCTCGCTTTTTCCACGGGGTCGTTAAGTTCATAGCGATCCCTTAGAAAGCCTATGATGTAATCAAAATAGGGTACAGCAGAGTTTAGTTTTTCTATGTAGTGTTGTACGCCGTGTTTTGCTATAAAGCTGTCTGGATCTTCATCTCTGTCAAGTGTTACCACAAAGGCTTTTATAGGGGACGATAATACAACGGGTGCTGATCTCTTCATGGCCTTAAAGCCTGCTTCGTCTGCGTCATAGTTGAGGTATATTTTCTCTGTGTATCTGCCGAGGGTTGTCGTGTGGTAAACTGAGAGAGCTGTACCCAGAGTAGCAACCGCGTTGTTGAGCCCTGAAATGTGCAGCCTTATGCAGTCAAAATAGCCCTCTGTAAGGATGAAAGCGCCGTTTTTTCTTGCAGAATCTTTTGCTTCGTATAAGCCGTACAGTATTTTTTTCTTGGAGAATATTGGAGTTTCGGGTGAATTGATGTACTTTGGTTTCCCTCCGCCACTTATTGTTCTTCCTCCAAATCCAACGATTCTGCCCTTGAGGTCTTTTATGGGAAAGGTTATTCTGTTGTCGAACCTCATGTGCAGTCCATATCTTCCCTCCACGAACAATCCGCTTTTGATGAGCTCCTTGTAGGGGAATTCGCTTGTCATTTTTCTGATGAGTATCTCCGTGGAGCGTCCAAAGCCTATCCCAAATCTATCAATGGCTTCCGGAGGAATTTTCCTTTGTTTTAGGTAATTTGTAGCTTCCAGGTGTTTGTGTAGTTCGTTTCTGAAGAGTTTGTTTATATATGTGTGTATGTCAAATAATATGGAGTGTTGTTCTTTGAATCTATGGATTTCAATCCCGTACTGCTCAGCCAATTCTCTTACAGCTTCCTTGAACTCCAGGTTTTCTATTTTCATGTAGAACTTTATAACATCCCCGCTCTCCCCACATCCAAAACAGTGGAAGAATCCTTTTTCTGGATTTACAGAAAAGGATGGCGTTTTCTCGACGTGAAAGGGGCATAGACCAAAATAATTGGAGCCGCTTTTCTTGAGTTTCACATACCTGGATATGAATTCCACGATGTCTATTCTCTCTTTTAGTTCGTCCACTATGCTCATCATTCAAGTTCCACTATTGTCACCCCGTCTCCGCCTTGGTTTGGAGGAGCCATGCGAAAGGACCTTACTCGGGGATGTTTTTTTAGTTCTCCGCGAACCATTTCTCTTAGTACTCCGGTCCCTTTACCGTGTACGACTCTAACACTTTTTACTCCTTCTGTTGAGGCGAAATCAAGGAAGTTTATAAGTTCCATAAGGGCTTCCTCCCTTCTCTTCCCTATAATGTTCACTTCAAATTCGTTGTTTATTTTGCTCTTGAAATACAGCTGAGCGCTTTTCCGGGCCGTTTCTGAGGTTTTTTTTAGCACTTCCAATGGGACATTGATTAGTCCTGAGTCAAACTCAATGCAGGCTTGATTTCCCTTGAGTTTAACTACTCTGCATTTTTCTCCTCGGAATTCCACTGTGTCTCCCTCTTTTATAACGGGTAACGGTTTATACTTGGGAGGTTCTTGAAATATGTTTCTTGCTGTGGTTTTAAGCCTTTCTATACCTCTGTGGGCTACGGACACGTTTTTTTTCCTCATAAGATCTCTGATCATTGTTCTTGCTTCTCTTAACAGGTTGTCAAATTCCGTTTTTTTCTTGTTGTGTTCTTTTTTCAATTCTTTTTGCAGATTCTCGTAGGCTCTCTTTTCGGATTCCAATAGTCTGGTGTATTCCTCTTCTTTCTCCTTTGCTTTCTTGAGTTTTGAGTCCAGAGCTTTTAATTCTTCCTGCATTTTGTCGGCGAGGTGGTCAAGAAGGTTTTTTTTCTTCGCAAGAAAATTACTAGCTGTTTTAACCATTTCGGCTGGTGCTCCAAGGTTTTCCAGTATGTTTATGCCGTAACTTTTTCCTACCCTGTCATATGTTATTTTGTACGTTGGCCTTAGTGTTTCTTCATCAAATTCGAATGAAGCCAATCTAAAACCTTCGCTCTTTAGAATGTATGCGAGTTTTCTGTAGTGGGTGCTCATCACGAACAAACATCCTTGTCTTCTGAGAAAATGAGCCACAGCGTAAGCTATGGCTTCACCTTCGTCGGGGCTGGTGCCTGATCCCACCTCATCTATTAGAACAAGGGATTTGTCTGTCATGTTTTTCGTCATCCTGTTTATTCTCTCTACTTTCGCTGAAAAGCCGGACAGTGATTCTTCAATGTTTTGCTCGTCACCGATAACAGCCTCCAGCGAGTTTATGGGACCTATGTGGAATGTTGAGGCTGTGGGGGGAATTCCAGAGTAGACACACGCCACTAGCAACCCTATGGTTTTGATAAATACTGTTTTTCCTCCTGTGTTTGGTCCTGTTACTATAATGTGTTCCCCGTTTTTTAAGTCTATTGTGGTTCCTACAACGTGTTTCCCTTTTATGTCAACGAGCACAGGGTGTTTTGCATTCTCAGCGTAGATGGATGTTTCTTTCCCAAACGTTACGTCACATGTGCCGAATCTCTTACTATAGTGGTATTTTGCCATTTGAAGATCTATAAACCCCACTATTTTGCCGTTTTCGGTTAGTTTTCGCTCATTTTTTCTGACAAGTTCTGTGATCTCTGAAAGTATCTTTCTTATTTCAGCTTCTTCCATGAATAGGATTTCTTCAAGTCTGTCATTTTTTGTGGCTACGAAGAATGGTTCCACGAAGTATCCCCCCGTTTTTGATGTATCCACTATTCTCCCATTAAGATACTCCCTAAAGTTGGGTTTTACGAGGAGTGTGTATCTTGATTTTCTGAAGAACACATTTGTGTCTATTAAAACTGTTCGTGCTCCTGTTTGAAACACTCCCTTAAGCGCTCTATTTATTTCTTCTCTAAGGTGCTTTATCTCCTCCCTGAGTTCCTTGAGTCTTTTTGAAGCCGAGTCCTTTATATAACCGTATTCATCTATGGACAGCGATATTTTATCCCTGAGGTTATCAGCCATACGAAAGTTTATGAAATTATCGTAGATGTGTTTGAATTCAGAGTTTGAAAAGCCACGTTCTATATTTACCAGCATGTTTAGAAAAGCACCAACCTCTCTCAGTTGTTCTGGTCCGAGTGTGCCATTTTGTGCTTCTTTTACTATCTCGTCGATGTATATATCTTCTACCGGTG
>CAZERD010000019.1:0-23263 GCA_964515405.1 uncultured Desulfurellales bacterium
TTGGCTGCATATACGTAGCTTTGAACCTCACATAGGGCTATGGGTGGTTCTGCCAGTTTTCCGTTTCTACAGAATACAGAATCAAAGGAATCTTTCCATCCTTGTTGGATGAGACCCCCTTCGCAGCGTGACATGTATTCTACGAATCCATCTCCATCCTTATCTCCGTATTTGTCTATCCATTCAAGGGATAGAAGGAGGTTTGGCCATATTTCTTCAATGGTTATTTTGTCGCCCGTTCTATCTAAGTATTGTTTAGCTAGTACAAGAAAAAGGGGAGTGGTATCTATTGCTCCATAATATCTCTTAAATGGTACGTCTCCAGTGTTTGCCATTTCTCCTTGTCTTGCTTCGTGGAGTATTTTCCCTGGTTCTGCATCTGACTCATCCGATAGTGTTTTCGCTTGTTCGTGTGCTAGGTATTTTAGTACTCCACGGGCTATTTTGGGATTCATCCACAGGACTTCCATGGCTGTGATTAGACCATCTCTCCCGAACACCGTGCTGAACCATGGAATACCGGCATACGGATAGAGTCCATGGTCCGTTTTTGTGAGCATGGTTTTTATATCTGCTATGGATCTGTTGACCCAGTCATTAAATTGTTCGTTTGATGTAAGTATGATGCACTCGTCCTCGTGGAGCAGTTCTGCACGTTTTTTTAGGCCTAACAGGGCTTTTTCATATGAACAGGTAGCGATTTTCCCTGTGGAACAGATTATCTCTATGATGAGATGCTTTCTTTCTCCTGGTTTCATTTGTAGTTCGAATTGGGCTTCTTTCTTCCTTATGTGTTTTGGTGTTGCGGAAAATCGCAATTCTGTTGTTCTAAATATGGCGTCTGCTCCCGTGTATGAGAATTTGATGGAGCTTTTTGTTACTTTAGGATTTTGGTGTTTGCCCTTGGTTTTTCTTTCTGCTCCTCTTATCTCAAATATATCCTTGAAATCGGCGTCAAATTGGAACAGTAGTGGTATTACTACGTCTGAATTGCCGTAATTTGAAATTTCTATTTTCTCATAGCATGTGCTGTTATACAGGAATTTGGATCTGAACACATGCACCGTGCCCTTAGGTATAAATATACCTTTGTATGTAAAGTCAGGGTTGGTCAGGTCTACGGTAAACAGAGAATTATCTGTCTTTATATTTGAGCTCAGGAATAGCGGAGCGAACTCTCCAAATCTCAATCTCATAGCAGACAAGAATCTGGTGTCTTTGTAATATATACCGTTTTCCCCTAACCCTACCGTTTCTATATCTCCGAATTTGTTGAATACACCGAACATATTCTCAAACTTCAGAACATAAATCTCGTCGTCTACAAGTGGAGACGACACGAGTATATAGAATCTCTTATCTATGATAGCTACTTCATCCATTGTTAAGCAGCCTTTTCTCTGTGTATGTTTAACAATTTAGTGTATATTTCAATGTAATTTTGAGCCATCCTACGTGTTGTAAAATCCTTTTCAAATGTTTCTCTACACTTTTCTCTGCTGATGGTGTTCAGTTTTTCAATGCATTGTATAGCTTCTTCAGTTGAATTTACGATAAAGCCATTGATTCCATGTTTTATTATCTCTGGTACAGACCCGTTGTTGAAGGCTATAACGGGTGTACCACATGCAAGTGCTTCTATCATGACCAGTCCGAATGGTTCGGGCCAATCTATTGGAAACAAAAGAGCCATAGCATTGCCGAGAAAGTCCTGCTTTTCTTTTTCGTTTATTTCTCCTATAAACTTGACACCTTTGTCTTTTAGTAGGGGTTTAATCACATTTTCGTAGTAATCTTTATCGACTTTATCCACTTTTGCTGCGATCTTCAGCTCTATTCCCGCTTTTCTTGCAATCTCTATGGCTCTGTCCGGTCTCTTTTCGGGGGATATTCTCCCCAGAAACGCGAGGTATCTGCCTGGTTTTGTGACCGGTTTGTAGAGATTTTCGGGTAGGCCATGGTGCACTGTTCCAACCCAGTTTGCCCACATGAGTGGTTTTCTTTGACTGTTTGAGATAGATACAAGTGGTACGTCGTTGAACTCTTTATAGAGGGGCACCAGATCCGGTATGTCAAGCCTTCCGTGTAGCGTTGTC
Organism: uncultured Desulfurellales bacterium; assembly: GCA_964515405.1. GTDB lineage: Bacteria > Campylobacterota_A > Desulfurellia > Desulfurellales > CAZERD01 > CAZERD01. Next base: position 2,097 of record CAZERD010000019.1, read on the forward strand.
ACGTGAGGTACGTTGCTTCTTCTCATAGTAGGGAAGTGTATGTAGTCAATGTGGAAGTGTACTATGTCGAAATAGTCCAGCATCTTGAGGAGCTTCTCAATGAGTAACGTGTGGTATATTGCGGGATCTCCGCTGTGGTTTAACCTCAGGGACTCCATTACGGGAGATACAAGTTTTGCTTTTGTGTTTGAATCTCCACTTGCGAATAGTGTTACATCATGTCCCATATTTATTAGTTCTTCGGTAAGGTATGAGACCACACGTTCGGTCCCGCCGTATAGTTTTGGAGGAACGCTTTCATAGAGTGGTGCAATCTGTGCTATTTTCATTGTTAACCTCCTTGAAACAGGTTTTCGTAGACCGAATAAGTCTGGGAAAAGATTTTATTCGTTCCTTTATATAGGAATTTTTTGTAAAAAGGCAAGCGTAATATCGTGAAGTCTTTGAGAATGCTTGACACTAAATCTTTATTATGTAAATATTACTTTAACTTTGCTCGGGAAGGGGAGGTATGGATCTTTTTAAGAAGTGTGAAGATTACTATGGCATTATAAAGGAGGTGGAGGAAAGGGGACTTTATCCTTATTTTATTCCTATATCTTCCGAGCAAGATACGGAGGTGATAATAAACGGGAGAAGAGTTTTAATGCTCGGTTCGAATAGTTATTTGGGACTTACTGTACATCCCAAAGTGAAAAAGGCTGCCATGGAAGCTATAGAAAGGTACGGTACAGGATGTGCTGGTTCCAGATTTTTGAATGGTACCTTGGATATTCATATAGAGTTGGAAGAGAAGCTTGCAGAGTTTGTTGGGAAGGAAAAAGCACTTCTCTTCAGTACCGGTTTTCAGGCGAATCTCGGTGCTATTGCTGGTCTTGTGGGGAAAGATGAATACGTGGTTATAGACAAGACTGATCATGCGAGTATAGTTGATGGAACGAGGCTGTCTTTCGGAGAGATAAAGAGGTTTTTGCATAATAATATGAAGTCCCTGAAGAAGGTTCTGTCATCCTTGCCACTTGATAAGCCTAAGCTCATTGTTGTGGATGGTGTGTACAGTATGGACGGCGATATAGTTAACCTTCCTGAAATTGTAGGGCTCAAGAGTAAATACAACGCTAGGGTTATGGTGGATGATGCCCATGCTTTTGGTGTTATAGGGAGGAATGGTCGTGGTACAGCTGATCACTTTGGTCTTGTTAATGAAACGGATATAATAATGGGGACGTTTAGCAAGTCTTTTGCCTCATTGGGCGGTTTTATAGCCTCAACGAAGGAGGTGATTAATTATCTCAAGCACTTTGCACGGTCCCTTATATTCTCTGCAAGTATTACACCTGCTTCAACGGCTGCTGTCCTTGCGAGTTTGGAAATAATGAAGAATGAACCGTGGCTTATAGAAAAGCTGTGGGAGAATACGCACAGAATGAGAAAGGGTCTGCAGGATATGGGGTTCAACACAGGTGTCAGTTGTACGCCTATCATACCTATCATTGTTGGTAAGGATGAAGATGTGGTTCTGATGAGGAAAAAACTTTTTGATAGGGGCTTATTTGTTAATCCTGTTGTGCCGCCCGCTGTACCAAAAAATCAGTCTTTGATAAGATTGAGTCTCATGGCTACCCATTCTTTCGAGCAAATAGATTACGCTCTAAGGCAGTTATATGAGGTTGGGAAAGAGTTTAAGTTGATATGATTACTGTAAGAGAGACAGAGGATAGAAGGTTGTTTATAGAAGTTCAGAGGGAGCTTTATAAGGGGGATAAGTTTTTTGTACCTCCCCTTGAGAAGGAGGAAATGAAACTCCTTGATACGGAAAAGAATCCGTTTTATAAGAATGCTTCCATAAAGCTGTTTATTGCTTACAAGGATAATAAACCTGTGGGTAGAATTGCTAGTATAGTCAATAGGAACCATAACAGGTATCACAATGATAAGACTGGTTTCTTTGGTTTTTTTGAGAGCATTGATGATGTTGACGTTGCCAAGGAACTGTTCGGTGTTGCTGAGGATTATCTGAAGGCTAACGGTATGAATCACGTCAGGGGTCCTACGAATCCGTCAATGAATGATTCTTGCGGTTTTCTTCTGCATGGTTATTTCCAAGAGCCTGTATTTATGATGCCGTACAACAGAAAGTATTACCATGAACTTGTAGAGGCCTGTGGTTTTAAGAAGGAAAAGGATTTATTTGCTTTTTATCTTTCCACTTCCAATAAACCGAGAAAGAGGCTTTTGAGACTTGCTGAATATGTGCAGAGAAAATATAGGATCACCCTTCGCTCTTTTTCAAAGAGGCACTTAGAGAGGGATCTTGATATAGTATGGGAGTTGTATTGCAAAGCGTGGGCGGATAACTGGAGTTTTACTCCTCCTACCAAGGAGGAGTTTTACTACGGCATGGAGGATTTCAAGACGATAGTACCGGAAGAACTTGTGATGATTGCAGAGAAGGATTCAAAGCCTTGTGGTTTTGCTGCTGTGGTACCGGATTTTAACCTTGTTCTTAAGCATGTTGATGGGAGAATAACGCCATTTAATGCTATACCGACACTTTTGAGGATGAAGAAGATAGATTCATACAGGCTTCTTACACTGGGAGTGTTACCTGAGTTTAGGAAGATGGGTGTAGATTTGCTCCTTTACATAAGGAGCTTTGAGGTTGTCGAGAAGAGAGGGGGGAGAGGAGGGGAGCTCTCCTGGACCCTGGAAGACAATGATGCTATAAACAGACCAATTATTAAGATGAATGCGGAACATTACAAGACGTACCGCATGTATGGTAAGCCCCTCATTTAGATTTAAAGTACCCTTCAAGTGCCGAACGAGCTATGTTGGGATTCTCCTTGAGTCTTCTTATGGAGTATGGTAGCCAGTCTTTTCCAAACGGTACGTACACTCTGAGTCTGTGGCCATTTTCTACTATTATTCCCCTGAGTTCCTCATCTACACCAAGAAGCATTTGGAATTCGTACTCTTCTCTCTTTAGATCCATTTCTCTTATGAGTTTTTGGGCATACCACACCAGCTTTTCGTCGTGGGTAGCTATGCCAACATATGCCTTTTTCCTGAGCAGTGTTTCAAGTGCGTACTTATAATTGTCATTTACTATGGCTGGATCTTTATATGCTATCTTTCTTGGTTCAATGTATATACCCTTGCATAACCTGATGTTCATTTTGTCATCTGATAGGTAATCTATGTTGGCTAATGTGTTTCTCATATAAGCTTGAAGAACTGTTCCGACGTACTGAGAACCGAACTCTTCTCTGAGCTTCCTATACATTTCTATGGTATCCTTGTTGCACGACGAGTCTTCCATGTCTATCCTTACAAAGTTACCCAGTGATTTGGCACGCTTAACTATCTCATGTATGTTGTTGAAACATAGCTCTTTGTCTATTTTCAGTCCCATCTGTGTTGGTTTTAGTGAGAGGTTAGCATCTATGGAGGTTCTGTCTATTTCTTCAAGCACCTTCAAACACATATTTTTGAAGTATATGGCTTGTTCAGGGGAGGTTATGTCCTCCCCCAGAACGTCTATAGTTGACATTATGCCTGTGGAGTTCAGTTTTCTCGTGACGCGTATAGCGTCGCCCAACGTTTCTCCTGCTATGTACTTTTTAGCGAACACAGCCACTATGGATGATGGAACTTTGTCAATAAAAGTACTTACACTTTTATTAAACCACGACATTCTATTTACCCTCCATAAAAGGATACTCAAAGTTTTCTGGCGGTATGAAGTTCTCCTTGATTGCTCTCACGGTTGTCCATCTCATCAGGTTTTGTGGCGCACCTGCTTTGTCATTTGTTCCAGAGGCTCTTGACCCTCCAAACGGTTGCTGTCCAACGATAGCTCCTGTGGGTTTGTCGTTTATGTAGAAGTTTCCCGCCGTCCATTCCAGTATCTCCATAGCTTTTCTTATGGCATCTCTTTCTTGGGCGAATATTGCTCCGGTAAGGCCGTATGGGGTTGCCTTGTCGCATGCCTCTAGGGTTTCCTCGTATTTGCTGTCTTCGTATATGTATAGTGTTACCACAGGCCCAAATATCTCTTCTGTCATCATCTTTGAGTATGGGTCCGTAGAGAGCACTACTGTGGGTTCTATGAAATAGCCCTTTGAATCGTCGTATCCTCCCCCCTTGACTATTTCTGTTTCTTTTGCTCCCTTAGCGTACTCTATGTATCCCACTATCTTATCAAATGCACTCTTATCAATTACGGCATTCATAAAATTTGTGAAATCATCTGGAGATCCTATCTTTATTTTATCTATTTCATCCAGAAGTTCGTCCTTTATTGAGTTCCACAATCCCTTTGGCAAGAATACTCGTGATACGGCTGAGCACTTTTGGCCTTGGTATTCAAATGCTCCTCGGATGATTGCTGCTATTAGTTGTTTTTTGTCAGCAGAGGAATGGGCAAAGATAAAGTCTTTTCCCCCTGTCTCTCCCACTATCCGTGGATAGGCCACGTAGTTATTTATATTCTCGGCTATTTTTTTCCATAGCAGTGTGAATGTGGGAACGCTACCGGTGAAGTGCAGGCCTGCAAAGTATTTTGACTTTAGCACCACATTTCCCGCTGCTTTTCCCCCTCCTGGTATGAAGTTTATTACACCATCTGGTAATCCTGCTTCCATTAGAATCTTCATAAAGACATAAGATGGGTATAAAGCGTTGTGTGGGGCCTTCCATATGACCACGTTGCCCAACATTGCTGGAGCTGTTGGTAGGTTCCCCGATATGGAGACGAAATTGAAAGGAGGCACTGCAAACACAAAGCCATCAAGTGGTCTGTATTGGGTTATGTTCCACGTGCCCCTGGGTGAGTACAGCGGCTGTTCTCTGTATATCTGATCAACGTAGTATGTGTTGAACCTCAGGAAGTCTGTTAGTTCGCAGGCGGAGTCTATTTCTGCTTGAAACACATTTTTTGACAGTGAGAGCATTGTTGCTGCGTTTATATAGTATCTGTATTTGGTGCTGAGTAGTTCGGCTGCTTTTAGAAATATGGAGGCTCTATCATACCAGTCGTACCTTGCCCACTCCTTTCTTGCCTCCATGGCAACCTCTACTGCTTCTGCTACCTCCTTCTCTCCAACCCTGTGAAACCTTCCAAGTACCAACTGGTGATCGTGCGGCGCTGTAAACTCGACTATGTCTCCGGTTTTTACTTCCTTTCCTCCTATTATTGCTGTTATTTCAATTTGGGAGTTTTTCACATCCTCCAGAGCCTTTTTGAGTAACTCTCTTTCCTTGGTGCTGGGGGCATAGGAATACACTGGTTCGTTAGTGGGTTTAGGAACCCCAAATGCGGCATTTCTCATATCTTCCCTCCTTTATCTTTTTTCACTATATTGAACATACTACAAAATTATGGAAAATCAAGAAAAACCGTTCCTATGCAACGAATGTCTTTAGTGTTATCCATCTTGTTCCCCTTCCCGGTACGGTGATGTGCCACTCCATTGTTACCCGCGTATAGATGTAGTTGTCGCCGTCTTTGATGGGTGTTGCTCTGAGGAGACACGGTGTAAAACTAAGCACGATACATTTCTTCAGTTGTTCTTTGCAGAGAGATAAGGTGTTTCCCTCTGTTGTAAATTCTACCAGTGGATTTAGTATTTTTTTGCCTACTGCTGTGAATCCACCTGCTTGAACATCTGGCAGGGTGATGTGTGAATATAGTTTGTATTTGATGGAAACTGTACTCTTTGAGTGTAGGTAGATATCCGTATGGAGTGCTTCTTCATTTACAGAGTAAACCATTATTACTCCGAGGCTGTTTAATTGGTATGTGAACATAACCGAACTTGTTCTGCATGAGAAGTAGCACTGTGTCTTGTTTTCATCACTGAACATTGTGTGTCCGCGTCTCACAAGCTTGTGGATGTTTGGGATGTCAAATCTTGTAATCTCCCCTTGGAGGTTTATGTCAATTTCCATTGTTCTGTTTGTTATCTTAAATCCGTGATGATCTCTTGATATGAAGTGGTAGTTCATGTTGTTTTTTTGACAACCAGTTGATACAGTCCCGCCTTAAACAGCTCCCAAAAACTGTTCCCACCGCCACTTTTTATTTCTTCATCCAAGGAACTTAAAAGTAATATAATGTCTTCTATTCTTTTTGTATCAACCTTGTTCACAGGAGAGAAACTCTTTTTTTCCCCCGCTAGGGCTGAGATATATGCATTAATATATGGGGTGGAAAGCTCCTGTATAACAGCGTAGGGTTCTTTGTTGTTTTTTAATCTCTCTATAAGTCTTGTGAGTTCTTTTTCGGATGTCATAGATAGGAGAGGCAAGGATTCACTGTGGATATGTTCCGGGAAACCGCATGCTATAATATCATCTTTCGTTATGTTTGATTTTTCACCGAGATATGCAAGCAAGGTGTCTATGAATAGGTTTAATGCATACGTTGAATGGGAAAATTTCATTGCTATTTGTCTCCTTAGTGTTGGTGTTATGTGCCTTTGTGGTTTTGCATTCCTGAGACGGTAAGATATGAAACCTTCAAGCTCGGAAATACTGGGGGGATCAAACTCAACCACATGTTCTTTACCAATTTCACCATTCATTTCTGCTGTGTCGATGATAACCGTTGTTTTGGATGCTGGGATTATTTGTTTTATAAGTGGTCTGTTGTATCCTATCCTTCCTACCATGAGCCTATTTGAAGGTGAGAACATCGGTGGTTGTGATGCAGTTCTTAGGAGATTGTCAAGCTCTGATTCTTCGTGCACATTGATAAACTCAGGTGAGCATCCGAGCATGCTTGCTATACGCTCGATATAGACCTTTTTCATATACCAGTCGTCGCCCAGAAACACGTAGAAGGATGATATATTACCAGCATCAAGGAGGGTTTTTAGCTGCTTTCGCTTCATATGCTTTTTGGATAAATGTTTTTATCACAGGGTGGGGTTTAAGGGGTCTCGATAGGAATTCAGGGTGGAACTGCACACCTATGAAGAAAGGGTGGCTTTCTATTTCTATGATTTCCACGAACTCGTCGTCCGGGCTCAACCCACTTAGTACCATGCCGTGCTTCGCGAACGTGTCCCTAAATTCGTTGTTGAATTCATATCTATGTCTATGTCTTTCCCGGGTAAACCTATCCCCATATATTCTATGAGCCAAAGTTCCTTTGGATATATTACAGGGATAACTCCCGAGTCTCATGGTTCCGCCTTTAGCGCTATTCTCGGTTCTTGTTATTACTTTGCCCTCTTTTTTCCACTGTCTTGCCAAGTGGATGACTGGATATTCGCATTTAGGTTCAAACTCTTCAGAATTTGCTCCTTTAAACCCTATAACATTTCTTGCGAACTCTATCACAGCAAGTTGCATTCCGAGACATATACCCAAGAAGGGTATATTTCTTTCCCTAGCGAATCTTATGGCTTCTATTTTACCTTCTATTCCTCTGTGTCCGAAGCCACCGGGTACAAGTATTCCATCTACGTTTTCAAGAGAGTGAAAATCGCCGTTTTCAAGTTCCTCTGACTCAATCCATACGAGTTCAACATCTACTTTGTTAGCAGCTCCTGCATGGACGAAGGCTTCTATAAGGCTCTTGTAAGATTCCTTGAGACCTGTGTATTTTCCGACAAAGGCTATTTTTACGGTTTCCTTATTGTTCTTTATGGAATCTACGAATTCTTTCCAGTTGGTTATATCCAATCCACCCTCTGTATAGGTACTTAATGAGAGTTTGTCTATTACGAGTTCGTCGAATCCTTCTCGGTGGAATCTTAGTGGTACCTCGTATACTGTATCCACGTCCAGTGCTGTTATTACCGCTCTTTTCTCAACATTGCAGAACAGAGCGATTTTCTCCTTTACTTCGCCTGGTAGTTTCTTTTCGCTCCTGCACACTATAATGTCCGGTGCTATTCCTATGGATTGTAGCTCTTTAACACTGTGTTGAGTGGGTTTGCTTTTTAGTTCTCCGGCAGTTTTTATGTAGGGTATAAGTGTAAGGTGGATGTAGAGTGTATTTTCCCTGCCTATGTCAAATCTCATCTGTCTTATGGCTTCTAAGAACGGTAGTCCTTCTATATCGCCTATGGTTCCGCCTATTTCTACTATGAGCACGTTATGGCCTTCACCCGCTTTTCTTATCCTGCTTTTTATCTCGTCAGTTATGTGGGGTATTACTTGAACGGTTTTGCCAAGGTAGTCCCCCCGTCGTTCTTTTTCTATCACGCTATAATAGACCTGCCCCGTTGTGAAGTTGTTCTTTTTGGTCAACCTGAGGTCGGTGAACCGCTCGTAATGTCCAAGGTCCAGGTCCGTTTCTGTACCATCATCAAGCACGTATACTTCACCGTGCTGGTAGGGGTTCATTGTTCCTGGATCTACGTTTATGTATGGGTCTATTTTGAGCAGAGATACATCGATGCCCCGTGCCATCAAGAGGTAACCCAGGGAAGCGCTGGTGATTCCCTTTCCAAGAGAGGAAACAACCCCGCCTGTTATGAAGATATACTTTTGAGCCATCTAATTCTTCAACCCCTGGTTATTTCTTTAAGGGTTCCTCTTTCCTCGAATTCCCTGAGATCTTTCTCTATGAATATAAGCACAAGTCCCAGCACAAGAGCGTCGTCTAAGTAGCCTATCCCAGGAATGGAATCTGGGAGGAGATCAGCAGGGTTGATAAAGTATGCAAGTAAAAATGCAAGGGCAAGCACGGATCTCTTGGGCAAGGGGTAATTTCCCTTATACCATTCTTGAAACATTCTGTAAGCCAAGAATATTTTTTCTATGAGGTCTGTCATGTGTTCCGCTGGTGATTCTTGTATAGAGACTACTTTTTCTCGTGCATTCTTTGCAAGCTCATCGATGTCTATGTTTTTTGTGTTTTTAATCAATTCTCTTATTCCCTTTATAAGGTCTGTTATCTTTTCAAGCATGTCAAACCTCTTTTAAAATAAAAAATGGAGCGTACCGGGCTCGAACCGGTGACCTCCACGCTGCCAGCGTGGCGCTCTCCCAGCTGAGCTAACGCCCCATCAGATCTAGAAGTTTATACTCTATGTTTCCGCTTGTTGTCAACTATTTGAAATACTCTTTCCATCTCCTGTTTACTAGACTGATGATTTCCTCTGCCATTCTTATATCTTCAGGCCAGCTCCTGTTAAATCCTTCACCCTTCCACTTTTTTGTTGCATCTATTCCCATTTTACTCCCAAAGCTGGGTATACTTGAAGCATGCTCCAAAACGTCAAGTGGTCCTTTGGTAAAGATTATGTCTCTTGCTGGTTCAATGTTGTTCCCAAGTCTCCACATGACTTCGCTTATGTTCTGAACGTCTACCTCTTCGTCAAACACCACTATGATTTTGCTCAGGCTCATCATTCCCATTCCCCACATGGCATTGATAACCTTGAATGCATGACCGGGGAATTGCTTATTTATTGAGACGAATACAAAGTTGTGGAATATGCCTTCAATTGGTAGGTTGATATCCACTACTTCTGGAAGTAGTTTTTTTATTATGGGTAGGAACAATCTCTCTGTGGCCTTACCGATGTAGCAATCTTCCATGGGTGGTTTTCCAACGATTGTTGCTGTATACAGAGGTTTTTTCCTCATGGTTATTCTTTTTACGTGGAACACCGGGTAGTAGTCTTTTGGGGAGTAGTATCCGGTATGGTCTCCAAATGGTCCCTCAAGCCTTAGGTCTTCATTTGGATCTACGTAACCCTCAAGTACTATCTCTCCTTCTGCTGGTATCAGAATATCAGATAGTGTGGCTTTGGTGAGTGTTACTGGACTCCTTCTTAGAAAAGAAGCGAATACCATTTCGTCAATATCTTCGGGTAGTGGAGCAGTAGCTGAATATATAATGGCTGGGTCCGCACCTATTACGACGCACACGTCCATCTTTTTTTTTCTTTTCTTGTGAAGATTATAATGAAGAGCGCCGTCCTTATGGATGTGCCAGTGCATACCGGTTGTGTTTTTGTTGAATACGTGCATCCTGTACATTCCACAGTTCTGTTTCCCTGTTTCTGGATTTCTTGTGAATACTAAAGGGAGAGTGATGAACCTTCCCCCGTCTCCTGGCCATGTCTTGAGGATAGGTAGTTTGTAAAGGTCAACTTTGTTTTCAATGACTTCTTGGCAAGGAGCTTTTGATACAACCCTAGGTGATAAGTTTGATAATTCTTTGAATTTTGAGAGGTTTCTTAGTTTGTCCCATAGGTTAGTTGGTACGTCTGCGCTGATGAGGTTTTCCACCCTATTGCTGAGTTCATTTAAGTCTTTTACACCTAAGGCCAACGCTGTTCTTTTTTTGCTGCCGAACAGGTTCATAACTACAGGGATTTTACTCCCTTTTGGCTTTTTGAACAGGACAGCAGGACCTTCGCTTTTAACCAGCCTATCGGCTATATGTCCGATTTCGTATATTGGGTTAACCTCAACTTCAACCGTGCTAAGCTCTCCTCTCTTTTCCAATGTGTTGAGGTAATCCCTTAGATTTTTGAAGGCCATGTGCTATACCACCCTTTTAATTGTTTCAATGTCCCTGTGTATGGCTTTTTTGAGTTCTTCTATTCCGTTAAATTTCTCTTCGTTCCTAAGAAATTCTATGAACTCCACCCTTATCCTTGTGCCGTAGAGTGAACCCGAAAAGTTCAGTATAAAGACTTCGACATGATTTGTTTCTCCTCCAAATGTTGGATTTTTTCCTACGTTTGCTGCGGCGGGATATTGCTTTCCGTTGAGATATACATATGAAGCATATACGCCTTTTCTTAGTGCTATCTCTTTCTGAGGGTATACGTTAGCTGTTGGGAAACCAAGTTTTCTTCCTCTTCCACTTCCTTTTCTAACGGAGCCAGATATGAAGTATCTGTAACCGAGCATTGTGTTTGCTTCCTTGATGTTTCCGGCTCTAAGGAGTTCTCTTATCTTTGATGAGCTGACAACTGAACCTTCTACGCAAATGGGTGGGACAATTTCTACTTCGAACCCCAGTTTGTGGGACATTTCCTTTAACGTTTCGGTATTCCCCATCCCTCCTGCCCCAAATGTGTAGTCATAGCCGACAAAGACAGCCTTCGTGTCCAAGAAATCAATAAGAAACCTGTGGACAAACTCTTCTGGTGTTAAAGAGGCGAATTCCTTGGAGAATCTGTGCGCTATTATGGTGTTTATTCCCAGTTCCATCATCATGCACGCTTTGTCTTTAAAGGTTTGTATGAGAAGGGGTACATCAACGGCCCTGAGGACCTTTACCGGATGGGGATAAAAGGTAAACACCACGGGTGTTCCTTTGATTTTATTGGCGTATTTTACAGCCCTTGATATGAGTTCTCTGTGGGCCACATGTAAGCCATCAAAGTTGCCCAAAGCTACAACAGGGCTGTTTATGTGTAGCGGTCTGTCAATGTATCTTATGATCCTCATACATTGAACCTGAAGTATATGACATCACCATCTTTTATCTCATACTCTTTTCCCTCAAGTCTCATCAAGCCCTTTTCCCTTATTTCTTTTTCTGTATGTGCTTTTATATAGTCTTCATATTGTGTTACCTCCGCTCTTATAAATCCCTTCTGAATGTCCGAATGTATAATACCTGCTGCTTCGTAAGCCTTTGTTCCTTTCTTTATGGTCCATCCTCTTACCTCTTTTGGTCCAGTTGTAAAAAAGGTTATAAGCCCTAGCATTTCATAGCTGACCTCAGCAAGTGTGTCCAAGCCACTCCTCGTGATATTATATATCCTCATGAATTCTTTTCTTTCTTCTGGTTTCATTCTCATTATTTCTTGTTCAACCGCTGCGCTGAGTAAGACAAACCCCGTCTTTTTTTCTGCTGCTTTTTCTTTGACTATAGATGAGTAGATATTGCCGCTGATCCCTGATTCATCAACGTTGGCTACATATATTACGGGTTTAACGGAGAGAAGTCTGAGTTCCCTTGCAGTACTCGTTTCTTCTGGGGATAAACAGGAAGTGGATATATTGCCGGATTCTATCTTTGTTTTTATGGATTCGAGAATTTCTACCTTCTTTTTATATTTTTTCTCGCCTGATTTGGCTAATTTGAGCGTTTTTTCTAAGGCACGTTCCACAGACTGAAGATCAGCTAACAGAAGTTCTGTTTCCACTATTTCTATATCCCTTTTGGGATTGATTGTTCCTTCTGTGTGTATTATATTCTCGTTTTCAAAACATCTTACAACATGCACCACAACATTCACATCCCTTATATAGGAGAGAAACATGTTTCCCAATCCAGCGCCTTTATGTGCACCCTTTACCAGTCCTGCTATGTCCACAAATTCAACAACGGGGAATACGGTCCTTTGGGGTTTAACCATATCTGCCAGTTTTATGAGTCTTTCATCTTTTACTTCTGCTATTCCTACGTTTGGATCTATGGTGCAAAAGGGAAAATTGGAACTTGCAGCATTACCTCGGGAGAGCGCGTTAAATATGGTGCTTTTGCCTACATTTGGCAAGCCAACAATTCCGCACTTCAGCGACATAGTTTTATTATATCAAAAATGTACAACAAAGCCACAAGGACGGAGGGAGCCGCACCAGGTGCGGCTGTGCAAATGTCAGACAGCGATTCCAGAGGACGAGAGACTTAATGGGAAAACGAATTCCCACTGGAGGGGTTTGTTATGTAGCTTTCTTATTGTTAGCTTCTCAATTTGGCTGAAGAGTCTTTCTATGAGTTTTTCACAATACATTTTCAGCCGTTTGAGGTTAACGTTCATCATGCTCACCTCCTTTTTAGATCTCACTTACTTTTATATGCGTGTGAGGAAAAATAATGGTAAAATAAATTTACTTTGTTGATGCTATGCTACAAGCTACTGTAAGTGCTTCTCTTGTTTCCCTAACATCGTGCACTCTGAATACAGAGGCACCTCTCAGAAATGCTGTGATGTTTGCTCCTATTGAACCGAGCAATCTGGCATTTGGGTTTGCATTCAGTAGGTGACCTATAAAACTTTTTCTGGAAACACCTACGAGTATTGGTCTGGCAAACACTTTAAACGACTGTATGTTGTTCAGTATGATTAGATTATCTTTGTATTGTTTCCCAAAACCTATACCTGGGTCAAGTACCACTCTGTTTCTGTGTATTCCTGCTTTTTCTATAGTTTTTAGAATTTTGCTGAATTCCTCGTTGATTTCTGCTATGAGATAATCGTATTGAGGATTCTTTTGCATGTTTTTAGGTTTTCCCTTTATGTGCATTGCTATTATGCCCACGTTGTTTCTGCTGAGAGTTTTTATCATGTTCTCGTCAAATTTTAGGCCGCTTATATCATTTATTATCTCTACCCCTGTATTTATGCATTCTTCAGCAACCTTTGACTTGTAGGTGTCGACGGAGAGCACACAGTTGAGGCGTTTCTTTAGGGATTCCACCACGGGCATCACTCTGTTTAGCTCCTCATTGAGGCTTACGGGATTACTCCCAGGTCTGGTTGATTCACCTCCTACGTCTATTATGTCAGCTCCCTCTTCCAGCATTTCTTCTGCCCTTTTTAGGGCCCTGTCCACTGTGTTGAACCTACCGCCATCGTAAAAGGAATCGGGTGTGATGTTGAGAATACCCATTATAAGGAACTGGTTTTTCAGGTTAAACGTTTTTTTGCCGCACGAGAATATCAGTTCTGAGGAGAGATAGTTGTTTGTGTATTCTTTTATTGTGACTCCTAAATGTTGAAGTGCCTGGAAGGGTTGAAGGGAAAGTTTGTCGGATAAGGTGAGGAGTTTTCTTGCATCTCCAAATATCAGACAGTGGGTTTTTTCGACTTCGGCTGTTACACATCCCGATGAAACCGCTACGTCTATACCTATACTTAGTGCTTCCTGTTTCAGTATGTTACCTATATGAAATGGACAATCATATACCTTGAGGCATAGATTTATGGCTTTTTTGTTCATTATGTCAACGGAGATTGGATCAGCTCCCACGGAGAGTATGTGGTGGTTAATCCTATCCAGTGAGTCAAGTTTAAGCAGCTCTACCTTCATCACTGCCTATTCCAAGTATTTGATCTATTTCTTTTGACGAGATGGTTTCTTTTTCAAGCAACACTTCAACCATTTTATCTATTGCTTCTTTATTCTTTAGGATTATGTCTTTTGCCTTCTTATAAGCTTCTTCTACTATCTTTTTCACTTCTTCGTCTATTAGTTTTGCTGTCTCTTCGCTGTATGAGGTATGGATAGCCATATCCCTACCGAGAAAAACTTCCTTACTTTCTGAAGAAAATGACACAGGTCCCAGAGAGCTCATTCCCCATTCGCAGACCATCTGGCGTGCTATTTTTGTTGCTCTTTCTATATCGTTTCCGGCTCCTGTGGTTGTGACATTGAGTATGACTTCTTCTGCAGCTCTTCCACCCATGAGAACTGCGAGGTTGTCTAAGAGATAATCTTTATCGTACATATACTTGTCGTCCTTAGGGAGTTGTTGTGTAACCCCAAGGGCCATGCCCCTTGGTACTATGCTAACCTTATGGACGGGGTCGGCATTTGGTAACAGTTTGGCTACTATGGCGTGTCCGGATTCATGGTATGCCGTGATTTTCTTTTCTCTATCACTTACGACCACATTTTTTCTCTCAGGACCCATCATTACCTTATCTTTGGCTATTTCAAATTCTTCGAGGCCTACTTCTCGTTTATTTCTTTTTGCTGCAAGGAGCGCGGCTTCGTTAACCAGATTGAATAAATCGGCACCGACGAATCCAGTTGTGGAGCGTGCAAGCATTTTTAAGTCTACATCACTGGATAATGGAATCTTCTTTGTGTGGACCTTAAGGATTTCCTCTCTGCCTCTGACATCTGGTTTTGGGACTACTATTCTTCTGTCAAATCTGCCTGGCCTGAGAAGGGCAGGGTCAAGCACATCTGGTCTGTTTGTTGCTGCCATTACTATTACGTTGGTGTCCGTTTGGAATCCATCCATTTCAACAAGCAGTTGGTTAAGTGTTTGCTCCCTTTCATCGTTTCCACCACCTACGCCTGCACCCCTCTGTCTGCCCACGGCGTCTATTTCGTCAATGAACACTATGCACGGAGCGTTGTTTTTTGCTTGATTGAAAAGGTCTCTAACCCTGCTTGCTCCTACACCTACAAACATCTCTACGAAATCGCTTCCACTTATGCTGAAGAATGGTACACCTGCTTCTCCTGCTACGGCTTTAGCCAGCAGTGTCTTCCCAGTTCCAGGAGCACCTACGAGTAGGACCCCTTTCGGTATCTTGGCGCCGAGCCTTAAGAACTTGTTGGGGTTCTTTAGGAATTCTATTATTTCTTCAAGTTCGCTCTTGACTTCGTCAACACCTGCTACGTCTTTGAATGTTATTTTATTTGTGCTTTTGGATATCAACCTGGCATTACTTCTGCCAAATGACATTACCTTCCCGCCGCGGTTCATTTGGTTCATGAAGTAAAACCATAGTACTATGAGTATAACCATGGGTCCCCAGTATATGAGGAGGTTCATCCATATGGAGTTGTTCTTCTCTGGTTTTATGTTCACCTGAGCTCCGTGTTCTACGAGTTTGTTAGCTACATATTGCACTCCGGGTATATATGTTTTGTATCTTTCCCTATTCTTTTCTACATATATGGTATTACCATTTATTTTGGCTTTTTTTATCTCCCCGGATTTTATCCATTCCATTAGAGTACTGTAGGATATGCTTTTTACACCATAGTTGTTGGAGTTGAACAGATTAAACATTAATATCATCACGACTACTATGGCTAACCATAACAGAATATTCTTGTAGAAATTAGACATGAAACCTCTCCCTCTCATTTAAAACCAAGTGAATCATACCAAAAAAAACATCTGTTATCTACAGGTTTGAAAGGAGGGGATGTTACCCTCCTTTTCTAAGTGGTTATCATCTCAAATATCTCTCTGTATCTTCTAGAGGTTTTTTCAACGACGCGCTCCGGCAGGGTAGGTCCCGGGTAGGTTTTATCCCAATCAATGGTTTCAAGATAATCTCTTACTATTTGTTTATCGTAACTATCTTGAGGGATACCCTCCTTGTATGAAGACGCGAGCCAGAATCTTGATGAATCTGGAGTCAGGAGTTCATCTATTATGATTATTTTGCCTTCGTAGAGGCCAAATTCCATTTTTGTATCGGCTATGATTATTCCCTTCTTTGCAGCAAATTCACTTGCTTTTTTGTATACCTCTATGCTAAGGTCCTTGAGGGTATATGCGACGTCACCTATATGTGATGCCATCTCCTCTATGGAAATGTTCGTATCGTGTCCTTCCTCTGCCTTGGTTGCAGGGGTGAAAATGGGCTCGGGTAATTTTTGAGACTCAATAAGACCATTGGGGAGTTTTATTCCGCAGATACTGCCGCTTTCTCTATACTCTTTCCATCCTGAACCTGCCAGATATCCCCTTACAACGCATTCAAACGGAAAGGGATGGGTTTTTCGGGCTATAATACTTCGGTTCTTTAGAATGTTTTTGTACTTTGATAGGGAAGAGGGAAAACGCTCCACCTCCCCCTCAACCACATGGTTGTCTATGATGTCGCTTACGTACTCAAACCAAAATAGAGACAGCTTGTTGAGTACTTCCCCCTTCCCTGGTACTCCATTTGGTAGGACGACATCAAAGGCTGATATTCTGTCTGTAGTTACTATCAACAGATTGTCGTCCACCTCATAAACGTCCCTGACCTTTCCTCTTTTTAGAAGGTTTAGTTCTTTAATCTCTGTTCTTATAAGGGCTTTTTCCACACCCCCACCTGCTCTCATCAAGAATTGACAAGTTCTTTGAATATTTTACCAGATTTAAAACTGGGGAGCTTGTAGCTCTGTATCTTTAGTTTCTCACCAGTTCTTGGGTTTCTCCCCATTCTCTCACCCCTCTTGCTTACATAGAATGTTCCAAAGCCCGTAAGGGTGACGTTTTCACCTTCCTTTACTGTAGCCATAATTTCTTCCAGAAAAGTATCCACAATAGTTTTGACGTGTGTTTTGGGAGCAGAAACCTTCTCGGCAACCTTTGCTACTAACTCTGCCTTTGTCATAAATCACCTCCTTTTTGATTCACCAGAAAGGTATGTATATTCCTTCCCACAGCTTATATTGAAAAAAGCCACGATGTCAAGCAAAAACCACTTCATCTTATAGAGTTTAATATTTCATTATCTGGATTTTTCAAGGAGAAAACTACGTTATTATGGCGTCTGGGTAGGATTTCATTATATTTTCCTTCATTTTGTTTCCATTTCCTTCTCCCCTTGTTCTTAGAACAACTTTTCTGTATCCTTCTCTTGTGCATGTGTGAGACGATAAGACGCTCTCTATTCCGAATCCTGCGTCCCTTATTATATCGGCTACCTCTTTTATACTTCCTGGTTTATCCTTTACCACGACGCATATTCTGTATCCGCCGTTTCTTACGCCTGTTATATCTATAAGTTCTCTGAATATATCCTTTTCTGTTATTATTCCAACCACTTTTTCGCCCTCGACAACCGGGAGTGAATTCACACCGCGGTCGTACATCTCCATAGCTGCTTCCTCTACACTTATGTCTGGGTGTGTTGTGAATACCATGGTTTTCATTACATGATCTACTGTTACTTTGCTTAGAAGATAGCTGAGTTCAAAAGCATCAAGTGTTGTGGCTTCTGACGGCATGTACTTGTTTATGTCGGTATCGGAGAGTAGTCCTACGAGTTTTCCATCTTTATCAACCACTGGTAGATGTCTTATGTTATGCTCTTTCATTAGTTTTATGGCTTCTGGTACGGTTGTTTTTTTTGTAACCGTTATCACAGGGGTACTCATCCAATCCCTAACAAACATTTCTACTCCTCCTACATACCCAGATATACCTCTTTGATTTTTGGATTGCTTAGTAATTCTTTTGAGCTCCCTTTCATGACCAACCTTCCCGTGTCGAGCACATATCCGTAGTGGGAATTCTCAAGGGCAAGCTGGACGTCCTGCTCAACCAGTAGCACAGTTGTCCCACTACTGTTTATCTCTTTAACAATTTCGATTAGATTGTCAACTATTAAGGGCGCGAGTCCAAGCGACATTTCGTCTATGAGGAGGAGTTCTGGTTCGCCCATTAAACCTCTTCCTATGGCTGCCATTTGCTGTTCACCCCCTGACATGCTACCGGCTTTCTGTTTTCTTCTCTCCTTGAGTCGTGGAAACAGCTCATAGACCTTTTCAAGGTTTTTATTAATGGTTGCTGGATTTTTAAATCTGTAGGCTCCCATGATGAGGTTTTCTTCTATGGTCATGTCCGGGAACAATTTTCTTCCTTCTGGAACGTGTATTATTCCTCTCTTCACTATTTCTGAAGAGTCGAGGCCGTCTATCCTTTCAGATTTGAATGTTATTTCTCCTCTCTTGGGTTTTATTATTCCTGATATTGTTCTCATTAGAGTTGTTTTACCTGCTCCGTTGGAACCTACTATGGCCACGATACTTTTTTCTTTGACGGAAAAGTTTACATCCCACAAAACTTGGACATCACCGTATCCTGCATCAAGGTTTTTAACTTCAAGTAACATTTTTCCCTCAGGCGGTAAGTTGTTTATACCTTTTGCCGAGGTAAGCTTTTATTACTTCTTCGTTGTTGAGTACTTCCTCTGTTTTACCTTCGGCTATCTTCTCCCCATGGTGTAGAACAAAAACTCTGTCGCATATGGCTTTTATAGCTTTCATTACATGTTCTATTACAAGGATTGAGACGCCTGCATCTCTAACCTTTCTTATTAGCTCTACGGCTTCTTCTATTTCCTTTGGATTTAATCCAGCCATCACTTCGTCAAACAGGACAACCTCTGGTCCCATGGCGAGAGCTTTTGCTACTTCGAGTCTCTTTCTGGAAGCTACATTAAGCTCGTCTGCTCTTTGGTTGCTTAACTTGCTGAGGCCCACAAACTCTACAACTTCCTTCGCGACGTTCAAGGCTTCCTTTGCGTTTCTTTCTTTTCCCCTTCTCCCGAACATAGCTCCCACAGAGACATTCTCAAGGACGGTCATGCCTGGAAAGGGCTTTACTATTTGGTATGTTCTTGCTATTCCAAGCCTCCCTATTTGATAGGGTTTGAGTCCTCTTATGCTTTTACCTTTGAACAATATGTCTCCTGAGGTTGGAGGGATTGCTCCAGATATCATATTAACCAGTGTAGTTTTTCCAGCACCGTTTGGTCCTATGAGTCCCAGTATTTCTCCTTCGTGCAGCTTGAAGTCTACATTGTTGTTGGCTCTTAAACCCCTGAAGTCTTTTGTTAGTCCTCTGGCTTCAAGTATTATGTTTTTTGTCATTGCTTCTCCTATACCCTGTTTCGTCTGATGTTTTCTAAGAAGTATGTTATGCCTATCTTCTTTCTCCCGCTAAATATATCGTATATACCTTTGGGTGCAAATAATATTACTACTATGACTATGGCACCAAAAAATACGCCATGGGCGACTAAGAAGTAGGAAGAAAGAAAATTTGAAATGAGCCCTATGGACACGGCTCCTACAAGCGGACCGAAAATGCTTCCTATTCCTCCAAATACCGATATCACAATCATTTCAACGGTTTTTGAAACTGCAAACACGGGTTCAGGTTTTATAAAGCCTTGTTGATAGGCATATATGCCTCCTGCCAGTCCTGTGAAGAAACCACTTAGACTGAATGCGATGTTTTTAAACAAGGTGGTGTTGATACCCATTGAATTGGCGGCGTCTTCGTCTTCTCTTATGGCTATGAAACCGTATCCAAGTTTGCTTTTGAGTATGAAGAACGTAGCTATTAGCAGTACCACGAGTACGGACAGTGACGTATAGTAAAAGAACCTGTAGAATGCATCTATGGAGAAGTTTGGCATGGGCAAATACATTCCAGCATTTCCTTCGGTGATGCCGAGATTCTGTACCAGGGCTTTTGTTGCTTCTGCAAGCCCCAGTGTACCTATAGCGAAGTAGTGTCCTCTGAGTCTGAGTATGGGCAGTCCTACTGCGTAGCCGAACAGGGCGCTGAATACTCCACCTGCAAACATGGATAGGAAAAAGTTTAGATGGAGGTTTGCCATTAGTATGGCCGTGACGTAGGCGCCTATTCCAAAAAATACAACGTTACCGAATGATGCATAACCGGTGTACCCCCCTATTATATTCCAACTACTTGCGAGTATTGCGAATATTAGTATGTCTGTGAAGAGTCTTATTATAAAGTTACCCACAAGAAAAGGAAACACCAGTGATGCTATGAAAATAACAGCGAGAAAAACTAGCCCTTTTCTCATGATTGTTTATCCTTTCCCTCCGAGAATTCCCTTGGGCATAAATATTATAACTATGAGGAATATAACAAACATTATCAAGCTTTCATATGTTGCACCGAACCAGTTTGTCCCTAGGGCATCAACTATGCCTAAAACCAACCCGCCGACTATAGGGCCAAGCATTGTACCTAGGCCTCCGATTATAACTATCACAAATGATTTTAGCGTTAATATGCCACCCATGTTGGGTGTTATAGGAAATATGATGGCCCATAAGGTTCCGGCTGCTGCTGCGAGTGCCGTTCCTATCCCAAATGTTATGCCATATATGTTAGAGACTTTAACACCCATCAGTTTTGATGCTTCAAGGTCTTGTGATGTTGCCCTTATGGCCCTGCCTAATCTTGTTTTGTTCATCATTATAAAGAGGGCTATTGTCAGTCCTATAGCTACTAAAAAGGCTATAAACCTTACTAGGGGTACTGTGGCCCCTAGGAACTGGAAGTTCGAAGCAGCATATGCTACTTTGACCTTCCTTACATCTGCTGTCCATGCCAATAAGGCGAGATTTGTAATAAGTATTTCGAGTCCGAAGGTTAACAGTAATGTTATGAATATATCGGCTTTTATTACAAGGTTTATCAATCCTTTTTGGATCGCATAGCCCAATATAAACATTATAATCATGGAAAATATAAGGCTTATGAAGGGGTCTATGCCTAAAAGCACAAATAACCAATATGTGGTGTATGCACCGAGCATTATGAATGCACCGTGGGCTATATTAATAACATTCATGACACCCCATATGAGCGACATGCCGAGAGCCATTAGTGCGTACAAACCACCCTTCAGTATACCATTGATAAGGATTTGAGTTAGCATATGCAC
>CAZERD010000020.1:0-23094 GCA_964515405.1 uncultured Desulfurellales bacterium
TGCTGAATAGAGTCCATGTTAGAGGTATCTGGACGAATCCCATTAGCCATGTGATTTTGTGTTTCCACACACTCCCGTGGGGTTTGCCCTTTGAGGTTTCCATTTGTTTCTTCAAGCTTTCTGAGTCTCTTGCAAATATAAAGTATACAAGTGCACCAAATATCATTATACCAGCTGTTATGTAATACATGGTTCTCCATCCGAAGCTTGCAAGGCTTCCAGACACTATGCCTCCCAGTGCTCCACCTAGTGTAATTGCGCCGAGTGTTGCACCCAGTGAGATACCACGTTCTGAGGGTTTGAACCATCCTGACAACTGAATAGAGAAAAGAGCGAGCATCATTATCATGAGACCTTGAGAGAATCTGAGCACTGTAAGTAGCCAGAGGGATTTTACAATTGGGATAAGCAGCTGTGGGACGATTAATAATATCTGGGCAAGCAATACACCGCTTTTTATCCTGGTGTCAAATATGCCTCCGTGACCGAGAAAGAAGGCTATAAACAATCCAACGGAGAAGCTGTCCACGCCGTAGGTTGTAACCTCTTGTAGGGAAACTCCCATACTTTTTGCTATTTGAGGGGCTGCCACACCAAATGCTGTAAGTGACATAAAACTTGTTGCCATTATGAGCCCGCAGATAGCTGCCATTACCCATTTGTACCCCGATTCCTGTTCGGGGAATACTGCGCCTGTGGACGACATGATTTCACCTCCTAACTTTTAATATGTATGTTAGGAAGTGTTTTGGTAATGTCAAATAAGTAGGTGAGTTATAGTATGTCTATCACTGTGAGGCTTGTTGCTCGTTTCCGTATATGTGGCTTGAAGATATTGTTTTTCAAAAACTTCTATCTTTTGCAGGGGCGAGTTCCATTATTAGTATTCCGATAAATATGAGTAATGCTCCTAAATATTGTCTTGCTGAAAGCAATTCATGTCCCAGTAGGTAACCAAACACGCCGGCGAACACGGGTTCCATTGTGAAGATGACAGCGGTCTTTGTGGGAGTTGTGAATCTTTGCATGGTATTTTGTATTATAAATGCATAAACTGTGGCAAACATTGATGTTACGACAAGATCTGTGACCATGTACCTTGATATGCAATGTGGGAGCGTGTATGGTTCAGTCAGGAGCGATGTAGTTGTTGAGAAGATGGCTACGATGGTTATTTCAACAGCAGTCAGCAGCAGGGGATCACTCCTCCTTGAATAAACATCTGTCATCACTATTTGAAGCGCTACAAACACGGCGCATATTATTGTTAGCCAGTCACCCTCCGAAATATGAAGCCCGTGTGTTACTGATAGTAAAGTCATGCCTATGATGGACAGCAGGACCCCTATAAGGGATTGTGGTTTGGGTGGCCTTTTTGTTATGAATATCGCTAAGAATGGCACTATGGCTACATTTAGTCCTGTTAGAAAGCCAACTATTGATGAGTATGTGAACAGTAGGGCCACAGTTTGGAAGGCGTATGCGAGGAAGAGTATTGTGCCGAGTACAATTCCATCTTTTACTATTGACAGTTTCATCTTACTGAGTCTTGGTGCCATTATTATCCATAGAAGTAACGATGCGATCCAGAATCTCAAGGATAGAAAGGCGAACGTTGGTATCTGTTCTATCGCTTTTTTTACTATTACAAATGTGCTTCCCCATGAGATGGTTACGGATAGCAATAGCATATCAGCTATGAGTTCGAATCTTTTCCCGTTCATCCTTTGATCCTGTGGTATGCGTTTGCTATAAAAATACCAAGTATTATTAGTGCTGCCCCTATATCCTGATAAGTGTTCATTGTTGTTTTTAGTACCGCTATGCTCAGGAATATTGTGATCACAGGCTCTATAGATGAAAATATGCTTGTGAGAGAGGAACCAATGAGTTCTATGGAGAGATAGAGAAACAGGATTGCAAGTGAGGTGGATATTATTCCCATTCCTATGAGAACGAGTATTTGGTGTTGATTTAGCGAACCTAGAGGTGGGTGGTGAGCGAACAGAAGGAAAGATAGTCCTGTGAAGCCCAATGTGTAGAGTGAAAGTGTTAGGGGATTTTCGTTTTTTATGATCTTCTGAATAATGATAAGATAAGCAGAATATATAAACATGGCTCCCAGACCAAACGTTATACCTGTTGCTTTTAATGGTGAATGAAAGGCATCATGGAACAGGAATGTGAATCCAGTTAACATAATGGTTATGTATGCTATTTTTATTAGTGATAGTTTTTCTTTGAACGCTATGCAGGCCAGCGCTGTGACTGTGGCAGGGTATAGGTATAGTAGTAGCTCTGTGATGGGGGCTGACACATATTTTAGCGAGTAGAAGAAGCAGAATGATTGTGTGGTGTATATTACGAATCCGAGCAGGAATGATTTGGGTATTGTATAGGTGGCTGGAATGAGCAGACGTGGCTTGAGTATCAATAGCGTTGTGGCCATGAATGCAAATCCAGTGAGGAATCTGTAGGTAAGCATCGCTGTAGTGTCCATGCCGTACAGATATCCCATTTTAACGAAGATGGCAAGGAATGCATAGCAGAAAGCTGAGAGTATGGAAAATATCAAGCCCTTGAACAGCTCTTCCTTTTTAAGACTCTCTTTTTCGTCCATGGAAAAGGAGTATATATTCTTGCTTTGCTGAAGTAAAACCGTTTCTTGGGTATACTCTGTTTTTAAAAGTGACTTGACTTTTGCTTGGTACTGTTTTAAAAAGGGGCATGGTTAGAAAAAGACTGATATATGCTGAGATTAAGAGAAATTCGGAGGAGATTCTATCCTTGGGGATGATGGATTATGCTAGACTTGATGTGTGCATGAGGAGGAGGCAGAGGCTCTTTCATGCATTGGGGGTAGCCCATGGTATTTCTGCTCCGGAGGAGTGGGAGATTGAGCTAGCTGATGAAGTGGTGAGCGATAATAGAAGGATAGAAAGATTCATTGCATCAATGAAGGAATCGCTAAGCAAGAGAATGAGGAGGATGGAAAGGGACGCAAGGAAAATTTCAGAGTATGGAAAGTTTTAGGGGGAGTTATGCTTAGTAGAAGTGATAGTGTTCTAGTAGTGATTGATGTCCAGGAAAAGCTTGCAAGGGTTATGAGGGACCTTGATTTTACTGTGAAAAACATTGGAATGCTTGTAAAGTCGGCTCTGGAGTTTTCCATTCCTACCATTTACACGGAGCAGTATCCCAAGGGGCTGGGCGAAACCATAGAGCCGCTTAAGGGTTTGCTTGCAGAGGCAAAGAGGTTTGACAAGATGTCTTTTTCTCTGGTGAAGATACCAGAGATAGTAGAGTACATAGAATCTCTCGGCAGGAAGACCATCGTGCTCTGTGGGATAGAAGCTCATATATGTGTTTTTTCCAGTGCTGTAGATCTTAAGGAAATGGGGTACAATGTTGTTGTAGCCATAGATGCAGTTACATCCAGGGAAGAAAGATTTTATGAGAGTATAAGAGCCTTTTATAACTCCGGGAGTATTGTTTCTTTACCGGCAGAGTCGGTGGTGTTTTATTGGCTTGAGTTTGCTGGGACGCCTGAGTTCAAAAGAATTCAGAAGATCATTTTGGGGAAGGATTGAGTCCGGTTGCTATCCTTAGGTTGTTAATAGTGATGCTGAGCGTCCCCTCCTTTGATTTTATCCTTATTCTGTGCGGCAGAAGAGAGGAACCTACCTTTGTGCATGTAATATGCATGTTGTTTGGTAACCGTTTCAGATGGCATAATTCCGCGAAGTGTCGTTGGATGAACATGAGTTCCATCTTGTACATTGCGAACTGTTTTCCATGGAGATTTGTGTTGTTTTCTGGACCATAGTTTAAGAGCTTTACGGATTTGCTTTTTATTATGACTCTACAAGAGGTGAGCCCTAGTGGGTTTACTATGTCTATCACCATTTCAGAGGGTGAGACCATAAAAAATCCCTGAAAGGTGTGTGTAGTTAGTGTTGCAGAAAAAGTACCCGTGGTTATTCCTGATTTTTTTGGTACATGAGAGCACGAGCTAAGTAGCATGAGAAAAAAAATTGCTAACACTACTGGATATTTCTTTTTCATGAACCACCTCCACTCTAACTTTAGGTAGGGATTTTATAAAGAATCTACCGTAGAATTTTGTGAGTATTCTTGAGTCCGTTGTAATTATGAGTCCCATATCCGTTTTGGAGCGTATTAGTCTACCAAATCCCTGCTTGAATTTGAGTACAGCTTTGGGGAGGGAGTATTCTATGAAACCGTTTCGGCCGCTTTCTTTGAACATATCGTACCTGGCTTTTTCTATTGCGGAGTCTGGGACATCAAAGGGAAGTTTGGTTATGAACACAATAGATAGTCTGTTGCCTTTTACGTCTATGCCCTCCCAAAAACTGTTTGTTCCGAAGAGTATAGATTCTTCCAGTTTGAATCTTGCCAGCATTTCAAATCTATCCGTTTCTCCCTGTTTTAGTACTGTGTAGCCCATTCCATTCAGTATGGGATAGGAGAGCTCATAAGTTTTGTTTAGCATGGAATGTGATGTAAACAGTATTATCATACCTCCGTGTGATTTAAGACCCCTTGCTGCTTCTATTATAGAGTTTGAGAGGGATAGAGTGAATTTTGTACTTCTTGGGTCAGGGGCATCTTTTACCACCAGTAACTTGCACTGTTTTTGGTAGTCAAATTCGTTCTCAAACACGGCTGTTTTGGGATTATCCAACCCGAATGTGCTCTTTATGTATGTAAAATCTCCTCCTATGGATAGAGTAGCAGACAGTAGGATCATGGTCTTTAGACGGGGATAGAGCTTTTCTGCAAGCACTTTGTCTGGTTTTGCTGGAGTGGAGTTTATGTGTACTTGATTTGGAAGTTTTTTTAACCATATTATGGTTTCTTCATCTCTGGATGGATGTAATATTTCTTCAGCCGTGGCTGATGCTTCTTGGAGTCTGTTTATTATATCTGTTATTTCTCCTTCTGCTTGTGTTCCGTTCCACTCCTCTTGTGTTTTGTCTATAACCGATAGGAATTCCGCTGTGGATTGTATAATAGTCTTGAGGTGTGGATGTAGAATATGGGTGTTTTTTAAATATTTTTCTCCTGAGTCCGGGATCATATTGTTGAGGCTAGAGAAGATTATTGAGAGTTCTGTTGAGTGTTTGATAGCGAATGTAGAAATGAGGTTCAGTGTGCTGCTGCTTACCTCTAAAGCTTTTAACGGGTTGTCTGGGTTGTCTATTGATAGTTTTGAGACTAGATTTAAAAGGTTGGATGAAATTGTTTTTGTAAAGTATAGCGTGGCATTTTTTTCAAGGTTGTGCGCTTCATCAAAAATAATTGTATTATATTCTGGTAGTATTCCGGATTCCATGTTGATGTCTGATAAGATTATATGGTGGTTGGCTATTATTATATCTGCTGATTCCAGGTTCCTTCTTGCCTTGTAAAAGAAGCATCTTTTGAAGTAAGGGCATTTTGATTTCAGACAGCTATATGATGAGCTACATATCCTATCCCATGTTGGTTCATCAAGTTTTTTTGTTATGTCTGATTTTTCGCCTGTTGGGTGCTCTGTGAGCTGCGTAAATAGTTGGAGGTTCTTGGGGGATAGTAGAGAGGGTTTCTTTCTTGATATGAAGGAGTAGAGTTTTGAGAGGCACAGATAGTTTGTTCTACCAAGGGCTACCTTTACTTCAGCATTGATGAGATTTTTGAGTGCTGGTATGTCCTTGTGTATTAGTTGGTGCTGAAGGTTTATGGTGTTTGTTGATATAATGATGGGTTTTTTCGATGTTTTTGCTATTAGCAAGGTTGGTATTAGATATGCAAGTGTTTTGCCTATACCTGTTGGTGCTTCGGCTATGCCAACCCCCCCATTCTTTATGAGGTCCCATATGAATTCTGCCAGCAACCTTTGGGATTTTCTCCTTTCAAAGTGTGGTATGATGTTTTCTATCTTATCCAGTATCTTTGAGGGTGTGGACATATCAATGTTTTACTGGGTAATTGTTGGTAAAGCATGCAAAGCAGAATTCATTGCTCCCCACGACTTTTTTAAGTCCTTGTAAGGATAGATAGGCAAGTGAGTCGGCGGTGGAGTACCTCTTTATTTCTTCTACCGAATGTGAGGAGGCTATGAGTTCATTTCTTGTTGGCGTGTCAACACCGTAAAAACAAGGTGCTATTATAGGTGGAGATGAGATTCTGAGGTGGACTTCTCTTGCCCCTGCTCCTTTGAGCATTCCTACTATCCTTCTTATGGTGGTTCCTCTGACTATTGAGTCGTCTACCACTACGACTCGTTTATCCTTCAATATATCTCTAGAAGGGTTTAGCTTGAGTTTGACTCCGAAGTCTCTTATGGTCTGAGATGGCTGAATGAATGTTCTGCCTATGTAATGGTTTCTTATTATTCCAAAGTCAAAGGGTATACCTGAGATGGAAGAATACCCTATGGCTGCTGGGACTCCAGAGTCTGGGGTGGGAATAACTATATCAGCGTTCGCAGGTGACTCTTTTGCCAATTCTTCTCCCATTCTTTTTCTTACAGAGTAAACGTGTTGTCCCCAGAGGTAGGAATCCGGTCTTGCGAAGTATATATATTCAAAAACACATTTATATTCCTTGTCCTCCCTAAACGGTCTGTATGAGAATATGCCTTCCCTGTTGATAAGTACTACTTCTCCCGGTTCTACGTCCCTTATAAACTGTGCTCCTATAAGGTCAAAGGCACATGTTTCTGATGCTAGTATTATACTATTGTCCAATTTGGCTATCGAAAGCGGCCTGAACCCCCACGGGTCCCTTATTGCGTACATCTCGTTGTCTGTCATAATTATCAGGGAAAATGCTCCTTCAAGCGTGGAAAGAGTCTCTATCAATCGCTCGAGAAATG
Organism: uncultured Desulfurellales bacterium; assembly: GCA_964515405.1. Classification (GTDB taxonomy): domain Bacteria; phylum Campylobacterota_A; class Desulfurellia; order Desulfurellales; family CAZERD01; genus CAZERD01. The sequence continues at coordinate 6,881 of CAZERD010000020.1, forward strand.
TTGTTTTCTTACTTCGGGCCAACAGATGTATTATTATTTCTGTATCGCTGTTTGAATTGAATATGGAACCTTCCCTTACAAGTTTTTCTTTGATGGCGGTTGCGTTTGTTATGTTGCCGTTATGAGATACGGCTATATTCCCCAATTCAAAGTGGGCGCTTATAGGTTGTATGTTTGCGAACGAATCGTCGCCAAACGTAGAATATCTATTGTGTCCTATTGCTATGTCGCCCTTCAGGGAATCGAGTACGTTCTCTTTGCTGAGCACTTCAGAGACAAGCCCGTTCCCTTTGTATTCGTAAAATCTTATCCCATCGGACGAAACTATACCAGTTGATTCCTGTCCCCTGTGTTGGAGCGCATACAGACACAAATATACGTAATGAGAGGCTTCTTTCCTGTTGAATACACCTACTATAGCGCAATGCTCTTTCATTTCAGTCCGAGCACATCTCCCATATCATATAAACCAGGTTTTTTGCTTACTATCCATTTGGCTGCTCTAATAGCCCCCATTGCAAAGGTTTCTCTTGAGGAGGCTCTGTGGGTTAGTTCCAGTCTCTCTCCTGGACCTGCGAATATTACGGTGTGTTCACCGACCACATTTCCTCCCCTTAGAGTCATTATACCGATTTCATCCTTTTTCCTTTCTCCTATGGTGCCATGTCTTCCATACACTGCTACTTCCTCTAAGTTTTTCCCTATTCCTCTCGCGGCATGCTCTGCAAGTCTCAAAGCTGTACCGCTTGGAGCGTCTTTTTTCAGTCTATGGTGCATTTCAACGATCTCAATGTCGTAGTTGTTCAGCATTCTGGCCACGCTCTCGACAAGGTTAAACAGTATGTTTACCCCCAGGCTCATGTTTGGGGCAAACACTATGGGGACAGAGGAAGATACCCTGGAAAGGGTTTTACGCTGTTCTTTATTTAGACCTGTTGTACCTATGACCAACGATACACCTATGCCGTCAATTCTTCTTAGCATGTGTTCCGTTGCTTCTGGGAGTGAGAAGTCTATAATAACGTCAACATTGCTCAAATCGGCTTCGTCTATTGTTGAGAGTCGGATCTGTGAGTAGATGTTTAGCACGTCTCCTATAGGCTTCCCTATGTTTGGGTTGCTTTCAGATTCCATCGCCGCTGAGAGAATCAGTTCACTATCATCTTCAACAAGGCGCGATATTACACTACCCATCTTACCGCAAGCGCCTAAAACTCCTATGCTTACCATTTCTTGCCCCCTACCTGTTTTTTACAGGAGGTTGAATCTTGCTAGTACGTTCCTGAGTTTTTCTTTGTTTGCCTTTGACATTTTACAGAGGGGTAGTCTGAACTCTTCCTCCGCAAGGCCCATCATGGATAAAGCTGTTTTCACCGGTAGTGGGTTTGTTTCTATGAACATCGCTTCGTGGAGTGGGAATAATTTGTGATGGAGCAATTTTGCCCTTTCAAAGTCTCCAGCAACTGTTGCATCATATTGAGAGGAGACAAGTTCAGGTACGATATTGGCTGTGACCGAGATTATCCCTGTGGCTCCGAGTGACATCATCGGTAGTGTGAGGAAATCATCCCCACTCACGATGTTGAAGTGGTCTGTTTTACCCTCCAGTATTCTGGAAACCTGGTTGAGCGAACCACTTGCTTCTTTTATTCCTATTATGTTGTTTATTTTTGAGAGTTTTATTACAGTCTCAGGGAGTATATTGACACTGGTTCTACCTGGCACGTTGTATAGTACTACGCCGATGTTTACACTCTCAGCGATGGTTTTGTAGTGTTGAAAGAGTCCTTCCTGTGTGGGTTTGTTGTAGTAGGGAGCCACGGATAGGATGGCATCTGCGCCGCATGATTCTGCTATTTTTGCCAACTCTATTACGTGTTTTGTGTTATTTGTACCAGCCCCAGCCAACACTGGTGCTCTGTCTTTACACTCCTCTACGGTTATGCTTATGACTTTTTCGTACTCGTCCATGCTTAGTGTTGCGGCTTCGCCTGTAGTTCCACAGGGAACGATTACATCTATACCCCCTGTCAGCTGTCTTTTTATTAGTTTTCGAAGAGATTCTTCATCCACCTTGCCGTTTTTGAATGGGGTTATTATAGCAACCATAGCTCCCTTCAATTCAAACATGGTTACCTCCTTTTTCCTTTTAATAGCTCCATGCTTCGTCCGTCATTGAGCCTATATATGATATTAGAGCGTCTCCCTCTAAGAGTACATTGGTTATAGAGCTATCCACGATGGATGCGTAGATTTTTAACGTTTTACCTCCCCGGGTAAACACTGTCACAGGTGGTTTGGTTAATCCCTTTACCATTGTTACAATGGCAGAAGCTGTAGCTCCTGTTCCACAGGCGAAGGTTTCGTCCTCAACCCCTCTTTCATATGTTCTTATCTCTATGGTATGCTCATTTAGGGGTTTAACGAAGTTAACGTTTGTGCCCTGAGGTTTGAACGATTCATGGTATCTTATTTTGCTACCCAAGTCCTTCACGTTTATTTTGTTTATGTCTTCGACGATAATCACTACATGCGGTACTCCCGTGTTTATGAAGGATAACGAGGTATTTGGTTGTGTGATTTCCATATCTAGGTGGAGTTGGGTTGGGTTAGGGAGTTTTACCCTAACGGTGTTAACGGAAGTTAATTGGGCCTCTATGATGCCAGCTAGGGTTTCAAACTTCATGTACAGGGGAGCAATCTTGTTAAGGAATGCAAATCTGGCCGCGCATCTTGACCCATTGCCGCACATTTCTGCTTTGCTTCCATCTGCATTGTAAAACTGCCATTTGAAGTTTACTTCTGGATTGTCAGGTTTTTTTATGAGTATTACCCCGTCTGCTCCTATGGATACCTTCCTTGAGCATATCTTTCTAACGAATTCTTCCAATGGTATGTTATCCACGGTATTAGAAACGGTTTCCTCTAAGTCGTTTATGATTATGAAGTCGTTGCCACTACCGTTCATCTTGAAAAATGGAATGGTTTTCATAGCAGTTCACCTTCAAACATATTGTTGTAGGTTTCTCTTTTTCTTATGAGTTTGTAATTTTTGCCGCTGACCATAACCTCTGCTGGTTTTCTTCTTGAATTATAGTTGCTTGCCATTGTGAAGCCGTAAGCACCGGCACTAAAAATGCACAATAGGTCTCCGTTTTCCGGATTCTCTATTTCATAATCCTTGGCGAAGAAATCCCCTGTCTCACAGACGGGACCCACGATGTCACATATTATTTTCTCCTTATTCCTGAGAATGACGGGTTTTATCTCGTGAAACGCGTGATACAGTGCAGGTCTTATAAGGTCATTCATTGCGCCATCTACTATTATGAAGTTCTTGTTTCCATTGGTCTTATGATAAAGTGTTTTTGTTATAAGAACCCCTCCGTTGCCTGTTAGATATCTCCCTGGTTCGCATACAAGCTCAACATTTTCGGGAAATGTGTTTTCCAATGCTTTCGCGTACTTGGATATGTCGGGTTCACTTTCGGATGGTGAATACTTTATGCCTATCCCACCTCCCACATCTATGACGCTTATCGGTATGCCTTGTGAGTTGAGGGTTTTGACTAGTTCAATTATTCTTCTACTGGCATCAAAGATGGGAGTTAGGTCTGTGAGTTGGCTTCCTATGTGGAATTGAATGCCTTTTATTTCCAGTCCTTTCATATTGGCTGCCTTTTTGTATAGGGTTTCGGCTTCCTCAAAAGGTATGCCGAACTTGTTCTTTTTCAGGCCTGTGGATATGTACGGATGAGTTTTAGGATCTATATTAGGGTTTACTCGGAGGGCTATCCTTGCTTTTTTTCCAAGGTTGATAGCCACGGAATTGAGCAGGAGCAGCTCTTCTTCTGATTCAACATTTATCATCATTATATCATGTGCGAGAGCGTATTCTAATTCCTCAGCGGTTTTGCCTACCCCACTAAACACTATTTTTCTGGGATTTATACCTGATTTCATGGCTCTTATTAGTTCGCCCTGTGAGACTATGTCTGCTCCAGCACCCAGCGATGAAAATACTTTCACCACATTGATGTTGCTGTTTGCTTTGATTGCGTAAGCTATGGTGTGTTTCCTTTCCTTTGAAAAGGCTTGCTGGAGCTTTTTAAACTGTGTTATAAAATGCTTCTTTGAGTAGATGTACACTGGGGTGCCGAATTCTTCAACCACATTTCTTACGTTTACATCTTCTGCGTACAGTTCCCCGTTCCTGTAGTGAAATTCCATTTTGTACCTCCTTGTAAATCAATACCAAAAAAATGGTAAAAAAACAACTTTACTTTGGAATTCACTTGAAAAAAAAGGTTTCGTGTGTTAAAACCAAGAATAGATGGTTTTCGGCAAGTTGGTTCGTAGTTTTCTACTATACACAGGGGTGGTGGCTTTTTGCCTGTTGTATGGTGTGACTTTCTCCTATGCTTACTCTTACCGTATATATATAGTTAGAAAAGGTGATACGCTCATAAAAATATCAAAAGCCCTTGGTGTGCCCAAGGTTGCTATAGAGAGGGCCAATAGAGGTGTGAACTGGTTAAGGATCATTCCCGGAGAAAGGATCCGTGTGCCAGCAAGGAGACTGAGGAGTGGGTTTGGTAGGGTTGGTAATGGTTATTATGTTGTAAAGAGTGGCGATTCTCTCAGATCTATAGCTAAGAGGTTTGGTGTATCTTTAGAGACAATAGAAAAACTCAATCCTAAGATCTCCAATGTTATATATCCAGGTGAGGTTATATTTTTACCATTTAGTGCTGTTAAGAGATTTATTCATAAGGCGTCATCGAGAAGAATTTCTTCAGGCTCTGGTGGGAGACCACTAGCAGAGCTTGAGAAGAGTTTTCATTCTAGTATTAAGGGACTAAAGCCACTTAAGGGTGTGACGGTAAGCTTGCTGCATTTAGGAGATTTGTTTATTGTGGGGAGCTCAAAAGTATCGAAAGCAAAGGTTGCTGTGAAAAGTAGTGGAGCGCTTAAAGGGTCTGGGAATAGGTCTGTACCGCATAGGACTGTGGTTAAGAGGAGAAGGTTAAAATTTAAGAAGCCTCCACGTCCCGGTACCATAGGTGATGGGTACTATGTTGTTAAGAAGGGTGATACTCTTTCTTCCATAGCAGCTATGTTTGGTTTGACACTCAAGGAGTTAATGAAGTTGAATCCTGGTGTTTCGTCTTTGATAAGGCCTGGGGAAATTATTTATGTACCAGAGAGCATATGCAGGAAAATAAAGATAGCAGAGAGGAATGGTATATTTATAAGTCCGAGGTATCTGCATTATTCCATGGTTTACCGTGTGAAACCTGGTGATAGTTTGTGGAAGATTTCTCATAAATTCAAGGTTGACGTGGAGATACTTAGGCTTCTTAACAACCTTCACGGCAATATAATACGTGTAGGGCAGGTGCTTTTTGTTCCCAATATAAAGCTTAAGGCTGTCAAAAAGATGGAGCTTGAGCTTGCAATGCTGAGAGCGGAAAGGGAGGCTGTAGTAAGATATGCCGAAAGATTTGTTGGTGATCCGTATGTGTGGGGTGGTACTAGCCTAAGACATGGAGTGGATTGCTCTGGGTTTGTACAACAGGTCTTTAGGAGATTTCATATATATCTGCCGAGGACCGCTCAGGAACAGTACTATTCGCCTATAGGGGTTAGGGTGAAACTATCCCAGCTTAAGCCTGGGGATCTTCTTTTCTTTCACACGATGCCTTACACTTATGTTACGCATGTTGCCATATATATAGGTAATGGCAGGATAATACAGGCATTGAATAGAAGAAGGGGAGTTGTGATATCCAAACTGGATGGTTATTATTTAAGGCACTTTATAGGTGCTAAGCGTATCATAGGTGCGAGGATAAGGTTTATAGGATATGAGGGTTCTCGGAATAGATCTGGGTAGTAGAGTTGTAGGTTTCGGGCTTGTTTCCTCAGAAAAAGATGATGTTAGGTATCTTTGTTTGAAGATTCCTCAGAAGATGAATGTTGGGGATAGGATATTTCTGGCGTTTGAAGAGTTGTTGAGGATTGTTGATAGTTGGAAACCTACAGAGATAGCTGTTGAGGAGCCGTTTTATTCTGTGAATGCAAAGTCGTACAAGGTGCTGAGCCAAATGGAGGGTGGATTTGCTGTCGTTGCGGGACTTAGAAGAATAGGTTTTTATGAGTACCCCCCCCGTACGGTAAAGCAGGCTGTATGTGGGTATGGTGGGGCCTCGAAGGAGCAGGTAAAGTTCATAATAGAGAAGACTTTGAATCTTGATTTAAACGCTGAGCCATATGATATTTCCGATGCTCTGTCTGTTGCTCTTGCCCACTTTTATCTGAAGGGTGCTTTGCTATGAGCATTCCGCATGCTCCACTTATTTCATGTCCTTTAGAATCTCTGATAGTTACAAATACTCCCTTTTTTCTAAGGTTTTCTGCGAATTGCACTATTTTTTCCATAGATGTAGGTTTTAAGTTGGAGGATATGATCGGATGTAAGTTGTAGGGTATTATGTTGAGTTTACTCTTCTGATTTGACAGTATTCTCAGGAGCAGTTTTTCATCTTCTTTTGTATCATTGAAGCCGTTGAACATTATATACTCAAACGTTACCCTCTTTCTTTTTGGTATGGGAAAGTCTTTTACTGCTTGGAGGAGAGCTTTAAGCGGGTATTTCTTGTTTATAGGCATTATGTTGCTTCTTTTTCTTTCGTCCACGGAGTGGAGTGAAATAGCGAGGTTTATGTGTGGAAAGTCCTTTTTGAGTCTATTAAGTTTATCAGTTAAACCACATGTGGATAACGTGATTTTGCGGGGAGATATGTTTAAACAGTATTTGTCTGTGAGTATTCTCAATGATTGCAGAAATGAGTTGTAGTTGTCCAGGGGTTCACCCATTCCCATGTAGACCACGTTTGGGGCTCTTATTCCTCCGGTTTTCATTACGTATTCCACTTGGGATACTATTTCACCGGGTGTGAGGTTCCTTTTAAATCCCAAGTACCCAGTGGCACAAAACCTACAACCCATTTTGCAGCCTACCTGTGTGGATATGCATATGGTTTTTCTGTTGTCTTTCATGGGTATGAGGACTGTCTCTATTGTATTCCCGTCATGGAGCTCAAATAAGAATTTTTCAACACCGTCTTTTGCCCTTTGGAGATTGATCAGTTTGGGTCTATCTATCCTCAGAAAATCTTTGAGGGTTTTTCTGAGTTCCTTTTTTAGTACCGTGATTTCTTCTATAGAATTTATGTGGTGTTTGTAGAGAGAGGAGAGTATCTGTTTGGCTCTATACTTTTCCACGCCGAGTTTTACTATTATCCGTTCAAGTTGAATCGTTGTTACAGAAAATATGTCCATGTCAGATATTTAATCAGAATTTGCCTGTTCGTCAATTAGTATTCTTTGAATGTTTCTTGGAGTTGTTTTTCGTTGAGATTATGAAGCAGTCCGAGGCTTAGCAGTATTCTTGCTTTTAGGGGATGTAAATCTTCTCCCAGTATGCAGCCTATATTTCTCAGCGTTTCTACCCCACCTTCGTAGCCGTAGAATGGGATTACCCTTCCTTCCCATACCCTTGATGATATGACTACCTTGAGTGTTTTTGTGCTTTTGGATAGGAGTGTGAACAGGTTTTTATTTACATTTCCTATGCCAGCCCCTGTGATAATAATACCTCTAGTACCTGAATCCGCTATGATGTTTCTTACAATTTCTTCATTCATTCCTGAGTAGGTGTATAGTATGTGGACGTTTGGTATTTCTCCTTTATGTTGGTGAGGAGCAAATTTAGACTTGTACGTGTGCTTTTTCAGGGGTTTCCTGTAAAACACTACTCCCTCCTCATCTACCATACCTAGTACTCCTTTTTTGCCTGATGACATTGAGCTCAGGGAATACTTATCCATTTTTACCACGTCTCTGGCTGAATGTATTTCTCCTCCCATAACAACTAAGACCCCTTTTCCGTATGATTCACTGTTGGATGCTACCTTTATAGAGTCAATGAGATTTTGTTCACCATCATAGTTGGGTGAATCAACTCCTCTCATTGCTCCAGTGAATATGACAGGTTTGTCACTTTTTATTGTCAAGTGGAAGAAATAGGATAATTCTTCGATAGTGTCTGTTCCTTGAACGATTACTACACCATCGTATTTTTTGTTACTAAGAGCATCGTTTGTTATGGATGATAGAGCGGACCACTCTCTCCACCCTAACCATGTGCTTGGTACATTTGAGAATTCGTACAGTGTTAGGTTAACCATGTCTTGAGTTTTGGATACTCTATGGAGGAGTGCTTTCCCGTTAACGCTTGGACTTAAAGCACTCCCCGTTTTTTTGGACATTGCTATTGTACCACCGGTGGTAATTACAAGTATATTAGGTTTTGAAGGTTCATTCGTTCCTGTACCCATATTCCCAATTTGTTTCTTCCATTTTTTCAAAGAAGGATACAAGCAGGTCTATCAAAACTTTTTTCATTTTTTCGCCTTTCTCTTTTGTTGCTCTTGTTGGGTCTCCACTGGCACCATAAGGGGTTAATTCGTCAAATAACCACTTAATGTCCACTTCTTCTGGTAGTTGTGGGACAACTCCCTTCGCGTGTTCCATATCAACCAGTTCAGGTGTGAGGGCTAGCATTATAGAAGTTTCACCTTCCCCTGCGTGTCCCAGACCATTCCATACCTCAAATGTATTCTGTGGAAGCAGATTGCCGGCTGATACCCACCATGCGTTTAGTGAAGCGATTTTGGCCTCGGGGTGTTCTACCTTTACCGCTCTTGTCGCCACCTCTATGGGGGCTATATTGCCATCGTGTCCGTTGAATAGGAAAATCTTTTTGATTCCATGTTTTAGGACTGATCTCAATATATCCTTCAGTACTTCTATGAGTATTTCTGCTCTTACACTTATGGTGAGTACCTGCCTGGCGTAATGATCACTCATTCCATAGGCTATAGGCGGCAAAACGAGCAACCCTTTTACTCTGGAAGCTACCTCCTTGGAAATCTCGTATGAGACTATGGTGTCTGTTCCAAAAGGAAGGTGATCTCCATGATACTCTGTTGAGCCCACAGGTATTATAACCTTGTCAAAGGATGACTCCTTGAACTTGTGTCCATTGAGATATTCAAACACGAAGCTTGCCATTTTTGTGCTCCTTTTCGTGTAAGGGATGGAGGAGAAACCCTCCCCCTACATTTTTGGCATTACCATTTTTACGAATATAACCTTGCCGTGCATAACTTTCATTATAGCAACGCTTTTTTGTGGGATTCTGGAACCGTTTTTGTAGCTTATTACACCCGTTACCCCGTGATAACCTTTTGTCTTGGCGAGTGCGTTTCTTATGGCGACAGGATTGGTTGATTTTGCGTTCTTTATAGCTCTAACCACCATCATGAGGGCATCGTACCCCAGCGCAGCAAACGCATTTTCTGGTTTGTGTCCGAACATCTTTGTGTAGTTCTTTATGAAATTCTGGACTACTGGATCAGGGTTACTCCAGGATTGGTGTGTTGTGTAGTAAATGTTTGTTGCGTACTTCTTTCCGGGAACTTTCTCCAGTAGTGGTGTGTCATACCCGTCGCCACCTGCTATGGGTATGGTTATTCCTGCTTCTCTGACCTGTTTTACTATAATACCAATGTCATCTGGAACAGCAGAGATGTAGAGAGCATCTGGTTTTGTTTTAAGGGCCTTTAGTCTTGCTATTTGTGCGGAGTAGTCTTTGTCTCCTGTCTGATAAAAGTCTTCTAAGAGGATCCCCTTTTTCCCCGCGAGCTGCTCAAATCTCTGCTTGAAGTATTTTGAGAGTCCAAGAGTGTAGTCTGTAGCTCTGTTCGTCCATATTACTATTTTTCTGACATGGAGGTCGTTGTACAAGAAGTCAGCCATAGCGTATGCCTGTACATTGTCACCGAATGGAACAAGGAACAGATAACTACCTACCATCTCTGGTAGTTTTGGGTCTGTTGCTCCAGACGTAAGGAATGGTACGTGTTTTTTCTGGAAAAGCGGCGCTGCAGCTAACACATAGGCTGTGTCTCCGTATCCTATTCCTGCTACGACACCCTCTGAGAGTAGCTGTCTTGCAGCTGTGGCGGCATCTTGGACGTTTGTTTTTGTATCAATCCCGATAACTTCAATCTTCTTCCCTAAAACGCCACCCTTTTCGTTTACTTCCTTAGCTGCGAGTTTTACACCGTTGTAGGCTGGGGCGTCTATGGATGACATAGCTCCGGTTAGATTGTACAGGGCTCCTATCTTTATGACACCGGAAGCATAGGTTGAGAATGTGAATCCCACTACCAAAGCCAGAGCGTAAACCATGATTCTGAAGAATCTGCCCATGGCGAACCTCCCTTCTTGAGTATTTTTGGAGTTGTGAAGTTTTGCCGCTTTCAAGGTTTCACCTCCTTTCCCTAAAGTATTCTTAGCTTTTTATACAGTTTTGCCAGGTTAAACTCTCTATCGCCCATTATACCACCTTGACGTTTTATCAGAGTTACCAAAAGTAGAACAGCCGTAACGAGTTGTGATAGTCCATAGAGCTGTGTGGCCGTCTCTATGGGTCTTAGTACTGCGGTGAGGCTGCCTATTACCAGGGCACCTATTATTGCTCCTGTGATGCTTCTTCCACCGATTACAAGCATAACTATCAGCAGAAATGCTAATGGTAGTGAGAATGAGGCAGGTGTAATGATAGTAATAAGATGAGCCCAAAGCCCGCCTGCTACACCCGCAAAAAAGGCTCCAAGGACCAGAGAGAATAGCTTATAGTATGTTAGGGAGACTCCCAGGCTTTCTGCTGCTATCTCATCTTCTCTTACAGCGAGCAGTGCCCTACCCATGTATGAGTTCATGACCCTTTTTACGGTGTATACAGTGATTACAAGCCACCCGTATATCCACCATATGTTGGTGTAGGGATATATACCGCTAATACCTCTGGGTCCGCGCGTTATACTGTTCATGTTGGTTATGAATACTTCAACAATTATCATGAAGCCTATTGTAGCTACTGCTAGATAATTTCCCTTCAGTCTAAGTATAGGAAACCCGATTAGGAGCGCGCTTATCGCTGCTGCTATACCCCCTATTATTAGTGATACTGGAAATGGAAGCTGTACGCTGCTAAGAAAATGAGGTAGGGCGGGCATCATTATGAGTTTTCTCATTGGTGGGAAGGTAAGTATTGCCGATATGTAGGCTCCTATTGCCATGAATGCTGGATGCCCCAGTGAGAAAAGTCCGGTGAAGCTATTAGTTAGAGACAAGCTCACCGTCAGCATAACATATATGCCCAGAAATTCCACCACGGAGATATAGTAATCATTCAGTGTGTGATTTAGCAAGAACATTAAGGCTCCAAATATTATTATGGTGTACAGAGTGGACAGAATTTCTTCTCTCATTTTATTATTTCTTCCTTTCTTCCAAGTATTCCTTCAGGTTTAATTAGCAGTATTACTATCAATAGAAAGAAAACAAAGGCGTTACGGTAACCAGACATGTCTGGAGGTAACATGCCGACGAAGAATACCTCGGAAAATCCCAGGATGTACCCTCCTAAAGCGGCACCTCTTATATCACTTATTCCTCCTATAACGGCTGCTACAAATGATTTCAGTCCTGGAACGAAACCCATCAATGGTGATATTTGGCCATATTTTGTTCCCCACATGAATCCTGTGACTGCAGCTAAGGAAGAACCTATGGCGAAGGCAAACATTATAACTTTATTCACATTTATACCCATTAGTTTTGATGCGTTGAGGTTTTGAGAGGTTGCTCGCATTGCCATACCCATTTTGGTGTAACTTGTGTACATATACAGTGCCATTATTATAAATACTGAAAGAACCACTATGACAATATCTATAACCCTGAAAGAAATGCTTCCTATGGATATGAGCTTGTTAAGGTAACTTGGTACATTGAAGCTGCGGGGTTGGGCCGTAACAAGCAATATGCCCAGATTTTCTATAAACGATGAAACCGCAAGCGATGTGATGAATCCCACTACTTGCGATGCTCCTCTTATGGGTCTGAACGCTATTTTCTCTATTGCTACGCCTATTCCAAATCCTACCACAGCTACCACCAATATAATGAACCATATTGGAGCGGCACCCTTAAGTGCAAGGAGGAGACCCAGAGATGTAAAAGAACCGAGCATTATTATGTCGCCGTGGGCGAAGTTGATTAAGCCTAATATGCTGAATATCATGGAAAAACCTATAGCCACCAAAGAGTACATGCTACCGAGAATTAATCCGTTTATTACTTGTTGAATTACATAAGACACCGAGAAGAATTCCACCTTACTACCCTCCAAGATAGGCTTTTTTGACTTGTTTGTTTTCTATCAGTTCTTTTGCGCTGCCCTCTAATACTATCTTGCCTGTCTCAAGCACATATCCCCTATCTGCTATTTCTAGAGCCATATTTGCATTTTGTTCCACCAGGAGCACGGTGGTTCCCTCTTTATTTATATGTTTTATTATGTCAAATATTTTATCAACTATGTTTGGTGCAAGACCAAGGCTTGGTTCGTCCAGCAATATGAGCTGGGGACTCGACATTAGCGCTCTTCCTATCGCGAGCATTTCCTGTTCACCCCCAGAGAGTGTTCCAGCTATTTGCCTCTCCCTTTCTTTCAGTATGGGGAACAGTGAGAATACCCACTCCATATCCCTTGCTATTGAAGCTTTATCTTTTCTTAAGTATGCCCCGAGGAGTAAGTTTTCTTTTACTGTCATGTACGGGAAGAGCTGTCTTCCCTCGGGGCAGTGAGAAATACCCAACCCCACTATTTCTTCGCTGCTGCTGTGTGTGATATCCTTTCCATTATATGTTATTTTTCCCCTTTTGGGATGGACGAGCCCAGATATTGTTTTAAGGGTTGTGGTTTTTCCAGCTCCATTTGCTCCTATCAATGTGACAATTTCTCCTTTGTTTATCTTGAAGCTTATGTTTTTTAGGACGTATACGGAATCGTAGTAGACCTCAATGTTCTCCAGTTCAAGCACTTTTCTTTTTTCTCCCAAGATATGCTTCTATTACCTTCGGGTTGTTTTGTATTTCTTCTGGAGTACCCTCGGCTATGACTTCCCCCTTGTTGAGGACTTGTATTCTTTTGCATACTCCCATTACCATCCTCATGTCGTGCTCTATTAGGAATATGGTTAGATCAAACTCATTCTTTATTTTTGTTATTAGATTCATAACTTCTTCTGTTTCACTTGTGTTGAGGCCTGCTGCCGGTTCATCCATGAGCAGGAGTTTGGGTCTGCTCATCATTGCTCTTGCTATTTCAACTTTTTTTTGGATACCATAAGGGAGATCTTTCGGGTAGTAGTTTCTGTAGTCTGAAATTCCAAAAAGCAACAGGTACTTTTCTGCTTCTTCCAGAACAGTTTTTTCTTCTTTTCTGCAGCTTCTAAGGTAGAGTAGGGCGCTTATCAGGCTGTATTTGTGGTGTACGTGATAGGCTATTCTAAGATTCTCCAATACTGTAAGGTCTTTGAACAATCTGACATTTTGGAATGTTCTGACCATGCCCATTTTCACTATCACATGGGGTTTTAGTCCGGTGATTTCTGTTTCTTTAAGGAATATTTTGCCGGATGTGGGTTTAAGTACACCTGTTATTAGATTGAATACAGTGGTTTTTCCAGCACCATTTGGACCGATAAGACCTACTATCTCGCCTTTTTTAATGTGGAGATTATAGTTATTGACGGCTATCAATCCACCAAACTGCTTCCTTAAGTTTTGAACCCGAAGCAATTTCAACCTCCCAACCCCCCAATTTTGAGGAATATACTCAAAAAGTGTTATGATGTCAATCAATCCTTAAAAATTTCTTTAAAAGTGAACAGTACCTTTGTACTGAGTAAAAACGATATGACTTATTTTATGATTTTGTAATCTGCTTGGTTGGAGTTGATGCTTGTGGAGTTTATAGGTTTTTCAATGCTAATTTTGCTGCTATAAGCCCAGATGTCGCAGATGGTGATATGCCACCAGCTATTGTACTTGCACCGCAAAGGTAGAACCTTGGTATCTCTGTTGAAATGCTGAATCTACCTGGTCCCATCTGTTCAGGCGTTTGAGCAAGCCCGTAACAGCCGCCCAGTGGGGCTTTGACCCAATATTCGTTTGTGAGGGGCGTTGCAAATTCTAGAGTCTCAATGTGTTTTGATAGTCCGGGTATGTACTTTTCAACCTTTCCTATGAGTCTCATACCAAGTGAGTGTTTGAATTCTTCGTATTCTTTTCCTCTTTTCATGGATGGTGTGTGTTTCCAGCGCGCGAAGGCCTCGAATGGTGCATATGATATTATTTCAAGCGTATGTGATCCGGGGGGTGCATGGTTGCCTTTTGGGTCTTTGAGGGTTGGACTCGTCAGGAAGAAGTATGGAAATTCCTCCCAGTCTTTGTAGTTAAATTCATTTGTGTCTGAATGTATGAGGTTTGCGTCGCTTATTCCATATTTTGTTATGTCCATGGTTGTTCCGATAAATGCGTAGAATGATCCCTTTGATTGTGTTGAGTATTTGGCTTTTCTGTATAGATTGGGTGGTGTAATGTCAGGGGACATTATTCTTGTGAATAGCATAGATGGATTTACGTTGGATATGACGGAGCGGGTTTTAAAGGTTCCCCGTGTTGTATGGATTACAAATAGTCTATTTTTCATTGTTATCCTGAGGGCCTCGGTTTTTTTGAGCATGGTACCATTGTTTTCTGAGATGGTTTTCAGAAATGCTTCTTTGAACGAGGCGCTTCCTTCCCGGGGATAGTAAGCCCCTTTCAGGTAATGCATGAGTACAAGGGCCATGAACGGTGATGCTTCATCTGGGGATAAGCCTGTTTCGCCGGACATGGAGGAGAATATGAATTTTAAATCTTTATTATTTGTTATTTCATCTATAAGACTTCCGTAGGTTTTCTTGAGCAATTTTAACATGAATGGTGCCTTTGTGGGAGCTTTTATTGCGGTTTTGATACTTTTGGGATTTGAAGATGTTTTAACTGCTTTCTCTATTTTTAGCAGTAGATTTATTAGCTTTTCTATGGTTTTTTCTTCTTTGGGGAAGTCAGATATTAATCTGTCCTTGAATTTGTTTATCCCTCTTGGTAGCTTGAATACTCTACCGCCAAAGTGATACTCACAAAAGCCATTCGGGTTTAATTCCACAAATTCAAGTTTATTCCATACACCCATTGCTTTTAGTGTTTTGGTGAAATTTCCATTTTCTCCCAAATCTCCAAGGTAATGTAACCCTGTGTCAAACCTGTATTTTCCTCTTTTGAATGGGTTTATATAGCCTCCAAACTCTGGCATAGCTTCAAGGAGCAACGTCTTTGCTCCCTCCAAAGATGTTTTTGCTGCTGCGGAGAGCCCCCCTACGCCACTACCTATAACGGTTACATCGTAAATAGTTTCTTTCATTGTTCTTTCCTCCTTTATGATCATACTATCAAAAATTGGTACGTATGTATAGCCATTGATGGAGACTAACTTGTGTGATACTATCATTTGGGGGTGTTTTATGATGGACATAACGAGTATATTAAATTTCGATGAGAATGGTCTTATCCCCATAGTGGTGCAGGATTTCTACAGTGGGGATGTGTTAATGGTGGCGTATGGTAACGTTGAGTCTCTGAGAAAAACGGTTGAAACAGGATTTGCACATTATTACTCTCGCAGTAGGAAGAAGCTTTGGAAGAAAGGAGAGACAAGTGGACATGTGCAGAAGGTAAAACAAATACTTATTGATTGTGATGAGGACACATTGTTGTTTAAAGTCGAGCAGATGGGAGCTGCATGCCACACTAACCATAGGAGTTGTTTTTTTAGGGAATACTATAGGGGGATAGTAAGGGAAATATTACCCATCATGAATAGTGATGATTTGATATACGGGACGATAGATGATGGATCTGTATTGGACAAGTTGCACAGGGTATTGCTTGATAGGAAAGAGGAATTGCCTGAGGGCTCATATACGGCCAAGTTGTTTGTGGGTGGAGTGAATTCTATCATAAAGAAGGTGGGTGAGGAAAGTGCTGAATTTGTAGCCTCACTGAAAGAGGCTAAGCATGGTGAGATCATATATGAGGCAGCTGATCTCATTTTTCATATCGTTGTTGCTCTTACCATGTTTGATATACCACCTTCTGCGGTGATGGAGGAGCTGGGTAGAAGGCTT
>CAZERD010000021.1:0-22778 GCA_964515405.1 uncultured Desulfurellales bacterium
AGAGAGGTTAGAAGATATTGGTGAGTCTGTCTCATCTTATGAGACAATTTGGTACTATTTCTGATGAGTTGACATTAAACGGGGTATCGTATAGTATTCAAGGTTGAGCTGCCGAAGTGGCGGAACTGGGAGACGCGCTAGATTCAGGGTCTAGTGGGCTTTAAGCCCGTGGGGGTTCGAGTCCCCCCTTCGGCATACAATCCATTCAAAGGAGAATGCCATGGCAGAAGAAACCTTCCTGTTTACATCAGAATCTGTAACAGAGGGGCATCCTGACAAGATGGCCGATCAAATATCCGACGCTGTACTGGACGCCATTATACAGGATGACCCCAATTGCAGGGTTGCCTGCGAAACGCTTGTTGCCACGGGAGTAGCCTTCATAACAGGTGAAATATCAACATCAACGTACGCCGACATCCCTAAGATCGTCAGGAAAACCATAAAAGATATAGGTTATACCAATGCCGAATTCGGTTTTGACTACAAATCATGCTCTGTGATAACCTCCATAGACGAGCAATCTCCTGACATATCAATGGGCGTAAACAGGGACATGGACAACATAGGTGCTGGAGATCAAGGTATGATGTTCGGATACGCTACAGATGAAACAGATGAACTTATGCCCCTCACTATCGTACTAGCCCATGAGTTAGCAAAGAGGCTTACGTACGTGAGAAAGGAAGGAATGCTCCCTTATCTAAGACCAGATGGGAAAACTCAGGTGACCGTAGAATACAGGGGAGACAAACCAGAGAAGGTAAAAGCAGTTGTGGTGTCAGCTCAACACGACCCGTACGTAGAAACGGATAAACTGCGAAGGGATATAATTGAGTACGTGGTTGAATACATCATTCCAAAACAATGGTGGGACAAGGACATGAAAATATACATAAACCCCACCGGCAGATTTGTCCTTGGGGGCCCAAGTGCAGATGTGGGTTTAACAGGCAGAAAAATCATTGTTGACACATACGGCGGAGTGGCTCCACACGGCGGAGGAGCATTTTCCGGAAAAGATCCCTCAAAGGTAGACAGATCCGCCTCCTATATGGCAAGGTACGTAGCAAAAAACATAGTAGCAGCTGGACTGGCAAGAAGGTGTACTATACAGCTCGCCTATGCCATAGGCGTAACAAGGCCTGTAAGCATAATGATAAACACACATGGAACAAGCCTAATACCCAAAGAGGAGCTCAAAAGACTTGTTACGGAAACATTTGATCTAAGCCCTTCAGGGATAATTAAAACGCTAAACTTATTGAGGCCGATATACAAGAAAACAGCAGCATATGGGCATTTCGGCAGGACAGAAGAAGAATTCACATGGGAAAAAACAGATAAAGCCCAAATACTCAAGGAAAAGGCAGGTGTATAATGGAATATGATGTAAAAGATATAACCCTTGCCAAGGAAGGGAAAAAAAGGATTGAATGGGCATTCAAAAGCATGAATGTCCTAAAATCCATACAGGAGAGATTCTCTAGAGAAAAACCTTTGAACGGCAAAACTATAGGCGCCTGTCTCCACGTAACAACAGAAACAGCAAACCTCGCAATTACACTCAAGAAGGGTGGAGCAAGTGTTTATCTATGCGCATCCAATCCCTTATCAACACAGGATGACGTCGCTGCCTCGCTTGTGGCGGATTACGGAATTCCAGTATTCGCAATAAAAGGAGAAGATAGAGAAACATACTACAAACACCTAAACGCTGTACTTGACCGCAAACCCAACATCACTATGGACGACGGGGCCGATCTCGTCTCAAGCCTTCACTCCTCAAGAAAGGAGCTTGCTTCAAACATCCTCGGCTCAACCGAAGAAACAACAACGGGAGTCATAAGGCTAAAGAGTATGGAAAGGGATGGCGTACTCATGTTCCCTGTAATAGCTGTAAATGATGCAAACACCAAACATATGTTTGACAACAGATATGGAACAGGGCAGTCCACCTTAGATGGAATAATAAGAGCAACCAACAGACTCCTAGCGGGAAGCACATTCGTCGTGGCCGGATACGGATGGTGTGGAAGGGGTTTAGCTGAAAGGGCGAGGGGTATGGGTGCAAATGTTATTATAACAGAGGTTGATCCCCTTAAGGCCTTGGAAGCCGTGATGGACGGCTTTATCGTCATGCCCATGGAAAAAGCTGCCGAGATAGGCGACTTCTTCTGCACAGTTACAGGAGACATACACGTGATAAGGGAAGAACACTTTGAGAAGATGAAGGACAGTGCCATAGTAGCAAACGCCGGGCACTTTGACGTGGAAATAGACGTAAAAGCCCTCAAAAGAATCGCTATACACGAGAGAGATGTGAGACCATTCGTGAGGGAATACACTTTACCCAATGGCAACAACATATATCTTCTGGCAGAAGGAAGATTAATAAACCTGTCAGCAGCGGAGGGGCACCCATCAAGCGTTATGGACATGAGCTTCGCCAATCAGGCTCTATCAGCCGAATACATAACAAAACACCACACCGAGCTGAAAAAGAAAGTCTATGCAGTACCCAGAGAGATAGATGAGACAATAGCCAGACTGAAACTTGAAACCCTTGGAGTCAAGATAGACACGCTAACAGAAGAACAAAAAGAATACCTTGCCAGCTGGACAGCTGGCACCTAAAGGAGGAAGAATGAAAGACAAGATACTTACGGAGCTAAACAGAGTTTTTTATCCAGGAAAAACAACAAGCATAGTAAAAGAGAACATTATCCAGGACATAAGGATTGAAGGAAACAAAGCCTTTATAAGAATCAAGCTCCTGGATGATAATCCAAACGTAGCAGAGATGCTGAAAAAGAGCATCCCTTTGGCAGCCAAGCAGGTTGAAGGAATAGAAGAGGTAGAATTAGAAATAGATAAAACTCCCAAGGAGGAATCAAAAACTCTAGAAAACATCAGACACATTATAGCTACCACAAGTGGCAAGGGTGGAGTTGGCAAAACCACTGTAAGCGTGAATATTGCGGTAGCTTTAGCAAAACTCAATCTCAAGGTAGGTCTACTGGACGCCGACATATATGGACCAAACGTCCCCAAGATGCTTGGCATAGAACACACACCTGTCATGGTGGATCCCAAAAATAAGGACAAGATCATGCCCATAAAAAAATATGGGATAAAGGTACTATCCATAGGGAACCTCGTACCAGAAAATGCAGCCGTAATATGGAGGGGACCACTTATAGGACAGGCTATAAAGCAATTTCTCAATGACGTTAGTTGGGGCGAACTTGATTTTCTCGTTGTTGATCTCCCCCCCGGCACAGGAGACGCACAACTCACCCTGGCTCAAGAAGCCCACGTAAGCGGAGGAATAATTGTCATCACTCCACAAGACGTAGCCCTAAGCGACGCAAGAAAAGCGAATGATTTCTTCAGAAGGCTGAAGATACCAGTGGTTGGTGTAATAGAGAACATGAGCTACTTCGTGTGCCCTAAGTGTGGAGCAAGAACCGATATATTCTCGCACGGTGGCGGCAAGAAATTTGCCGCTGAAGAATCTCTTCCATTCTTAGGGGAGATACCCATAAACGTTGAACTGAGAGAAGGTTCCGATAGAGGCAAACCCATAACCATAGCCAATCCAGACTCGCCTGTTTCAAAAGCATTTGTCGATGCCGCAAGAAACATTATAGAAACTATAAGATCCTTAGAGGATTGAGAGTAGCAAGTATAGATATGGGGACAAACACGGTGAGGCTCCTCGTCGCGGAGCTCTCCAGTGGCTGTTCCCTGAATATTTTACACCAAGAGAGTGTTATAACCCGATTAGGCGAAGGATTTGGAAAGTCGCCTATAATAACGGGGGCTGCACTCAGAAGGACCATTGACGCTCTTCTTCACTACAGGGAAATAATACATAAATACAATGTGAACAGAACTGTCATTGTAGCTACAAGCGCCATAAGAGAAGCTTTAAACAACCAATGGTTTCTATCCAACCTTAGGCAGGCGGGATTTCAGGTTGTAGTTATATCGCCGAACGAAGAAGCGAAGCTCACACATACTGGAATACTCCATTTCATTAAAGAACAAGTCCTTAGCAGGAGATGGATGGCTTTTGACCTCGGGGGAGGCAGCACAGAGTTTATGCTATCACAGGGCAAAAACCTAACATTTAGTCTCAGCGTCCCCGTAGGTGTCGTAAAACTCCTTGAAATGTTTATCCGCTCTGACCCTCCAACAGCCACAGAGCTATCCTCTGCTTCTTCTTTCTTCAGAAACAAACTAAGTTCAAATATAGACAATACACAAGACTTTGAATTGCTCGTCGGCAATGCAGGTACAGTTACCACACTTGCAGCTATAGATTTAGGGCTCAGAAAATACGAATACAGACGAACAGAAGGACACATCCTGGAGATAGATAGAATAAAATATATATGCTCCGAGTTAAACTCCATAACTTCCGAGGAAAGGCTCAAAAAGTTCCCTATCCTACAAAGGGGAAGAGAAGACGTAATCTCTATCGGATGTTCGGTAGTTGTAACAATTATGGAATATTTCAAAAAGAGAGAGCTTGTTACGACCAACGGTAGTCTCCGAGAGGGTGTTCTCATAAACCACTTCTGTTGAGTTCGGTGTTGACTTATAGGCATTTTACATTACAATCATGTTAGGTATCCGCTTAGGTTTATCATCCCAACTGGCAGACATAATCTACATTGGAGGTGTTTTTATGGCTCAAGCTGGCATAAAAACAGGCTGGCGGGCCAAGAGTATCTGGGCAGAGATGCTCGCAGAGTTTCTCGGAACGCTCGTTCTCTTGGCCTTCGGAGACGGTGTCGTGGCGGTAGCCGTGGCTGGTTTAACTGAATCCGGCAGAACCCTGGTAATATTTCAGGGAGCTGGTGGATGGCTTCTAATAACGTGGGGTTGGGCAATGGCAGTTGTGTTTGGTGTGTACGTAGCAGGCGGAGTAACCGGAGCTCACATCAATCCCGCCGTCACACTTGGATTCGCAACAAGAGGAGAATTCCCCTGGAAGAAGGTCATCCCCTACTGGATAGCCCAAACAGCAGGGGCATTCGCCGGAGCTGCCATTGTGTACCTTGACTACTACAAAGCCATCGAAGCATGGAACAAGGCCCATCACGTAACTTCCCTGGCAAGCCCTGGAGGACTCACAACCTTTAGCATCTTTGCCACCTTCCCAGCTAAATACTTCGGATCCAATATGATAGGACCATTCATTGACCAAACAATAGGTACCTTTTTCCTCATGCTATTCGTCCTTGCCGTCGTAGATGCTAAAAACCTTGCCGTTAAAGCAAACTTAGGACCATACATAATAGGCATGGCTGTGGCTGCTATAGGTATGTCCTTTGGAGTGGACGCGGGGTACGCCATCAACCCAGCTCGTGATTTTGGACCAAGGGTATTCGCATGGTTAATGGGCTGGGGACCAAATGCTCTACCTGGGATACATAATTACTTCTGGGTCCCTATAGCGGGTCCTCTGGTAGGAGCTGTTATCGCGGTAATCGTTTACAAATTCTTCATAGAAGATACACTCAAGGCAAGACAAGCCTCCGCAGGGGTGGAGGAAGAGTAAAGGAGGTCAGAACATGAAAAAACTTATAAACGAT
Source organism: uncultured Desulfurellales bacterium (assembly GCA_964515405.1). Classification (GTDB taxonomy): domain Bacteria; phylum Campylobacterota_A; class Desulfurellia; order Desulfurellales; family CAZERD01; genus CAZERD01. The sequence goes on from CAZERD010000021.1 coordinate 5,607, forward strand.
GTGAAAAACGTGGTGAAGGAATCCTTGGAGGGGTTAAAACTCGCCCATGCAGATATACTGGATGTACATTTTTCACCCAATTTCGTATCCCGAAAAGATGCACCCGTTTCAGGTAAAGTATCGCTTGTATCTGGTGGTGGAAGTGGACACGAACCACTACACTCTGGATTCGTAGGGGAAGGAATGCTTGATGCCGCGTGCCCCGGAGAAGTATTCACATCACCAACACCTGACCAAATGTACGAAGCCGGTAAAAAAGTAAATTCAGGTGCAGGCGTGTTGTTTATAGTAAAGAACTACAGTGGTGACGTAATGAACTTTGATATGGCCAAAGACATGCTTTCAGACGAGGGGGTTGATGTAGAAAGCGTTGTTATAGACGACGATGTGGCAGTGGAAAACAGTCTATACACCCAGGGTAGAAGAGGAGTGGGAACCACTGTACTCGCCGAAAAGATATGCGGTGCTGCCGCAGAAAAAGGATACGACCTAAAAAAACTTGCCGAGTTATGCAAAAAGGTCAACAGCCTGGGTAGAAGCATGGGCATGGCCCTAACCCCCTGTACGGTTCCCGCAGCCGGGAAACCTACCTTTGAACTCAAGGAAAACGAGATGGAAATAGGAATAGGCATACACGGGGAACCCGGAAGAACAAGAATGGAACTGAAACCCGCAGACGAGATCACAGAGATACTGGCAGAAGCAATAATCAAAGATCTGCCTTACAAAAGTGGAGATGAGGTATTAGCCTTTGTAAACAGTATGGGAGGAACACCTGTAAGCGAATTGTACATCGTTTACAGGAAACTCCATGAAATACTTAGCAAAGAGGGAATAACCATTATAAGAAATCTCGTGGGAGCTTATATCACATCCTTAGAAATGCAGGGGGTTTCCATTACACTCCTAAAAATGGACAAGGAACTCGTGGAACTATGGGATGCGCCCGTAAAAACTCCAGGATTGAGATGGGGGAAATAGGGAAAGGAGAACAACCCATGAAGCTTACAAAGGAAGACGTTCTGCATTTCCTTGAGAGGGTTATTGAGGAGATAGAGAAAAACAAGGATTTTCTCACAGAACTTGATTCGGCCATAGGAGACGGCGACCACGGTATAAATATGGATAGAGGGTTCAAGAAAGTTCGGGATAGCATGAAAACGTTAAAGGACAAGGACATAGGAGCCATACTGAAAAGTGTGGGAATGATGCTCGTATCAACCGTGGGCGGGGCCTCCGGCCCCCTCTACGGTACAGCATTCATGAAGGCTGGGGGAGAGTTGTCAGGCAAAACAGAGGCAAATGAACAGGAGATACTCAAGGCGTTAAAATCTGCTCTCGAAGGAATAAAAATGAGAGGAAAAGCCACAGAAGGTGAAAAAACCATGATAGATACCATTGCTCCGTTCGTTTCCACACTTGAGAAACACATCCAATCCGAAGAGCCAGAAAAGGCCTTTGAAAGGGCGCTGGAATCAGCAGAAAAAGGTATGAAAGCCACAATACCCATGAAAGCTACCAAGGGTAGAGCCAGTTATCTCGGAGAAAGGAGTATAGGTCATCAGGATCCTGGTGCTACATCATCATTCATCATACTAAAGCAACTTGTCGATGTAGTCAGGGGGTAAAACAAAGGGAGGAACAGATGTCCAAAAAATACGTAGGAGCTATAGACCAGGGAACAACAAGTACTAGGTTCATGTTGTTCAACCACAGTGGTGAGGTAGTAGGATCACATCAAATAGAACACGAACAGATATACCCCCAGCCGGGCTGGGTGGAACACAACCCCATGGAAGTTATAGAGAAAACGAGAAAAACAATAAAACACACCCTAAACTCTCTGAACATAAAACCTGAAGAGATAGCATCCATAGGGATAACAAATCAGAGAGAAACATCCCTTATATGGAACAAGGAAACAGGAAAGCCGTATTACAACGCAATAGTGTGGCAGGACACAAGAACCAAGGACATCTGTGACGAACTCATAAGCGACGGAGGACAGGATAGATTTAGGGAAAAGACAGGACTACCCATAGCTACGTATTTTTCGGGAACAAAGATTAAATGGCTCTTAGACAATGTACCAGAAATAAGAAAAGATGCAGAAAAAGGCAAAGCCCTGTTCGGTAATATGGACTCATGGATTATATGGTGGCTCACAGGGGGACCAGACGGAGGAATACACGTTACAGACGTAACAAATGCAAGCAGAACCATGTTGATGAACCTGAACACGCTTGACTGGGATGATGAAATGCTAACCATATTCGGCATTCCACGTTCAATTTTACCCCAAATACGGCCATCAAGCGACCCAGGAATATATGGCTACACCAAGGAATCAGACGCATTCGGAGGAGAAATCCCCGTATGTGGAGATCTTGGAGACCAGCAGGCAGCTCTCTTCGGGCAAACATGCTTTGAGATCGGAGACGCCAAAAATACATACGGGACGGGATGTTTTGTACTCCTCAACACAGGGAATAAACCCATACAGAGCAAACATGGCCTCGTGACAACGCTGGGATATAAACTGGGAAGTAAAGACGCTGTATATGCACTTGAAGGATCAATAGCTATAACAGGTGCCTTGGTTCAGTGGCTACGTGATAACCTCAAAATGCTCGAGAAATCTTCAGACATAGAGAAATACGCAAGGGAAGTTGAAGATAATGGTGGAGTATACTTTGTGCCTGCATTCTCTGGCCTTTTTGCACCGTACTGGAGGATGGATGCCCGCGGTGTAATCGTGGGACTAACAAGATATGCCAACAAAGGACACATAATGAGAGCAGCTCTTGAAGCCACAGCATACCAAACAAGAGATGTCATAGACGCCATGTACAACGACTCTGGCATAAAACTAACTTCCCTCAAGGTTGATGGTGGCATGGTTCAGAATGAACTCCTTATGGAGTTCCAGGCTGATATATTAGGAACTCGCGTCATAAGACCCAAGGTAGCAGAAACAACAGCCCTGGGTGCTGCTTATGCCTCTGGACTTGCAGTAGGCTTCTGGGAAAACCTTGAAGATCTCAAAAAAAACTGGATCCAAGACAAAGCCATTGAACCCACAATGCCAGAAGAAAAAAGAGAACACCTATACAAGCTATGGAAAAAGGCTGTAGAAAGAACATTAAATTGGGTTGAATAAAAAAAAGGGGGGGGTTACCCCCTCTATTTGAGGTAAAGGAATGGTTAACTTGGTACTGGTATCACATAGCCCAGAGGTGGCTGAGGGCATCAAAAAGCTAGTGGAGCAAATGATCCAGAACGAAGAGATAACAGTAGAGGCAGCGGGCGGCACAGATACAGGAGACATAGGAACAAGCATAGATAAGATAACAAGCGCCATACAAAAATGTATGAGCGAAGAAGGCGTGCTTGTTCTTATGGATCTTGGTAGCGCTGTCATGACAACAGAGATGTGTCTCGACATGCTCCCCGAAGATGTTAGAGGCAAGGTTAAACTCAGCAATGCACCACTTGTGGAAGGGGCAATAGCAGCAGCCGGTGCATCAGTCCAGGGTCTAAGTCTCACAGAGGTAGACAGAGCAGCCAATGAAACCAAAAACACAGCAAAGGTTGAACAACCAAAAGAGACCTTTTCTGAAACCGATTCTGTGGAAGGAAAAGATTACATATCTACGTTCGCAAGGATCACCAATAAAACCGGTTTGCACGCAAGACCAGCATCCATTTTTGTTGAAACAGCTTCTAGGTTTAAAAGTGAGATAAGGATTAAAAACATCAGTGCAAACAAACCAAGCGTCAACGCCAAAAGCATAATGGAGGTAGCAACGTCAGGCACAGCGAACAAAGGGGAATGGGTAAAGGTAATGGCAAAGGGTGAGGACGCCAAGGAATGCTTAAGCACCCTTAAGTCCCTCATTGAATCTGGCTTCAATGAACAACCAGAAAAAGAAGACGAACAAGATCTCAAAGAGATACCTTCCTCCTTTTCAGGTCAAGCAGTAAGCGAAGGGTATGCTATTGGGGAAGCTTTCATATACAAGGAAAAACCACCAGAACCATATCCCAAACACATAAAAAATCCCGAAGAGGAGATAAAAAGGCTTCGTGACGCTGTGCTAAAGACAAGGGAACATTTACTGAAGGCCGCTGAACAAATAGGAGGGGAAGAATCCGGGATATTCCAGTTTCATGAGATGATGCTCAAGGATGAAAAACTGATTTCAGACATAGAAAAATTTATAAGGGAAAACTCAATAAATGCTGAGTTCGCTGTTAGTGTTGCATTCAACAAATGGATCCGTAAACTTTCAACCTCTAGCAATGCGCTTATGAAAACAAGAGACAAAGACATGGTAGATGTCAAAGAAAGATTAATATCTACACTCATGGGTTTCTCTTCTCAACATAACACACCTCCAGACAACTCTATTTTACTAACTGAGGAACTTTTACCTTCAGACGCAGCCAACATAGATCCCCGCAGGGTTAAAGGTATAGCCGCAGCTTTTGGAGGAACTACATCACACGCAGCTATTATAGCAAGAACACTAGGCATACCATGCGTAGTGGGCCTAAAAAGGGGGATCCTCTCCATAAAGCCGGGTACAAAGGTGGCCATTGACGGAAAAGAGGGAATGCTCATAGTAGATCCCACGGAAAAAGAAAAAACAAAACTCTTCACAAGAGAAAAAATCTTCAAACAAACAACCAAATCTCTCCTTAAAAAAGCCAAAGAGAAAGCTATAACATCCGATGGGCACAGAATAGAAGTAGTAGCCAATATTGCGAAACCATCAGAAGCAAAGCAACTAACTGAGCTTGGGGCTGAAGGGGTTGGACTAATGAGAAGCGAGTTCCTCTATATCAATAGGGAAAGCCCTCCCAGTTTTGAGGAAGAATACAATGCATATATGTCTGTAGCAGAGACAATGAAAGACAAAACTGTCGTTATCAGAACGCTTGATGCTGGAGGCGACAAGAATATTCCCTATTTGAATCTAGAAAGAGAAGACAACCCTTTCCTAGGAGTAAGAGCAATTAGGCTGTACAAAAACCACATAGAGATATTCAAAAACCAAATAAGAGCTATAATGAAGGCAAACAAATATGGGAACGTGCAAATAATGATACCCATGATATCAGGTGTAGAGGAAATACTCTGGGCAAAAGAGATTATTGAACAGGAATACAAGAACATACAAACAGTACAAGAAAAACCCAAACAACCAAGTATTGGAATAATGGTAGAGATTCCTTCAGCAGCAATCCTTTCCGACAAGCTCGCCAAACACGTGGATTTCTTCAGCATAGGCTCAAACGACCTCACTCAATACACATTAGCTTGCGATAGAGGGAACAAAAACCTCAACTACCTTTACGATCCCATGCACCCAGCGGTACTGGAACTTATAAAGAAAACAGTAGATTCAGCCCACAGCAATGGAATATGGTGTGGTGTGTGTGGAGAAATGGCTGCAGACCCTATCTCCCTGACGGTTTTATGCGGAATAGGAGTAGACGAGCTGAGCATGAGTCCCGCTTCTATCCCGAAAGCCAAAGAAACCATAAGAAACATAAGCTTCTCAGATGTCCAGGCGATAGCTCGCGAATGCCTCAGCAAAACCTCTCCAAAGGAGTGCAGGAAGCTAATCTCCGACTACCTTCTAATACCAAGGGGATGAAACAGGTTCAAAAATTATACCTTTTACGCTTTTTGTTACCGTTACACTTGTTTTTCAATATATTAATAAGAATATATCGGTTAAGCAATTTTCCTTCTACAACGGGTAAAAAAGGATGCAAACTTTGTAAGAAATACATTTCTGTTGACATTCCCCAAAAAAGCAGTATTAATCTTTAAGAGATATATTTGGTATTTCGTAACGGGGTGGTGTATTGTCATGTTTTTCAAACGTGGTATTTTTTGGTGCATTGGGTGTGTGCTTATTCTCTCAATCATCGGATTATGGGTGGCAAACATTCTCTTCTTTGATTCTACTCCGGATTTAAATTCACCAAATGCAACCGTAAAGGCCGGATTATGTGCATCATGCCACGCGATGAAGCCCATGGTTAGGTCTTTCTACCTAAGCATACATGGTGGAAATAACAAATATGGCTTTGCCGTGACAAGTTGTACGGATTGCCACCTACCACACAACAGCCTAACAGGTTTCCTTATAGCAAAAGGAATAAGAGGCTTAACAGATATATTCGCAAACATCGGGCTAACCAAAAAAGCCAATCTAAGAGAACATTACTATCACATGAAAGAGTTTGTATTTGACAGTGGGTGTATGCAGTGCCATTCCAACTTGAGAAACAATAATTCCCACATAAGCGCAGCTGCCAGATTCGCCCACCATTACTACTTTACTCACAGGAAGGAGCTCTCATGCGTCAGTTGTCATAACGATATGACCACACCAAACTTTGCCCATCCAGGGCTGCTGGATGAAGTATCAAGCAATAATAATTTTTAGAAAGGAGGGGTTGAGATGCGGAAGATTCCCTGGTTACTCGCAGCTTTGGCATTCTTTCTCATGGAAAGCATAGCCATGGGGAGTAACAGCTTGAGTAGCAACAAATACTTCGTGGAACTGAAAAAGTTTACTCCCTCTGGTGTCACAAATGCCCAGTGCCTTAGCTGCCACAAGGCAATGGACAAAGGCATCGTAGCGGATTGGCAACATTCCGTGCATGCAAAGGTAGGGGTTGGTTGTGTCCAGTGCCATGTGGTTCCAAAAAATTACCCCACAGCCATGAAAACACATCCGTTCAAGGGTGCCAATTGGTCGGTGGCAGTAGCTGTATCATCCGTGACGTGTGCCAAATGTCATGCCAAAGAGGTGAAGGAATTTCTCAATTCAGGACATGCGCGTGCCGCTGCTCAATGGCTGATGGAAAACGGAACCACCCACGGCAAAGCCATGACCAAATTAGCTATAAGGTATGAAGGTGCTGCTGGTGGCAAGGGGTTGTACTACGACTTCAACAAAAACTCAGAGCTCAAATACGCTGCTATGGAGAATGGATGTGTTCAGTGCCACGGTACAATCATAAAGCTTAATAAAAACGGAATCCCCACCCACCAAACATGGCCAAACGACGGCATAGCCTCGCTCTATCCGGATGGCGGCGTAGGAAACTGCCTCGCATGCCACTCAAGGCATAAGTTCTCGGCAGCGGAAGCAAGAAACCCCGCCTCATGTGAAAACTGCCACCTCGGACCAGATCACCCGGATAAAGAGATATTTGATAGCTCCGTACATGGTCATATATTTGCATCAAATCCTGAAGACTACAAATTCAACACACAAATGTTGAAACCCGGTGTAACACTCAGGGGACCAACATGCTACACATGCCATATGAGCGCTATAAACGGACTAACCGCCACACACAACGTCAGCCTGAGACTGAAATGGAACATGTGGGCTCCCAAGAGCTTCTTGAGAACCGGAGGATACGAGACAGCAGGATGGAGCTGGTGGGATAATATGAAAGTAATAAGAGGCAATCCAAAGGCTGGTAACCCCAACGGACCCTCCGCAGCAAGGGCACAAATGAAACAGGTATGTGCAACATGTCATGAGGTTACCTTTACCAATAACTTCTTCGCCAGGGTTGACGATGCCATCAAGCTCTATGACGAGTACTTCCACGCAGCAAACAAGATGCTTGTAGCTCTGAAATCCAAAGGACTCATCAAGAAAGATCTCTGGAGCGATCCATTCTTCAAACTCTACTACTACATGTGGCATCACGATGGTAGAAGAATGAGACAAGGCGCTGCCATGGGAAGCCCAGACTATGCTCACTGGCATGGCGTCTTCCAGGTTATGCAGGATATAAGGGAAATGAAAGATATTTACAACTACAGAATGAGAATGCTTAAGAAGCTCGGCAACCCCGAAAAGGTTCTCGCCGAAGAGCCACCAATGCCCGTCGTATCACACAACTAAATAGAAGCAAAAAACAGGCACTCCCTCTGGTGAAAAGGGTGGGGTGCCTTAACTTGGAGAAACGCTGTGAGAAAAATCTTCAAAGGCCTTTTCTCAATAGAAAGCGCTATTGTCTTGGGCATAATCTTCATACTGATACAAGCTAAGGCTACCTTCCTGCCTTCTGAAAACCTCGCGTGGGAAGAAATATACGGGAGGATTTGGTTTGACGCCGTAATGTGGCTGTTGGGAATAAACCTAGTCGGCGTAATGATACGGTACAAAACATACAGGAAATGGCCCGTTTTCATATTACACCTATCCCTTATCATCATGCTTATAGGTGCAGGAGCTACGCGCTACTTTGGATATCAGGGCATCATGCACATAAGACAAGGCCAATCAACATCCACCATTCTACTTGAAAATAAAGCAAATCCATCCGAGAGAAAAACGCTCAATCTCGGCTTTAAAATAAAACTGGACAGGTTCATCATGAACATGTACCCAGGCAGCAGACAGCCATCAAGTTACAAAAGCTATGTAGAGGTTATAGATCACAATACCCACTTCAAGTATTGCATACACATGAACCACATCCTCCAATACAGAGGGTACAGGTTCTATCAGATGAGCTACGATCCGGATGGCAAAGGAACCATACTAAGCGTAAGCCACGACGAAGCCGGGATGTGGATCTCGTATCTGGGATACTTCTTGCTGGGAATGGGATTCTTTGCAAGCATGTTCTACAAAAAAAGCAGATTCCGCATGACAGTTCGCGAGCTAAAGAAAAGTGGCTTATTCGTAGCTCCATTGTTTCTACTCTTCTCTATCAACGGACACACCATGACCCTTAAGGAATGGAGCATCAAATCGAAACAGGTAGCAAAAATATGGTCTGGCATAATGGTTGAATCAAACGGAAGAATAGAACCAATGGACACTCTGGATCTAAACTACATACATAAAATAACAAGAAAGTCGGGCATTATGGGTATGAATTACAACCAAATAATAGTGGGAATGATAGCCTATCCAAATAGATTCAAATCCATCCCCATGATATACATAGGACACCCCAAGATTGATAAAATGTTAGGCATAAAGGGTAAATATGCTTCATATAAAGAACTGTTTGGTTCAGATGGAACATATAAGCTCTCTTTCAGCACAACAATGGCTATGCGAACCCCACCAGACGAGCGCACAACACTGGACAGAGAACTGCTAAAACTAAGTGAGAGAGTATATGCAGCCTACATGATATACACTGCCTCTGCCTTTAGAATATTTCCCCCCATGAATTCGGCAGGCAAAAACAGTGTCTGGTACTCACCACCACAATTATTCTACAAAATGGGACATCCCACGGCCTTGATGTACTATGATACATTTAAAAGACTGGTGCATGGTCTGAAAACATGCAACACACAAGAGACAAAGAAAGAGGCTTCTCTTATACAACGCTTTCAGAGAACATATTCACCCAGTATAGTCCCATCAAGCACAAAGATAAAAATGGAGGTGTTGTACAACCACCTCAGTATATTCCCCCGACTCATACCCGTGTATCTGTTGATAGGCATACTTACCATCATATTAGGTTTTATTGAGATATTCTCACAGAAAAGGTTCCGTGGTTTGGAAAAAGCTATCATACTCATAGGAGCAATAGCCTTCCTGCTGCATACAGGCAACATGGGGCTAAGATGGTATATAGCCTCACATGCTCCGTGGTCTGACGCATATGAATCAATCGTATTCATAGCATGGGGTAGTGCATTTGCATCCCTATTCTTCTTTAGAAAGTCCATGCTTGCGCTTGGGTCTGGTTTATTCATGGCAGGTGTATTTATGTTCGTCGCTCACCTAAACAATATAGACCCCCAGATTACCAACGTCGTCCCCGTTCTAAAATCCTACTGGCTGGTATTCCATGTGGCCTTTTCTATATCCAGTTACGGATTTTTGGGTGTAGGTGCTATGCTTGCATTCCTAAATCTCATACTACTCGCCGTAAGAGACAAAACCAACGTAGACAGCCAAATACACCAAATAGCGAATATAATATTCTTATCTCTATACATAGGTCTCGCTCTATTAACCATAGGAACATTCCTCGGTGCAGTTTGGGCAAATCAATCTTGGGGAAGCTACTGGAGCTGGGATCCCAAGGAAACATGGAGCCTCATAATGATAATAGTTTACGCCATAGTAATACACACAAGGTTTATACCCTCTCTCAAGGACGACTACACATTTTCACTGCTTTCGTTTCTATCCATATACTCCATGATAATGACATACTTCGGTGTAAACTTCTATATAGCGCAAGGCTTACACTCATACGGCCAAGCTGAAGGTGCTCTTGGCTCCGCAGCCGGCATGTTTGGGATACTTGACGCTATATTAAGTTTAAATACAGACAAATTCATATGGGCTATATCCATAACACCAATATGGGTATGGATTTCATGCACTATAGTTTTGTTTATAATATGGCTTGGGTATAAGAACAATAAAAAAGCTATTGCAAAAAATCGGGCTGCGGGTTAAAAAATTAAAGAAGAGACTTTGAGGAGGTGTAGTATGGTGGGAAAATTTAAAATCGGATGGTTGGTAGCAGGGATACTGGCTCTGTCCGTGAGCCTGGCAGCGGCAGACCAGCATCCCATTCCCTACAGCTCTATTAAGAAGCTTCCACCGCAACAACAGCAGTGTAGAGTATGTCACAAGCAGGTAACACCCAAAATCTACAAGGAATGGTGGCATTCCAAACATGGCATAGCAAACGTGAGATGCTTCCAGTGCCATGGAACGTTCAATGATTTTCATAAAATACCGCCTATGACAAAGTGTATGGCCTGTCACATGAATGAATATCAAACGATGATAAAGAAAGCTCCCCATGACAAGTGCTGGAGCTGTCATATCCCGCACACGTTTGAGTTCCACGGAAACGGAGTGAAAAACATAAAAACCCCAAAAGACTTTGGAATTAACTATTAAGGAGGGGTAGCCATGGGAATAACAAGAAGAGACTTTATAAAGAATAGTGTAGCCCTGACAGCGGCCTCACTGGCTGGCATCAGCTTAAAGATAGATGGCAAAAAAATAGGCATAAACACTGCTGAAGCCAAAGGGCTGTCTAATATAGCTGAAGAAGTCAAAAAATCCCCTGCCTACAAGGTTGAAGGTGGATACACATGGGTTAGGGGGGTTTGTAGATTTTGTGGGACCGGATGCAAAGTATGGCTCGGATTAAAGGACGGCAAACCTGCCATTATAAGCGGAGTTAGGAATTCATCAATCAACTCTGGCTTCCTGTGCATGAAGGGTATGCTGTTCTACAAGCTCTTTAGACACCCTGACAGGCTAACACAGCCGCTGTATAGAAAAAGCAAGAATGAACCGTTCAAACCTGTCTCTTGGGAGAAAGCCTTTGATATCATAGCAGATGAAATGATCAAACACATGAAGAAAGGCGGAAAAGGGCCCATGGGCTGGACATCTGTGGCTTACTATGGCTCTGGCCAGGCCCTAACCGAGGAAACCTACCTGTTCCAAAAGCTCTATAGGTGCCTTGGCACAAACCAGGTTGAAGGCAACCCTAGACTATGCATGGCTTCAGCCGTGGGTGGGTATCTCACTTCATACGGCACAGACGAACCAGCCGGTGGATATGCAGACTTTGATAAGGCACAGACTGTGTTCATCATAGGGTCAAACACCGCAGAGTGCCATCCGATCCTCTACCGCCGCATCATGAAAAACAAACTCTCAAACCCAAATGGCTATATGGTGATTAACGTCGACCCACGAGTATCACCAACATCAGAGATAGCCGACATACACATGCAGTTTAAACCCGGAACAGACCTCGCACTGCTGAACGCCATTGCCCACGTAATTGTCAAGGAGAAACTGTACAACAAGGAATTCGTCAGCAAGTACACATCCTTCCACATTTATACAAAAGGGAAGGACAAAGTGCCTATAATAGGCCATAAAGTCTCATTTGAAGAATACGAAAGATTTCTCGAAAAATACACACCAGAGTACGCTGTGAATCTATGTGGAGGCAATATAACCACAGAAATGATAAGAAAGGTCGCAAAGAGGTTCGCTTCCACAAGAACGGTTTCTATATGGACCATGGGATTGAACCAGAGAACCAGGGGCGTTTGGGCCAATAACCTTGTAACAAACCTACATCTGCTTACAGGCAACATAGGGAAAAACGGTGCAGACGCGCTATCTCTCACGGGCCAACCCAATGCCTGTGGTGGCGTTCGTGAGGGCGGCGGACTTTGCCATATACTCCCAGGGCACAGATTTGTAAAAAGCGCAGCAGATAGACATCAGCTTGAACGCATATGGGGTGTACCTGAGGGCACGATCCCGGCAACTCCAGGATATCACACCGTAAAGATGTTCTCTGCCATATCATATACAGAAGAAGACAGGAAGAGATTCCCTGGACTAAAACCAATAAAATTCATCTGGGTTGAGGAATCCTCCCCCTTACAGTCGCTCCCCAACGTAAGAAGGTTTAGAGAAGGATTCTCTAGAGACGACGTATTCGTAGTATGCACGGATATATTCCCAACAAGAACAACAGAGTGGGCAAACGTAATACTACCCGCAGCTTTCCACTTTGAAAAAACAGGCGTATACGGGTGCACAGAAAGACGATCTCAATTGACCCCCGTTGCTGTAAAAGCACCCGGGAAAGCAATGCCAGAGCTATGGCAGGTCGTAACCTTTGCACAGATCCTCTCCAAAAAACTTGAAAAGGAGAGTGATCCTGAGCTCAAAAAATGCGCCAAAAACGTATTGCAAAGCGTTGCTCCGTTCATAAAAACAGCCAAAGAAGACCCATGGTGGAAACTTGCAAAAGAAGTATGGCATGAATACGCCCAAGAAGTTACAAAGGATAGAGACAGCACTCTGGCTGGGGCTACATATGAAGTACTCCTTGAGAGGCCAGACGGCGTGCAGTGGCCAGCCCCAACAGTGGCAATAGCAAAGAAAGGTGGAACACTAAGAAGATTCGTTGTAGGAAAAGATCCTTTGGCTACAGAACTCGCCAAAAAGTATCCACACAAGTTTGCCGGTTGGGAAATTATCGACTACGGCCATTTCCACAAGGACCACAGATTCTGGACGTGGCTAAGACCATATAAGGGTCCAGCAGAGCCACCGGATGCCGAATACCCATTCTACCTCTCCACAGGCAGAGTCATAGACCAGTGGCACACAAGCTCAATGACAGGACGCATACCAGAGCTTGCAAACGATTTTCCCTTTGCCTGGGTTGAGGTCAATCCCAAAGATGCCCAGAGATTAGAGCTCTCCGCGGGAGACCTGCTGCTTATAGAAACAAGACGAGGTAAAAACATCATCCCAGCCAGAATCTCTGTTGACGAGGGACCAATAGAAGGTATGGTATTTGTGTACTGGTATGATCAAGACAAGAGAAGAATGATAAACTTCTGCACAATTGACGCCTTTGATCCCGGCTCCAAACAGCCCGAATTCAAGATATGTGCATGCCGCGTTAAGAAGTACTCCCCCGCAAAGCCTCTGAGCCAGTTCCTTGTCAAACTGGAAAAGGTAAGTGGGGGGTACAGACACAACTCCAACCTAATAAAGAGCGAAAGGGATCCAGAATAAATGCAGGGGAGGGTAACCCCTCCCCTAAAGAAGATTACAGAAAGGAAACAAAATGCCTATTGTTGGATGCGTAGTTACCATAAAACCTCATAAGGCTGAGGCCGTAGAGAGCGAGATAAGAAACATGAAAGGTGTGGATGTCTATGGTGGAGAAGTCAAGGACAACCTCTACCTCTCGGTGGTGGTGCTTGAAGCCGAAAGATACCATCAGCTTGAAAAGATAGAAGACAACATAAAGGCCATAGATGGGGTATTGGATTTATCTGTAGCAGAAGCATACTTCCTGGACGAGTTTGAAAAAATAGAAAATGGAGAAATAATCCCTGAAAACCCATTCCACGGCCTAAAGAGGGAGGAAAAGAAGGCAGAGAGGTTATTCTTCGGTGAAGAACAAGAAGAATAAAAAATCAAGACCAACCTCCAGAAGAGAATTCATAAAGGTCACATTAGAAGCCTTCATGGGGGGATTGCTTCTATCTGCATGCAAACTTTCTGATATAGACGACCCAAAAACAATGATCAAAACACCCATAACCACAAACATTCTTAGACCACCAGGAGCTGTCCCGGAAGAGCATTTCGCCCAAAGATGCATAAGGTGCGGTAGATGTGGGGAGGTATGCCCCTATCACTCCATAAAGTACTTTGATGTTGAAACCGGTGGAGTGTTCTCCGGAACCCCTTACATAGACGTGTTAGAAAAGCCCTGCTACCTATGTATGAAGTGCGTCTACGTGTGCCCCACAGGATCACTAGTACCCTGTGAAAAAGAAGATGTGAGAATGGGAGTGGCTGTAATCAACAGACAGATATGTGTAACATGGCAACAGGAAAAAACAGGGCTCATGTGCAAAACATGTTTCACAGCGTGTCCCTTTTCAGGTACTGCAATTAAAATAGACCATGACTTCAAACCATACATAATAGAGGAAAACTGCACTGGCTGTGGCATATGTGCGTACTCCTGCATAGCCAACACGTACCCACCAAACAAGGGAAAAAAGGCTATATCCATTGTGCCTATAAAATGGAGAAAGATAAAAAAGGTCAAATTAGAAAAGGTAAAAAGGGGATAATAAAAGTGACCACAACGCTCTTTTCTCACAAGCTCAGCAAAAACATAAGTAAGGTAGAAAATTGGAGATTCGGGATCCTCTTTACATCCTTCGCAATAGTTGTGCTCAACCCGTTCATTAACTACAAGTGGGGAATACACTTTATACAGGGGTGGTTCCAGTCTCTAGGCATAGGAAATCTATGGGTAGTATCACCCCTTGAAGGATTGGAATCTATACTTACAGCAAAATTTCTATACATGGCATCGCTCATCGGCATGCTCCTCCCACTAATGCTAGCGTTTTTGATGGGAAGGGTATTTTGCAGTTGGTTATGTCCTATTACGTTTATATCCAATCTAACAGACAGAATACTGGGGATTTTCTCAAAGAAACTGAGATATAGAAGAGACTTAATAAGATTACCAAAATCAACACTCTGGTTCGCACTACTAACAGAACTCCTCGTCACTATGATACTGGGATACCCTATGTTCGTGTGGTGGTCCCCACCTGGACTTGTCGGAAGAGAGGCAATGTTCTATGCTTTCTACAGCATTGTCACGGTAGAAATATGGATAGTTATAACGATAGCTATTATCAACCTCGCAACAAGAAGGTTCTTCTGTAGGTACCTATGTCCCTTAGGTGCCCTCTTAGCATTAGTAGGCAAAAAGAGGCAGCTCCTCATAAAATATTACCCAGATAAGTGCATCAGATGCAGACTATGCGACTCAAGGTGCCCCATGGGCATAAAACCAAGCACAGGGGAAAGCGAATCGGTGTACTGCTGGAACTGCGGCGAATGCGTTGATGCGTGCCCAACCAAAGCACTGAAGTTCTCATGGAGAGACAATGGCTTCGTAGCAATCAGCAAGCCACAACCATCCTCTAAAAGCAAATGAGGGGGAACACCCTACCTCCTGTTTATGGTGTCCCTCGCGTGATATTGAAGAAACATCGATACTATTTCTGTCTGCTCTCCATTAAGAGCTGCTCTCTTGGTCATCACCCTGAGAGTCGCAGGCCATTGGTTGGCTGTGAACTCAGTAGTCTTAGGAAGAGCATGACACATGGAACATCTCTCGTGAAACAAATCCGAAGCTCTCTTCCACACTTTTTTCATGCTCTTGCTCAAATATCTACCGTTAACCCAAACACCCTCAACAGCTACCTTCTCCCACACATAGCCTGTAGCCTTATCCTTGAAAGTGCCAAGCATCTTAACCATCTTTTCTCCAGATGAGTTAAGCTCCATCTTAATTATTCTTATCCCCTCAAAAGCATAAATGACAGAAGGCAAACCCTTAAGCTGCCATCCCTTTATCCTGAGCTTGTACCATCCGCCATTTTCACTAGCAGGGAAAACACTCGCTCCTGTCTCAAGAATCCCTACAGGCCTATGATCCGCTCTGCTCATGAACACTTCAGCGGGGGAGAGTGCATAAAGCACCTCTCCACCCGTAGCACTGGAATTCCCTAACAGAACAACAAACAGAAAAAGCGCAACAAAACCTATCAAGCGATATCTAAATCTCATCTATCAACCCCCCTCTGGAGGCTCAAAAGCCGTCACCTTGGGCGGGACACCCTTGTACTTCTCAACCTTCACAAGCACCGTATTAGCTATGTTGCCCTGAGCAAGTTTTGAGGTACCCTTATCCAGCGTGACCAGATTAACATTTCCGTGCTTACACATGGCCCCTACCTCACCGGGTTTATCTGGATCGTACCACGCCCCTTCATGCACGCATATTACGCCCTCTCTGACTCTATCGGTTATAACAGCAGAGGCCAGAAGCTTACCCCTCTTATTATATACCACAACTACATCGTTCTCCTCTATCCCAAACCTCTCCGCATCCCTAGGATTAATCCAAACTGGCTCTCTTTCGTTAATCTCATACAGATTCCTCAGCCATGTATTATCGAGCTGGGAATGGAATCTGTACTTCGGATGGGACGAAAGGAGATGCAAGGGATACTCTCGAGCTTTCTTACTCCCCAACCATTCAATAGGTTCAAGCCATGCGGGATGAGGCGGACAGTCATCATAATGGAACTTGGCTATAGTTTCCGAATATATCTCTATCCTTCCAGATGGGGTACCTAGAGGATTCTTTAACGGATCGGCCCTAAAGTCACCGTACCTTACCCACTGCTTGGCCGATTCAGGTACAGGAAATTCAACATAACCCTTCTCCCAGAATTCTTCAAAGGAAGGCATGGGTAACTTCTTTATCTTAGCCTGCTTTTGGGCTATAGAGTAAAAATGTCTTATCCAGTCCATTTCTCCTCTGCCTTCCGTATACTTATGCTCAAACCCCAGCTCCCTGGAAATGCCAGCAAATATCTCATAATCGCTTTTTGCTTCATACAATGGCTCCACGCACTCCTTCATGGCCACTATGTACCTGTTCGTGTACTCACTCACAACATCTATATCATTCCTCTCAAACGTGGTAGTAACAGGTAGCACAATATCCGCGAACTTCGCCGTTGAGGTCCAGTAT
>CAZERD010000022.1:0-21993 GCA_964515405.1 uncultured Desulfurellales bacterium
AAGGCACACACCCACAGAACATAATAATGCTGACGTATGATGCGTTTGGCGTGCTACCACCGGTTTCAAGACTAACCAAAGAACAGGCAATGTTCCATTTCATGAGCGGTTATACAGCCAAAGTAGCTGGAACAGAAGCAGGTATAACAGAACCACAAGCCACATTCTCCACATGCTTCGGTGCGCCTTTTATGGTCCTCAGGCCCAGCGTATACGCAGATATGTTGGGTGAAAGGATAGAAAAACACAATGTCAAATGCTGGCTTGTCAACACCGGAAACGTGGGGGGCGGATACGGAGTAGGCAAAAGAATAAGCATAGCCCACACAAGGGCAATAATATCAGCCATACTCAACGGAGAACTAGATAACGTAGAATATGACACCCTCCCTTACTTCAACATGAAGTTCCCTAAGAGATGCCCAGGAGTTCCACCAGAAGTCCTGGACCAGAAGAATAGTTGGGAAGACAAAGCAGCATATGAAACTTCCCTAAAAAAACTTGCCATATCATTCCACGAGAACTTCAAGCAATTTGAGAAAATGGCAAAAGGCAAGGTATCAAATATTCAGATCTGAGGGTTTACGCCCTCAGATCTTTCTCATAAGCAGAAAGATAGCTTACTTCCAGTTCATTGATAAGTTCTTTAACAGATACAATGTTGTTAACCCTGTAAACATTTTCACCAGCAAAGGCGAAACCTTCTCTCAGATTCCCCTTCTGCGCATTAATGAGAGCATAGGCAATGCAATATGGCGCTTTCCTGTAGTTACAACCCCTCATACAGTACCAAACGCACGAAAAAGGCTTTGTTTCTCCTCTATTAACTCTCTCCAAAAAATCATTCCTTATAGCTCTCCCGGGTAACCCAACAGGACTCTGAATAATCTCTATGTCCTCCTTCCTGGCCCTGATATATTCTTGCTTAAACGCCTCTGAAGCGTCACATTCATGAGTAGCTACAAATCTCGTAGCCATTTGCACTCCACTAGCTCCCATCTTCATGAACTTATATATATCCTCTCCGGTGTAGATACCACCAGCTGGAATAACAGGTATTTCCTTGTCGAATTTCTCCTCATACGTACGTATAACCTTCAGCACTTCAGGAAATATCTTCTCAAGGGAGTAATCCGGATTATATATCTGCTCTCTCTTGAATCCCAAGTGGCCACCAGCCATAGGCCCTTCCACAACAACCCCATCAGGGATCTTACCGTAGTGTTTCTCCCAGTATCTGAATATGACAGAAGCAGCCCTTCCCGAAGAGACAATCGGAACAAACTTCGTGTGTTTATTTACAACACCGGGAGCAGATGACTCAATAGAGCTCAACGGCAAACCAGCACCAGCGAATATTATATCAACGCTCTCCTCCACACATATTCTGAGGAGGT
Source organism: uncultured Desulfurellales bacterium (assembly GCA_964515405.1). Lineage (GTDB taxonomy): Bacteria > Campylobacterota_A > Desulfurellia > Desulfurellales > CAZERD01 > CAZERD01. Next base: position 1,398 of record CAZERD010000022.1, read on the forward strand.
CATCGTAATCAGAAAGAACAGTCATGAGATTGACACCTATTACACCATCCGTGAGTTCCTTGGCTTTTCTTATCTCCATTCTTAGATATTCAGCGTTTGACCTTCGGGGGTGACTTGCAAAATCAGGATCAAGCATTCCTATCTCGGCAGCAGAAATTACACCAACACCCCCCTCCTTGGCAACCGCAGACGCTAAAGACGATAACGATATTCCAACACCCATGCCACCTTGGACAATGGGTATCTCCACTTCTATATCCCCAATCCTCAATGATGGCAACCTCATAGCCTCACCCGCTCTTATTTTTTAAGTTTTTAACATGAATTTTCCCGTTTGTAAACCGCAAATCCACCGATACATACACCCTAAAAGGCACTTATCCTTGATAAAGCTTATTACACCGTGTATAATTGGCAAAATGCAAAAAACAGAGGTGATGTATGCTTGATTTCTTTAGGAAGAATCTGAAAAAACTTTCCATTTTGGTTTGGGTAGCAACCATAGCTTTTATAGTAGGTGGAGCATATCTATTCGTCTCAGGCCCATTCAAGATGGGCAGCAACGTAGCCATAGAAGTGGGAAAGGTAAAGATAACGTTCCCCGAATTCAATCAGACATACAACCAGATGTATAACTTTTACACAACCCTCCTGGCACGGGCTCATGGGGGTAACGTATCCGAAAAAGAGATAAAAGCCCTCAACATAAAGCAAAAGGCTATAAACTACCTGATAGATAGGGTGCTCCTTTTTGAGGAGGCCAAACGTTATGGGATAAAGGTAACAGACGCCGATTTGAGAAAAGCCATAGAATCAAATAGGGCTTTCTTTGTAAACGGTCACTTCTCAAAAAGGGAATACCTATATGTACTCAAAATGAACCATATGAAACCTGCAACCTATGAGGCTGCCTTAAAGGTCGATCTATACATATCAAAGCTAAAAAAAATGCTGTTTAAGAATGTAAAAGTCACAGACAAGGAAGTAAGAACCTATTACTACAGGTACTTTTCAAAGCTTGACCTCTCGTACGTAACGTTTAACCCAGATAAGTTTAAAAAGCATATCAAAATATCAACAGAAGCATTGAAAACTTATTACAAGACTCATAAGGAACAGTTTAGGGTGCCAACCATGGTTAAGTTCGAATATGTGTACATACCCTTCACCTACATAGAGAAGCATATCAAGGTAACAGAAAAAGAAGCTAAAAAATATTACGACTCCCACATATCAGAGTTTGTATTACCGGAAGAAATACACATAGCACGCATACTTATAAAGAGAAAAAGAGGGGAAACAGATAAGAGATTCAAAGAGCGTGTCTTTAAAATATACAAGCGGATTGACAAAGACAATTTCCCAAGGATGGCTGAGAGATACTCCGATGACCCATATACCAAAAACAAAGGCGGCGACATGGGATTTGTCACAGCTGGAGCAGTACCAGCACAGCTATGGAAACATATTAGAGACACAAAACCAGGCGAGATAACAAAACCCTTCCTTACAAAGTTTGGGTACCAGATAGTATTAGTAAAAGCCATCAAGAAATCACATGCTATATCCTTTAAGAGGGTAGAAGGCAAGATAGTAAAAACCATCAAGCTCCACAAGGCCAAAACCTTTGGTTTTATAGAAGCAAAAAAGATATTCGTTAAACTCGACAGTTCAAAGGATTGGAAGAAAACACTCTCCAGTATAGGTCTCAGTGAGAAGATAAGCAAGTTTATGAGCATTACAAAACCTCTGCCTCCATTCTCTAAATCAATGGTTGAAAAAGGTATAATATCTGGGATCGGCAAAACACTTGGACCAGACGAGATAACAGGGGGTTATGTAATATATAGGGTCACCTCCATAGAAAAATCTTACGTACCCTCTTTCAACAAGATAAGAAACAGGGTAGAAAAAGTGTACATCAACGAAAAGGCCGAAACAATGGCCGAAAAAATGGCTGTCAAATTCTCTAGAATGGCGGAAAAAGAAGGCTTCAAGAAAGCTGCCAAAATGCTGAAGCTCAAAATCACAACAGTTAGAGGTATAGTAAGGTTCTTCCCTGATCCAAGGATGCCTTGCACATTCAACCCTGACTTCATGAAAACAGTGTTCTCAAAAAAGGTGGGATTTATATCTGAATGCAAAGCAAACGGTGAATTCTATATATATAAGATAGATTCAAGAAAGATCAACGAAGCAGATCTGAAAAAGAGGAGAGAGGGAATTAAGGAAATACTCGTAGCTCAAAAGGAAAAGGAGATAATAAAGAGGCTTCTAAACAGGCTAAAGAAAGAAACGAAAATTAGGGTCAATCCTAAGCTGTGAACATAAACGTACTGATAAAGAAACTCAAAGAAACATCATCCACGTTTGATGAAGCAATAGTAACTAAAATATCACGAAGAGGAAATCCATTTCAGGTATTGATTTCTACGATACTAAGCCTAAGAACAAAAGATAAAACCACACATGAAGCCTCAGTGAGGTTATTCAGAGTAGCCAAAACCCCCCACGACATGATCAGGCTCGGAGAACAGAGGGTGACAGAGCTTATATATCCCGTGGGATTCTACAAAACAAAAGCTAAAAGTATCGTCAAGTTAAGTGAAATACTGATAAACAGATTCTCTGGAAACGTACCGGCAGATATAGACTCCTTGCTATTACTCCCTAACGTCGGCAGAAAAACAGCAAACCTTGTACTGGCAAAGGGTTTTAAAATACCTGCCATATGTGTGGATACGCATGTTCACCGCATATCCAATAGACTGGGCTTGGTATCAACCAACACTCCCCATGAAACCGAAAAGGCACTCAGAAGGGTACTACCCATGAGGTATTGGATAGAATTCAACGATCTGCTTGTTCCATTTGGACAACATATATGTAGACCAGTATCCCCAGTGTGCTCTAAATGTCCTGTTAGTGACATGTGCAAAAGGGTAGGGGTAACACGTTCACGCTGATACAATGGGTGCAGTCGAACTGTTTTCCGATCCGTCCCTAATAAATGAAATACCAACCGAAACAGGTGTGTACATAATTAGATCCAGATATGACGAGGTGCTCTATATAGGAAAAGCAAAGAACCTAAGGAACAGACTGAGAAGCTATCTAAAACTGGATAGTCTAGACTTCATGAAACAATCCATGGTGAGGGAAGCAAAAAGCGTTGAAACAATTACAACAAATAGCGAGTGGGAAGCACTTCTGCTCGAATCCAATCTAATAAAGGAAGAAAGACCCCCCTACAACATAGTCTTGAGGGATGACAAAAGCTACCCCTACCTGAGAATAAGCCTTTCAGAAAAGTTTCCCAGACTATCTATGGCAAGAAGAATAAAACATAAAGGTGATTTCTATTTTGGCCCTATTACGCCTGTGGAAAAGCTAAAAACGTTGATAAAAACACTCAAAGAAGCATACAGAATAGCTCAGAAGAATGACTCATCGTGTCAAAGGTCATCCCACTACTGTATATACTATCAGATGGACAAATGTTCGGCACCCTGCGTGGGCCTGATTTCCAGAGAAGAGTACATGGAGATGATATACGAGATAAAAGATATATTGACAAATCCGCGTAAACTCAAAGAAAAAATCACTAAGGAGCTAAACAGCCTCGTACAAATGGAAAAGTTCGAAGAAGCCATAAAGTTGAGAGAAAAGCTAAAAGCCATTGGGTTGCTTGAAAATAAGCAATCAGTATCTGAACTAAACGAATACTTTTCTGACGTGGTGGTATTTACCGAAGAGAACAACATAGTATGCTCTTACATCTTGAGTATACGGTTCTCAAATATCACAGGCAGCAGAAAATTCTTTTTCTACAATACAACAATAAACAAAGAGCTTATGGAGGGGTTTTTACTTCAGTATTACTCAAGGGATATAGTCCCTGACAGGATAATAATGTACCCTGCTATAAACGCAGAAGCACTGGAAAAAGTAATCTCTAGAGAGAAAAAAGTAAAACTAGTATTTCCTAAGAGAGGGCAGGGCAAAAAGCTAATTGACATAGCAATGAAAAACGCCAAACTATCGCTAAAACAAGAGGTACTATCAACTAAAAGAAACATAGAGGTACTTGAGACGCTTAGAGATATACTCACAATTAAACACAGAATAAGGGTAGTTGACGTGATTGATGTATCCCATACCAGCTTTGAAAATGTAGTAGCCGGTGTAATAAGATATGGGATCCATGGATTTGATAAACACATGTATAGAAGATACAAGCTCGAGAGTAAATTTGAAAAAGAGACTATGGAAGAGGTTTCTGAGAGGCACATGAAGCTGTTGCGCAAATCAAAACTAATTGTACCGGATCTATTCGTCGTTGATGGTGGACCAATACAAGCGGAAGTCGTGAGAAAAAAGACATCAATCCCAACTATAGGTATAGCGAAAGAAAAGCTTGGAAACAAAGCCATTAGAAGCAAGGGGGACGTAATGGATATAATATATTACAAAAACTCGTGTATAGACATACCCCATGAAGTGCTAATGTTTCTGCAAAAACTAAGAGATGAAGCACACAGATTTGCACTATTCTACCACAGAAAGAAAAGAACACAGTACGTCAAAGCAAGCATACTTGACAGAATTGAATTCATAGGTGAAAGAAGAAAACGTGCCCTGTTTGAGAGGTTTGAAACGATTGATAACATGCGTAGAGCATCCTTGGAAGAGTTAAGTTCCGTGAAGGGAATAACACCCAAAATAGCTAAGCTAATAAAAGAAAAGCTCAACAGTCCAGAATAAACATGATCCAGTGCAAAATGTCGCCGATAAAGGTAAACACAATCCCCAAAGACAAGGGCGTGTATATACTCATATTCAAACTGAATACAGATAAAACAATCAATATAGGAAGCCTGGGCAATGTCTCATTTGAACAGGGATTCTACCTATACATAGGCTCTGCCATGGGGGGATTAAGAAAAAGAATATCCGCTCACCTGTCGCAAACTAATCGCTTGAGATGGCATGTGGACTATCTCTCTAAAGAAGCTACTCTAATCCAAGTATGCTATAGGATTACCTCCTCCAGCATAGAAGACGAAATAGCTCTGAAAATGGCTGAGCTCCTTAAACCCATACCCAGGTTTGGCTCATCCGACTCAAAAAAGACCAAATCTCATCTCTTCTTCTCCCGAACTCAACAAGAATGCGAACAGGCCGCAAGAGAGTGCCTCTTTATACAGACCTCATCCCATTGAAATAGTTTGTGCTCTCAATGGCTTTTATGATAGAGTATATTGTCCTGTTAAAGGGAACATCCAAACCATGCTTCTCAGCCATTTTGATCAGATATCCATTAAGATAATCAATCTCCGTTGGAGACTTACCATGTTGAAGATCATATCCAACGCTAGCTGTCCATTCATTAGGGGAAAACGAAGAAACGAAACGAAAAACATCTTCCGCAAGTTTCTTAGCATCAAACCCCAAGTCCTCAAGCTCCCCCACCTTAACGCACTCATCCAGTAAAGCCTTGGTCAACCAGAGCAAACCAGTTTTCTCCATACTTTTGGCACCCGTGATACTGTTGAGGGAAGCAGCAGAACAGTAAAACATGAATTTATACCATTTATCCTTCATAATATTACTGGAAAAGGCAATATGGACACCAGATTCAAGGAAAGCTCTCGCAAGAATTCTTGCTGTTCCTTCTGAGGAACCTAAAAGATAACCAATCTTCATGCCTTCATTTAAAAATTCTCTTATACAGGTGGAATCAACAACCAAGGCCCCCATCATAACAGAAGCCGGAAATACATATTCAGGGCCAAAAACCCTTAAAGCCGCCTGTTCCGCATATATACCATTCTGTACAGTAACCAAGGGGGTGTACAAAAAATGCTTGCTAAGCTCTTTAAGGGACGAATCAATATCATATGACTTTACGGACAATATAACAGCATCAAATCTACCATCCTCAAGCTGGGACCTAACGTGAAACCTAAAAGTACCACTCCTCAGACCCACCACTCTCAACCCAACATCGTTGATATCAAGAAATCTGGGTCTTGCCACCACAGTAACAGCATGAGATCTAGAGAGATAAGAAGCAAGCAGGAGTCCAAGGGCCCCTGCTCCATACACTAAGAATCTCACCTCTTCAATCTCTTTCCCTTTTTGCCAATTCTTTGTCCATCACAAACATCCCGTTTTTAATTTTAACCCTTGGACCATCTTTATCATTCTAAACTTCATCGTTGCCATTAAGAGATACAAATACGAAAAATACAATTTTGCACTCACCCGACTGTTGAGCTTCTTCTCCATTTACTCTACGATTCAACCCCTCTGATTCCCCCTCACAGGTTCAAACTCTGATTTTGGAGCCCCACACACAGGGCATTCCCAACTCTCTGGAATATCCATGAAACCTGTTCCTGACTCAACCCCATTCTCAGGATCCCCTATCACCGGATCGTAAATGTAACCACATATGGTACACCTGTACTTCATCTTACCTCCCTATCAACTCTCCGGCTTTTCTATTCTCCTACACTTCTCACACACACCATAGGAAAACACCTCTATACTTTTAACATCATGCTGTCTGACTACCCTCTTTACTTCCTCCTCTAAACTAGAGAACATATCCCCACCTAATTCAACATCGTACACGTTGCCACACTTTACACACTTGAAATGGGCATGAGGCTCCGTAAAAGCATCATATCTAACTTTATCACCATCAATATTCAGAGCCTTTATCAGTCCCTTCTCAGCGAACAAACTCAAGCTGTTATAAACAGTGGTTTTAGAAAGGGTTGGGATTCTCTTGTGGAGCTCCTTATACACCATCTCGGCTGTAGGATGGTTTCTGTGAGAAAGTAGATACTCTAATACCTTTATCCTGTGATAGGAAGGAGAAATACCCTCTCTCACCAGATAATCATTTACCATATTTGTCCTGTTCATTTGAATATCCTCCTTGTCTGTTTATACCATAATACAAAGTCCAGATACACAAGCGGGATCCGAATGCTCCTAGAGTAAGACCTCATTTTTTCTTCTATAAATTTGTACTTCTTAGCCGACAGAGAACCTGGAACTGCATCTATAATACCAAGGAGAATAAGATTCTTCAGGATATGGCGATCAAGTATGCCCATATCATACCCATATCCTATGTTCCTCAAAAAGTGACTAGCCTCTTTATATCCCATGCCACGTATGTTCTTAACAAGCCAATCTCTTAACTCATGGGGATTACGGAATCTTCTTACTACGTTCGTTATTTTGTCATGTTCCATAAGCTTTTCCCTCGCCTCAATTATAAACGAAGCCTTGTTAACTCTGAACCTTACGGGATAAAGCCTAGTCGCAAGTCCTTCCTTATCAGAATGGAATATAAAGTCATCCTCAAATATCTCACATACCTTTTCCCAACACAACTCGGCCCTAGACTGGGGAGTAAGCAAACAGAAAACAAGCTCCTTAAACAGACGCGTATCCTCCATCTTCTCTTTTAAACCATCAAACTCGCGGAGTCTCTTCTTAACCTCGGGCTTAATAGAAGTATATATCGTTTTTATTTCTGCTATGACATGTCCGTTATTTATTTCATCCCTAAACATACCACTGAAAAGTAATAATATCACACACCGTGTCACTGTCAACAAAGAAGTTATATACCAATCCTCGCCTCATACTTTCTCCACTCACAAATCAGAATAAGATGGTTCAGATCCTTCGCATCCTTGGGATACGAAGCATGGGTTATGGTATAATCTATATACTCAGATACATGCTTACCCTTTTCACTGATAAGATCTGGATGTCTACGGCTTATCAAAGCCTTAACACTCTCCCTCAGGTAATTTAAAGCTCTTTTCTTCATCTCGTCGATGGTGCTTAAGTCTGCAACATTTTTAAGCTTATAAATCAGCGCAAATGAATCACTAAATGGTCTTGATATCGCATCCCACGAAATACCCATCTGGCTCTCTGTCATGCCCCTGAGTACCTCTGCGGTGCAGGCTATAACCTCATCGCCCACAGAAAACGAAAACTCATAGTTTATTACCATCAAATGCCTAATATCTATGAGGCATACCACAAAGGGGACTTGGGACTCCACAAAATCCCTTGCAACCTTCTCGAGGGAAGTCCTTTTGGGAAATCCTGTCAGATAATCCAAATTGAATATATCTTTCCTTATAGCTTCCAGCTCCTCTGGAGCAAAGCTTGTATGAACCTTTTCTTCATCCACAAAAGCTTTTCTAAGCGTCTCTATAGCCACAGGCAGTATTTCCTTATCAAGATCTTCCTTCTTCAGGATCTCAATAGCCTCATCAACCGTAAGCCTCTTCCTATAAGGTCTTTTACTTGTTATAGCATCAAACACATCCGCTATGGCAAGTATTCTTGCTTCCTTTAGGATCTCATCACACTTAAGGCCGTCTGGATAGCCATTGCCGCTACACCTTTCATGATGCTGCTTCACCATAAGCGCAATGTCCTTAAAAGGCTCTAAGCTCTTGAGGATATAATACGAGAAAAGAGGATGATATTTCATTATCTTATATTCATGCTTTGTCAAGAGGCCAGGTTTTAGAAGTATGTGGTCTGGTATTCCTATTTTGCCTATATCATGAAGAATACCAGCTATATATATCCTTGACTGATCCCGTTCAGAAAATCCAAGTGCTTTGGCTATAGCCTTAGCATAGTGTGCTACTCTTTGAGAATGGCCTTTAGTGTATACGTCTCTTGCCTCCAGCGTAGATATAAAGGACTCCACAATGTCCATCTCCGTCTTTCTGAAGTTTTCTATAACCGAATTTATTATGTTAAATATAGAGTGGAACTCATAGGTCCTGAAGAGAACATTGCGCTCTATCAAATCCTCCGTCAAGACCGATTTATTCTTTATAGCGTTGTTTATCTCCTTATAGAATATGTCCTCGCTTTCCTTCATCTTCTCCATTATAAAAAGATATATTCCAAGCAGTAACATAAGCATAGCGAATATAGGAGCAATAAAGTTTATAATAAAGTCTCTGTTTCTCCTGTACAACGTTTTCTTCAGTTCGTTTACAAAGGAATCAACCTGTGTCATATAGAACCCTGTACCCACAACCCAATTGTAAGGTCTATACAGTTTCATGTAGGCTACTTTTACTACCACCTTGTCCGTGCCGGGAACCTTGTTGTAATACCTTATCAAAGCTTCACCTTTTTCCCTTATTCTCTCCAGACCGGCTCTTACAAACGGAAAACCTCGCTTACCCCGTTCCTTCGTGGAGATACACTTGCCTACGCGATTCGGGAAATTAGGATTCAAAAGCACTCTTGCGAAGCAGTCTCCCCCGCTCAAGCTGTTCAACTTCAATACAAATATATAGCTCTTCTCATTTTTAGTATACGGAAAATACCTCAAAAACAGGAGTGTGTCTCTCTTCACCATCCTTATGTTTAGATTCTCCCACGCTGCTATATATAGATTCAATGGCTTAAAGGTTCTAACAAAAAACACATATCCTGTATCCCTATCCTGATAGTACAGCTCTTTGGCACGTGAAACCCTGAGTTTTTCTATAAGAAAACGGACAGGACCAGACCTCACAATACCAGGTGTATTATAAACAGTATACGTATCTTTGGATACGAGGAAAACATTTAAAATCCCTTTCTCCATAAGTCTTCTCTCAAACTCACTCACCACTTTACTGCCCTCACTCTCAGAGCCTATCTCTCTATAGGTACCATTCAGAACCTTATAGGCCATGTTAGCACTCATTTTGGCATCCCTCAAAGCTATCTCTGTCATTGCCTGCCTTTCTGAATCTATAAAATCCACCACATTATTTATTCTATCTATCATTTGAGTCTCAAGTGACTTTGTCAGTTTTGATCTCAAAAGCTCCAAACCTGCCCCCACAGTGATATGATAATTCCTTATCTCAAGTACAATCGTAGCTATGGAAACAACGAAAAGTAAAACCACTATGGACAAAAAGATAACCTGTGTCAGATATACCCTCTTACCTAATATGCAACACCCCCCATGTAGTTGCTAATTTTATTAAAACACCATTTTCTTTACAAGTATATGCTAACTAATACCTCTCCCTGAGCACAACCTCAAAACGGTTACCACCATATTCGTTCTTCAGGAGTATGATCTGTCCCGAGTACAAATGAGATATGTGCTTGACTATAGATAAACCCAAACCAGTACCAGATCTATCCCTGCTCCTCGATGCAGACCTCGTATAGAACCGCTCAAATATCCTTTCTTTCTCTTCGTCTGGTATAACAGGGCCTTCATCATCAACATCTACAATAACCCTCTCATCCCTCGTCTTTACGGACACATAAATATTCTGGCCCTTTGAATACTTAATACCATTACTTATAAGATTGCTCAATATACTAACAAGATGCTCAGGGAGCACATACACACTTTTATCTTCTACGTCAAATTTTACCCTTTTATCTGTCTTCCCTTTAAGATGCTCCCTTACTTCAGCTTCTATGTCTTTCAAGCTGGTCGGCTCTTCAACCTTGAACCCACCCTCCTGAAACTCAAGTCTATTGAGCTCTACTATGTCGCTTATAAGTTCATCCAGCCTCTTCGTGGTAGAATATATCCTCTCTATAAAATTACGCTTTGTACTATCGTCAACATCATGAGACATAAGGGTCTCAGCATAACCCATCAGTGTGGCTATGGGTGTCTTGAGCTCATGAGAAATGCTGTCTGTAAGCCTTGTTTTAAATTCCTCATACCTACGTCTATCTGTCATATCCTTAAGCACAATAAATTTGTTATCACCTATGCGCCTGACTAGTACCCCGAGTACCATGTTACCCAAATCAACTTTATGCCATCCCTCTTCAAAAGTAGTTAGCTTGTTGAGCAATTGAATACTCTCTATATCCCCAGCCGAGGATAATATATTCTCTCCATCCTTTATAGAAACACCTGTAATTTCTGAAAACACTGGATTTGAAAGTAGTACAGTGTTATTCCTGTCCAGCAGAATTATTCCATCAGAAGCAGACTGTATTATTGTATGGAGTTTTTCAGTTTCCTCTACCAACTCCCTTTGCTTACTGAGCATCGCATGATATATGCGATAAATCAATCCACCTATTTTTGACATTGTCGGATTTTTAAACCTCGGAAAGTGCACATGGATTCTGTTAGAGTTTATCGCATCAACTATGTAATTGAGTTTCTGTATGGGCAAATACATGGACCTGGCCATGTACGCAGACATTGAGGCTATGGTTATAACAAAAAACAACATCACAAGTATAGCCCCCTGCTCGGAGAAGAGACTTAATCCTCTTACAAGAGAAATAGGATAACCCACCCTAATTATATATCCACCACTACACATCTCAGCATAGTATATCATCCTACGGGAAAGAGCAGGGTCGTATTCCACGGCAAACCCGTTCCCATAGTACAAAGCATCCTTTAAATCCTTACTGGCAAGTATGCTCACAGAACTCGGATACGTTCTGAGACTGTATAGCACCTTCCCTTTTTTATCAATCACCATTACAAAGAGATGAGTTCTAAGAGCAAGATTATTAAAATTGCCTGTTTTTACGTCTGTGTTTATTATCTTCTCTATAAACCTCACCTCATTCTTCAAGAGACTTCTGTAATTTTTATACACTATATCCTCGTGTATAGAGTTCAATAGATACATACATATCCCTGCACTTAACATAACAGAAACAAATATAAATACAAATCTCTTGAGTGGCTCCTTCATTCCACTTTGTATCCAATCTTTGGGATACTCTTTATTATCCTGCCCACCTCTCCAAGCTTCTTTCTCAAGGAGGAAATATGAGAATCCACCGTTCTGGTATACACATCACTTTCATACCCCCACACACTGCTAAGCAGTTGATCCCTTGTAAATGCCCTATGCGGATGCTGGAGAAGAAATAGCAACAACTCAAATTCTTTGTTCGTAAGGGTAATTCTTTTGCCCCTAGAAAACACTTCTCTACTCCTGGTATCTATTGTAACCCCCCCATAAGAAATCTCACCATCTCTCTCGCTTGTGCTGTTTACCCTTTTAAATATAACGCCTATCTTCGTAATAAGTATCCTTGTACTAAAAGGCTTTACAAGATAATCCTCAGCTCCACTCTTCAAACCATTTACGACATCCGCCTCTCCCCCTCTTGCAGAAATTATTATAACGGGTATGTGCTTATACGAATCACTTGTCTTCACTATCCTCAAAAATTGATCTCCCTTCAACCCAGGTAACATCATATCAAGAAGAATCATATCAATTTCCGTGCTTTCCATTATCATAAGGGCACAATTGGCATCCTCAGCTTCAATTGGACTATACCCTTCCAACTTCAAGTTAAAAGCTATTAGATCTCTTAGGTCTCTCTCATCCTCTACTATCAAAATCTTTTTCATGAGCTTTCTCTTGGACATACCTGTGCCTTATTATGTCACCTTTAACCATAAAATAGACGTCCTCACATATGTTTGTAGTGTAATCAGCTATCCTTTCAAAGGACTTTGAGAGAAACATTAGAGAAATTATACCATTGATCTTCCTTGGATCCTCCGTAACGTATGTAAACAATTCTCTCAGTACCTGCTCATTTAAGCTATCTACAAAATCATCTCTCTTTATCACCTCGAGCGCCAGCTTTTCATCCCTCTTAAAATACGCCGCTATAGAGTCATCCAACATATTTATACACGCCTCCGCCATTCTGGGAAGATCTATGTACGGCTTTATCTGAGGGATCTTATTAAGCTTCTTTACTTCCTTCGCTATATCAACACAATGGTCTCCTATCCTTTCCACGTCAACTATTATTCTCAAAGCCGCTGTAAGAAACCTGAAATCTATGGCCTTCGGCTCATAAAGAGCAAGAAGTCTTGAAGCGAGCTCATCTATCTGGATGTCTAGGAGATCCACATCGTCGTCCATAGCTATTACTTCATCAGCTAATTCTGAATTCCTCTCCACAAGAGCTTTAACATCCTTCTGTATCATCGTTCTAACGATAGAACTCATATCCGCCATCTTGCTTTTAAGCTCTATATAACCCTCTTCCAACTGTCTCATGGATATCTCCTTCCCTAATTTTTTAACCAAATCTACCTGTTATATAATCTTCTGTCAATCGTTTGCTTGGTTTGGTAAAGAGCACAGCAGTTTTATGAAACTCTATGATTTCACCCATGTACATAAAAGCAGCAAACTCAGAAACTCTGGCTGCCTGCTGCATATTGTGTGTAACAATTATTATCGTCAGTCTTTCTTTCAGGGCAAGAACAAGTTCCTCTATCTTTGACGTAGATATAGGATCAAGAGCACTCGTAGGCTCATCAAATAGTAGTATGTCCGGCTCCACAGCCAACGCTCTTGCTATCACAAGCCTCTGTTGCTGTCCTCCAGAGAGCCCTGTAGCTGGAGCCTTTAGTCTATCAGATACCTCATCCCACAGCGCAGCCTGTTTCAACGCGTTTTCCACTCTCTCTTCTAACTCAGCCCTGTTTTTTATTCCTTTTATCCTTAACCCATAAGCAACATTGTCGAATATAGACATAGGAAAGGGTGTAGGTTGTTGAAACACCATACCTATCTTGCTTCTAAGCTCTATTTTGTCTTTCATCTTAAGAATATCAACACCGTTGAATAATATCTCGCCCTCATATCTGTTACCTCTGTACAGATCATGCATCCTGTTGAAACATCTCAGCAATGTGGTTTTACCACATCCTGAGGGACCTATAAGCGCGGTAACAGAGTTTCTTTTTATTTTAATGTTTATATCCTTAAGTACATGCTTATTGCCGTAGTAGAAGTTCAAATTCTTGACGTCAACTATTATATCTCTTTCACTGTAAAATAATCCGTTATTAAAGGGCCGAGAATCTCTATCTCTCATGTTTATATCTCCACTTCACTATCACCTTACCAATAATAGTCAGAAGTAAGATAAATGCCGTCATAACCAGCGACGCTGCCCAAGCCAGATGGTGCCAGCTTTTATAAGGTCCCATTGTATAGTTAAATATAGTCACCGTCAGAGATGCCATGGGACCCTTCACCGGGTTCACAGTCAGAAATTGATTGCTGAACGACGTGAAAAGAAGGGGGGCAGTTTCTCCAGCTATACGAGCTATTGATAAAATTGTCCCTGTAAAAATACCTGTAGCCGCCCCTCTGAACACTATCTGCAATATAACCTTATAATAAGGAGCACCTAAAGCAAATGCAGCTTCTCTCAACCTCCAGGGAACAAGCCGGAGCATATCCTCTGTGGTCCTGAGTACTATAGGTATCATAATTATGGCAAGAGCCACAGAACCACTCAAACCATTAAAGTGGCCCATAGGAATCACCATAACAGCGTATATAAACGTCCCAACCACTATCGTCGGCACACTCATCATAATATCTGAAAGGGCGCTTATGAAGCGGGCAAACCCACTATCTCTTCCGTACTCAGCAAGAAACACACCTCCAAGCAAACCAATTGGAATTCCAATTACCACAGCGATGGAGGTTATTATAAACTGACCCACAAACGCTGGCCTGAGACCACCCATACCCAAACCCATGCCAGGTGGTACAGGATCCTTTAAGAACAGAGAAGGTGTTATGTACGCCACACCATTTATAACTACATCAGCAAGTATAAAAACCAACCAAAACACCCCTACAAAAGCAGCCACAACAGAGAAACTTAGTGCTACAAAATTTATTACTTTTCTTCTTTCCCTCACATCCATCATTTCCCACTCCTTGACTTGTCTTTAGTCAGTATTACCTTGGCCACAGCGAGCACAACAAGACTCATAGCAAAAAGAAGCAGTGCAAGATAAAATAGTGATGAAAGATATAACTTCGTATACGCCTCAGTAAATTCATTCGCAAGTGTAACCGTGATGCTTGTCGCCGGCTTTATAAGCGAGATCGGAAGGCTATGCTTGTCTCCCAACACAAATGCCACAGCCATAGTTTCCCCCAAAGCACGCCCCATAGCTATGATGATACCACCCATAATCCCCTTCTTAGAATAAGGTATTATAACGTCCTTTATAACTTCCCATTTGGTAGCACCCATACCATAGGCCGATTCCTTTAACTCCCGAGGTACAAGCTCAAAGTTTTCACGGGCTATACTCGATATGAAAGGTATAATCATAATGCTTAACACCATACTAGCTGTGAGTATATCTATACCCAGGGGCGTACCCTCAAAAAGAGCATTAACTATTGGTATCCTCCCCACTGTTTCCTTGAGAAAAGGCTCTATATAGTGAGACATAATAGGAGCAAAGGTAAAAAGCCCCCACATACCATAGATAATGCTCGGTATAGCAGCCAACAAATCAGTTGCCATTGCAAAAACACCTCTTAAATGATGAGGGCAAACTTGGGTAATAAATATGGCTATTCCCATAGCTATAGGCATAGCTATCAACATTGATATAAATGTGGTTGCTAAGGTTCCATAAATAGCAGGAAGAGCACCAAAAACACCCTTGTTTGGATTCCACCGAGTAGATAAAATGAAATGGATAAAACCGAACTTTCTAATAGCAGGTATGGATTTAACAAAGAGCGAAACGAAAATTGCTACTATGATGAGAAGAACTACAAGAGACATGGCATATGTTACATACTTAAACACCCTGTTCTTGAGCTTGTAGGAAGCTATAAGCCTCCTATCAAGTCTATCCACATGGGCAGAAGCTGACTCTACCCCTTTGTTCCCATTCATACCATAAGATTGTCAGGGACTTTGTTCAAAAAAACTTCACAAAAAAGTAAAAAAAATGTAAAAGGAACGTACCCTGGTCAACAAACATTGAGCAGTAATCCATTCTTATCAATATATTCTACAAGATGCCTATAGGTGGGATCCGATGAAAGCGTTGCAACATCTCCCACGATGATAAGTTTCCTCTTTGCTCTTGTAATAGCCACGTTCAGTCTCCTTTTATCTCTTAGGAACCCTATTTCTTCTTCCTCATTTGCCCTGACAAGACTAAGTACTATCACCTCTTTCTCCTTGCCCTGGAACCCATCCACCGATTTTATCTCAATATTCTCAATGATCTTCTTCATGTACTCTTCATGATCCTTATAAGGAGTTATAACACCTATATCATCGGGGGATACACCATACGATAGCAACCTTTCCACTATATCTTTCACAAAATTTGCCTCTCGGGGGTTGTAACGGGATGTACTCCCTTTCTTCTGGGCTTCCATAAACTTGCCTTCTGTATTAAAAAACACTACGGGCTCATCTCCTCCCAGGAAACTATCCACCGAAGCTATATCAGATAGCCTGATATCTCTGACAGATTCATCCGAGACAAGTCTGCATGAATAAAACTCGCAGCTTGGAAACCTGCATATCTTGTCATTCATCCTATATTGCACTGTGAGCATACTTGAGCAACCATATATCTCCTCAAAACGCTCAAACATACTCACATTGAGTCCCTTAGCTTTGTCAGAAAGGATAGTTGGTGGCAATTGTTTATGATCTCCAGCAAATACAACCCTTCCGGCTTTCACAATCGGGATAAGAGAACTGGGCTCCGTTGCTTGGGCGGCCTCATCAATAAATACTACATCAAACGTTTTATCCTCAAGAAGTTCGCTTCCAGCTCCAGAATTGGTTGAAAATACTATCTCCGCTGAATCTATTATATCATTGGCTATCTTCTGAATAAGCTCATTCTTCCTATTGTAGAGTCTTGTTATCTTTTCTTGCAACCTAATCCATTTCGCCATCTTCATTATCTGATTCGACGTGATTCCCCTCTTCGAAGCCCCCCTGTTGGCAAGAGTCAATATCTCCTCATTGCTCATCCCCCTCCTGATTCCTGGTAGAGGTTTTTTGTACTCTTCCTGGGCCCTTCTCAGAAGGTTTATCCTCCTCTCTAGTCTCTCAACTTTATTTCCATACCTCTCATCCTCAGTTATCTTAACCTCTATGGAGTACCTCAACAGGGTGCTACCTATCTTAGCGGGATGTCCTATTCTAACAATATTCCTATCCTTGAAATGCTCTATAACATTATCCACGGCAACGTTACTATCCGCACACACAAGAATCCTCTTGCCCAAATTCGCCCTTATTACCTCAGCCAAGGTTGTAGTTTTACCCGTCCCAGGGGGACCATGTATAAGAAACAATTCACTATCCACCGACAACTTGAGAGCTCTGTTCTGGGAATCATTAAGCTTCCCCGAAGAAACATTAACACTCACAATTCTAGGCCTCCTGTGACCAAGGATAATACGATAATCAAATTCACTCATCTCAAGTGCTGAAACAGCTTTCTTCATTCTCCTAAATGTAATATCGTTAACAAACAGATCCATCCTGTAGAACTTTGACTTAAACAGTGCCTCTTTTGTCATGACCTCCACATAGTTCCTGCTGGTAGCACTAACAGTGGCTTCCATATGCTGCTTAAGAGGATCACTCTTTGAGATTAAAACCACATCCCCAACCTTTATTTGGTGTTGTGGCATGGACTCACGTCCAAATCTGTAGGTTTTATAGCCCAACATTTCACCCATACATTTAACCTTCAGGTTGAGTATAGCCCTTCCTTTCGACTGCCTCTCAAAACCACTAAGTTTCCTTATTTCATTGAGATGAAACTCCATTTCCGCTCTGCGCTCAAGCTCTATAAGTTTAAGAAAGTATTTCTTATACTCATCAAGTGATTCGAAAACCCTCATCTATAAATCCCCTGGGAGCAAGAAGAAGATACAGAAAAAACCACTCTTCGTGCTGCAAAATACTCCCTTTTTTCAGTTTTACAATACTTGCATATATGCAAAGAGAGTGTATTTGTCAACCCTTATAAGCTTAAAAGGAAGCAACACATGAAAATAGAGAACATTCTGATAATAGTGCTTTCTCGTCTTCCTAACACTGACCCAACTGTTCTTCATACTCCCTGGAACCTATAGGTATCACATAACAGTGGTTAGCACTGGAGACTTACAAGGAGTCCTCAACAGCTCCAACAGAGGGGGAAGTATATCGAGAATAGCTCCCATTATCAGTTTTACAAAGAAAAACAACCCCCAATGGATGTTATCGTAGTATTAAGCAGTAACAACTTAATGGGTAGATCTTCCATACATTCAGAGGCAAAGCCATATACTAACAATGAGCAGAGCTGGGTATGAGTTCTACACCTTGGGGAACCGCGAATTTGATGAAGGAGATGTTGTGCTGGGTAAAACTCTCAAATACGCGAGATTTAATTAAAAAAGTGGTAAAATCGGCATTTTTTCACTGATGGCAGAAGAACCCCCGCACATCAATTCCCTTCAAAGCAGTAAAACTCAGAGAGGAAAATATAACAATAGTGAGAAAAGCGGTAAGAATTCCCCAAAAAACACAAAGCCAATCTGATACTTGCTATAGCCCACATAGAATATACACGCGATAAAACAATAGCTCAAAGAATTAAAGGGATAAACATATATTGGGGGGACATTCCCACGGGTATCTAAAACACCTTGACATAAAACGAATAGAACAAATAATTGTAAATGAAGATGAAATGGGCAGATATATGGCAAGGCTGGGTTTATACCTATCCAAAGACAAAAAACTCATTCTCTTCAAAAAGCCGGTACAAACTTATACCCGCAAACACCCCCCACGAAACCCACTACCATCCGTTGAAAAACCATCACAACACCTCACAAAGTTTCTCCCCAAAGCTATAAATCATGGGCAAACCCAGAAGAGAACTAAGTTAGAGAAAACATGTTCAGATACACGGAATTTGAGGTCGCAGACATCATTATAATAACATCCTTAGAAAAAAATTTAAAGTTGACGTTGTCATAAACAAATCTGGTTTGTTTAGAAGAATTAGAGGAAACATAGCGGATTTACACGGGATATTTCAATTCTTCAATAATGTCGCGCTTCTGGCAAACTGAAGGGAAAATACATTAAGCAAATCACAACCAAAACCAAGACGGTGTTCATATAAGTAAAAGGAAAAATGGCTAAATAACATTACCGTAAACGGCAAACTAATAAGCGCTGCACTGACAATGACTTTATGGAAAGAGAAAACAATGGGTATTTCTGGCTCAAACAATACGGAAAGAATGTAGAAGATATATACACAACACTTTTTTCCATCACAACTTTTTACATAGGAAAGGAAAAGCATATTCACTCAATCCATCCAAACCAGATAAAAGATAAGGAATAATTAAATAGCAAATCACTATATAAAAATACACATTTCTATGATATAATTTTGCAAAAAGGTGGCATATGGAAAGTTTGCACAGATTTCTAAAAAACAAAAACGAAGACATCAACGATGCTGTTGAGAAAGTGATAGAGTACCTAAAAAACATATTTGAATCCGATCTAACAAGGGTAGGCGACGATCACGACCTGAGAAGTGAAATATATCTATTCGCTTTGGAACACCGAGAGACTCTATCCAAGTATGAAAAACCCTTGGAGATACTTAAGCTTTCTATGGTAAACTACTTCAGAAAAATTCTCAAGGGATATAGAGCAGGAATCATAGAAGCGGAAAGAAAAACCATGGGAAACCACACGGAGTTTATAAACATGTACGAGTTGAACCCAAACCTTAACTGGGTAGTGGCGATAAGCGCACAATACGCGTACGAAGGCTTCTTCAAAGACTTCACAGACGAAGAGAAAAACGCAATTCAAGATACCCTCAGTTCTTCAAAGACACTTGACATAACAAAGCTTATAAAAACAGGAGCATTTGGAGAAAAACTCTCGTCAAAGATAGAAGCAGCAGCAAGGAGGTTTACCCTACCATCAGAGGTCCTAAACCATATATTTACCGTATTTATAATACACAGACTAAGGAGCAATAAGCATGAGTAATTATTTTTCAGAAGCACTGGAAAGGTATTTGATGGTAAGTAGAAACAAGAAGGGTAATCTTATAGGTTACAGCACGTCCGCCAGCTTTGGAGATATACTGGAAATAGCAATGGAAGAAGACTTTATAATAGGAACGTATATAGACAACGAGAGAGCCCTACTAATGAGCGAATTCTACGAATTAGCAGGTCCAAAGGATATAATCGTTGAATTTGAGCACATATTAGGCTATGTATGGTTAATAGAAACAGATAGACCGATTGATCTCTCAAGGGCTTTTGGCTTCAGGGCAATAGGTATATTATCTGAAGAAGATAAGTCACTGCTCAAATCCGTACTCGACGGTAACCCAATACCCAGAAACAAAAGGGGGTTGAATGTCCCGTACAACAATCCAACATACCCCCAGAATGTTTTCAAAGCTCAAGAGAAAAAAAGGCTTGGGAGCCTTTTCACCAATTTGGGTTAAACCTTTGCAGGAGTGTAGTAGTTTTGGTATATATATCACTGGAGAGGTGGCCGAGCGGTTGAAGGCGGTTGACTCGAAATCAACTGTGCGTACTACGCGCACCGCGGGTTCGAATCCCGCCCTCTCCGCTTTCCAACATACATATGGGTACTTATAACAGCATAGAATCTATTTTAAAGAGATTAGACACCTATATCTTTGAGGTTGGTCCTATAA